>JBBRVD010000276.1:0-4150 GCA_038247175.1 Burkholderiales bacterium | reverse complement strand
ACGCCTTGCTCGCCTGCAAGGACCTGATGCAATGGACTGGCGCAGCACTGACCCTGGTGGCCGTGATGCCGCACCATATCGACTTCATCGGCGCCGAAGGCGGGTTCTACGACCCGCAGATCACCGAGCGCGAGAAAGACAATTACAGACAGATCCTCGAGCAGGGCCTTCAGGTGCTGGCCAAGGCCAGCTTCGCTGCCAATGGCGAGGTGCTGGTGGGCGAGACGATCAGCGAGATCACCAACTATGCCAGCAAGATCGAGGCAGACTTGATCGTCGTCGGACACAAACACCTGGACAGCTGGGCCGCGCGGTGGTGGCGCGGCTCGAGTTCCAGCACCCTGATCGAACATGCGCCGTGCAGCGTGCTGGTGTCCATCACCTAGCGCACACGCACCATTACCAGTCTTCCTTGACCGCAAGCACAACGTTCGAGCTGGCCGCCGCGCGCGCCGCCAGCCACGCGGTGGTGGTTCCCGCGAGTACGGTGGCCGCACACAAGGCGGCCAGCTGGCGCCAGGGCAGCATCAGGTCCATCGTCCAGTGGAAACTCTGCGGGTTGACCACGTGCACCAGGATCACGCTCACCCCCAGGCCCAGCAGCAGCCCGGCCAGCGCGCCGATACCGGTCCAGGCCAGGCCCTCGAGCGCCACCAGCGTGAGCACCTGGCGCGGCGTGACGCCCAGGTGCACCAGCAGTCCGAATTCCTTGCGCCGGGCCAGCACCTGGGCGCTGAAGTTCGCTGCCACACCGAACAGGCCGATCGCGATCGCCACCGCCTGCAGCCAGTAGGTGACGGCGAAGCTGCGATCGAAGATGCGCAGCGAGATGGCGCGGATCTCGCTGGCGCTGGCGATCTCCAGCGCCAGGCCGGGATGCGTGCTCGCCACCTGTTCGCGCAGCGCAGCCTGCACCGCAGCCGCGTCGGCACCGCTGGCCAGCGTCAGCGCCAGATCGTTGATCCGGCGGTCGCCGGTGATGCGCTCGAAATCCTGCTGGTCGATGGCGATCGCGCCGAACTGGCGGCCATAGTCGCGCCAGACACCCGCCACGACGAACCGGGGCGCGGCGGTGGGGCTTTGGCTGCCGGGCCTGTCGGCCCATGCTGCGTCCAGCGGTGCGAAAGGCTCGCCGATACGGGCGCCATACAGGGCCACCATCGGTTCGCTGACGTAGATCGGCACGGCGTCGGCCGGCACGGTTACGAGGGTGCCCACCAGCGCCAGCGCACGCTGCGGCTGTGCCAGCTCCCGCGCCAACAGGGGCACGGTCGGTCGGCCCGGTGCCAGTGTCAGCGGCAGTGAGCGCACGGTCGTGATGCCGGCTACACCCGGCAACCGACGCAGAGCGGCAACCGTTTCGGGGTCGAAGAAGATCGCCGTGTCGCCGCCGGCCGCATGCCGCACATACAGGTCGGCCGGCAACACCACATCGAGCCAGTCCTGCACCGAGGTCCGGAAACTGGCGACCATGACGGTCAGCGCGACCGCCAGGCTCAGCGCCGCCACCACGCCACTGACCGCCACTGCCGCACTGGCGCGCATCCGGCGGGCCCGTTCGATTGCCAGCATCGGTAACAGCCTGGCCGACAAGGCGGGCGCCAGCCGGCGTGTCAACAGCGCGATCAGCGAGGGCAGGGCGCTGATACCTCCGACCAGCAGCAGCGCGATGGCCAGGTAGGCGCCCAAAGCCATGCCCCACAACGGTGGCACCAGCAGCAGCCCGGCACAGGCCAGCACCAGCACCAAGGCGCGCCAGGGTCGGTCCGCGCCCTGCGCCTGCAGCCCCAGCCCCTTGAGGGTCTGCGCCGGTGGCAGGCGCTGGACGTCGCGCGCCGGCAACCAGGCGCCAGCCATGGCCGCGGCCACGCCGAGCAGTCCGTAGCCTGCTGCAGCCCAGCCACTGAACTGCAACACGGGTGCGACACCCCGGAAATAGCCGCCGCCCAGATCGCCGCCGAGCCAGCGCAGGGCCAGCAGAGCGAGCACGGTGCCCAGTGCGACGCCCAACGCACTACCCAGCGTGCCCAGGCATGCCGACTCGGCCAGCACCAGACGCATCCGGTCGCGCCCGCTCAGGCCGAGCACGCCGAGCAACGCGAACTGCTGCGCGCGCTTGGCCACACTCAGCGCCAGCACCGAGAACACCAGGAAGGCGCCGGTGAACAGCGCCACCAGTGCCAGCACGGTCAGGTTGCCCCGGTAGGCCCGCGACAGGTTGCTGATGCTGGACACCGCATCGGCGGGTGGCGCCACGCGCATGCCGGCAGGCCATGTCGGATCGGCCTGCCATGCGGCTGCCAGCGCCTTTGGGTCCTGGCCGGGCACCAATCGCAGGTCGATGCGTGTCAGCCGCCCGACCTTGCCGAACAGGTCCTGCGCGGCACCGATATCCATCACCGCCAGGGGTTCGCCGCCGGCGGCCACCTCGCCGCGCACCCGCAGCGTCCGTGGTTCGCCCACCGTCAGCAACTGCAGCGCCGGCATGGATGGGGTGGCCAGCCCCAGCGCCTGGGCCGCGGAGACATTCAGAAACAACGCATCGGGTTCGAACCAGGCCAGGCGCGGGGCGTCCGGGGCCGGCCGCGGCAGCATGTCGGGCGCAACCCGGGCGATACGCAAGGCGTCGACGCCAACGAACCGAAGCGCGACCGGCTTTCGCCCGTTGGCCTGCAGCTGGCTGCGCGACTCCAGGACCGGGGAGGCCAGCTCCACCCGCGGGTCGGTGGCAACCCGTGCGAAAACGCCCTCGTCGAAGTCGGCGCTGACAGCGCGCAATTCCAGGTCGGCCTGACCGTTGACCGATCGCACCGCCTGCGCGAACTCGCTCAGCGCCGAGTTGTTGATCAGCGACACCGAAAATGCCAACGCCACGCCCAGCGTCACGGCCAGCACGGCGGCCGCGTTGCGCCACGGATGGTGGCGCAGTTCCTGCCACGAGAATGTCTTGAGCAAGTCGAGCACAAGCCAGTATATTGGGCGGCTTCATCCCCTCAAGTGAGTCCCATGTCCCTTCTGCCCACCTTCGAAGATGTCGTTGCCGCCGCCGGGCGCATCGACGGCCATGCCCGCAAGACGCCGGTGCTGCGTTCGTCCACGCTCGACCAGCGCCTGGGCGCGCAGGTGTTCTTCAAGTGCGAGAACTTCCAGCGCATGGGCGCGTTCAAGTTCCGCGGTGCGTTCAACGCCCTGTCGCGTTTCGACGCGCGCCAGCGCGCGGCCGGTGTCATTGCGTTTTCCAGCGGCAATCATGCTCAGGCGATCGCATTGTCGGCCCGGTTGCAGGGTATCGCCGCGGTGATCCTGATGCCGCTCGATGCGCCGCAGGCCAAGATCGAGGCCACACGCGGATACGGGGCCGAGGTCGTGTTGTTCGACCGTTTCCAGCAAGATCGCGAGGCGCTGGGCCGCGCGCTGGCCGCCGAGCGGGGCATGACGTTGATTCCGCCGTTCGACCATCCGGACGTCATTGCCGGGCAGGGCACGGCAGCCAAGGAGTTGTTCGAGCAGGTCGGCGAGCTCGACGCCCTGTTCGTTTGCCTGGGCGGCGGTGGCCTGATCAGCGGCTGCGCGCTGGCTGCGCGAGCCGTGTCGCCGCAATGCCTGGTCATCGGCGTGGAGCCGCAGGCGGGCAATGACGGACAACAGTCGTTTCGCAGCGGGCAGATCGTCAGGATCGAGACGCCGCGCACGATCGCCGATGGGGCGCAGACCCAGGCGCTGGGTGAGCTGACGTTTGCGATCATCCGGCGCGACGTCGATGATGTGATCACCGCCAGCGATGCGCAGCTGGTCGATGCGATGCGTTTTTTTGCTGAACGCATGAAGATCATCGTCGAGCCCACCGGTTGTCTGGGCGCCGCGGCGGTCATGCAGGGCGACCTGCCGCTGGCGGGCAAGCGGGTCGGTGTGATTGTCAGCGGTGGCAACGTGGATCTGCAGCGCTTTGCGCAACTGGTTGCGCAGCCTTGACGGGCGTGTAATCGCCTACAATCCACGCATCACCGGGGGTGTCGCCGGGGCCGCAAGGCCTGGCGACTGAGAAATACCCCACTCACCTGATCTGGGTCATGCCAGCGTAGGGAGCGTGATGAGATGGGTCTTTCGCACGCGATGATCCGTTTTTTCAGGCGCCCGAGGCCGGCGTTTT
>JBBRVD010000275.1:0-4157 GCA_038247175.1 Burkholderiales bacterium | reverse complement strand
GCTGGTGGTGTCGGACTCGCCGCACTTGGTGCTGACCCACAACTCGGAGATCGGGCACTCCTCGCGCTGCTTCTCGCTGGCCCACTGCACGTATTGCTTGGCCGACTTGCTGGCACGCAGGATGGTGTCGTGGTCGCCGTGCAGCTCGATGCCGTAGCCGACCACCGGTTTGCCGGTGGACTTGATGCCGTCGACGACTTTCTGCGTCCAGCCGTCCTCGATACCGATGACGACCACTGCAGCCACGTTGGGGTTGCAGCCGGCACCGATCAGGGTGCGGAAATGCAGTTCCAGGTCGGCGCCGAATTGCAGCCGGCCGTAGGGATGGGGGATGGCCATCGCGCCCTTGATGTTGTGCGCGACCGCCTCGGCAGCTGCGTTGGACAGGTCGTCCAGCGGCAGGATGATGACGTGGTTGCGGATGCCGACGCGGCCGTTCTCGCGCCGATAGCCAAGGAAGGTCGTGTTCTTGTCGATGACGGACATGGTGTGGTTCTCTGGTCTGGGATGGAATGGGGTGGTGCGACGCTCGAGGTCTGCTTACCAGCGCTTGGTCTTGATGTTGTGCACGTGGGCGTGTTGTCCGACGGTGATGCCCGCCACGACCTTGCCCATGTCGATGCCGTACTTGATGACGGTGTCACCGACAGCCATGTCCTTGAGCGCGACCTTGTGGCCGATCGGGATGTCCTGCTTGGCCTGCACGTTGATGGTCTTGTCCTCGTCCATGATCCAGCCGGTCATGTCGGTACCGGCGGTCACACCTTCCACCACCACGACTGCCACGGTGTCCTTGGCGTCGTGCAAAACGAAATGAATCATGGGGTCTCCAGTTGAAAAAAAGAGGGCCGTCAGCGAGGACGTGAAAATTGCGAGTGTAGGGTTCGATATCCGACTGTCAATCAAGTCATTCATATGACTTGATTGAATGGCGGGCAGCCAGATACACTGCGGCGCATCATGCCCATGGACGCCCTCGAATTCTGCCCGCTCACCGACACCGCGTCGATGCCGCTGTACCGCCAGGTCAAGCGTGAATTGCAGCGGGTGATCGAGTCGGGGCGCTGCGGGCCGGGCAAGTCTCTGCCCAACGAGACCTTGATCGCGCGGGCTTTGCACGTCAGCATCGGCACATTGCGCCGTGCGGTTGACGAACTGGTCCATGAGCACGTGCTGGTGCGCCGGCAGGGCAAGGGAACCTTTGTCGCGCTGCATGGCAACGACCGATTCCTGTTCCAGTTCTTTCATATCGAGCCCAGGTCCGATCCGCGGTTTGGCGACCTGCCGCAGCCACCCGAATACCCGATGGTGGAGGGCCTGAGTTTCGAGCGCGAGCGCGCGGGCGAGATCGACGCCGGCATGCTGCGCATCAAGCCGGCCGACCCGGTGATCCGTTTCGACAACCGGCTGTCGCTGTCGGGCCGCGCGGTGGTGCACGACCGCATCACGATTCCCGCGTCGATGTTCAAGGGCCTGACCGAAAAGCGCCTGCGTGACCGCCAAAGCACCGTCTACAGCCTGTACCAGACCGAGTTCGGCATCACCGTGCTGCGCGCGCAGGAGCGCACCCGCGCGGCCGCGGCCGACCGCACCACAGCCCGGCTGCTGGGCGTTCCACTGGGGCAACCCGTGCTGCAGGTGCACCGCACCGCATTGACCTTTGGCGACAAGCCGGTCGAGTACCGCATCTCGACCATCAACACCGAACTGCACGACTACGTCAGCATGTTGTCCAAGCGGCAATGATGTGCGCGGTCGTTCCCGCTGCGACCAGGCGGCTGTGGCGCGGTTACGCTGGGTCCTGCGAGAATGCGCGCCATCCCCACCAGATGCGGGTGAAGGTGGTCACCGCGCACATCGCTGCGAATACGCTGGCCAGCAGTGCGAAATGTTGTGGCCAGATGCACATCGCGACGAAGCAGGCCAAGGTTTCCGTTGCCTCGGTGAGCCCGCCCAGGAAATAAAACGACTTGTCGGGCCACGCCAGGTTGTCCATGCGGCGTTTGGCGGCGATGACCGCGAATGCCAGGAAACTCGACATGGTGCCGCAGAACGCGGCCAGCAGCAGTGCCGCCGCCAGCGCATTGCTCTGCGGGTCCGCGATGGCGAAACCCAGCGGTATTGCGGCATAGAAAACGAAATCGAGCGCGATATCCAGGAAGCCGCCGGCATCGGTCGTGCCGCTGCGTCGGGCGATCGCGCCGTCGAGACCATCACACAGTCGCGAGAGCAGGATGGCCGTCGCCCCCAAAAGGAAATTGCCGGTGGCGATCAGTACCGCCGCCGCCATGCCGATGGCAAAGCCCAGCAGCGTCATCTGGTTGGCGCCAATCCCCCGATCCGCCAGTACGCGGGCGAGCCGGTCGATGGCGGGTCGGATCAGTGTGACGGCGGCGCGGTCCAGCACGGGAACAAGCGATGGTTGGATTCAGGTCAGTCGGGTCAGATGCGTGGCATCTGCGATGTCAGCATCGTCATGGGTGACCATCAGTGCCGGAATTTGCCGTTTTCTTACAAGGTCAAACACGAAATGGCGTACCCGTTCGCGCAAGGCCGCATCCAGCCGCGAGAACGGTTCGTCCAGCAGCAATGCCTGCGGCTCGGCCAGCAAGGCGCGCATCAACGCGACCCGCGCGCGCTGTCCTCCCGACAGCGTGGCCGGATTCGCATCGGCGAAGTCGGCCAGTTCCAGGTCTGCCAGTCCTGCCGCGACCCGCAAGCGGCGTGCGGCTGCGGGGCCGGCCGGTACCGCGAACAGCAGGTTCTCCGCCACCGTCATGTGGGCGAACAGAAGGTCATCCTGGAACAGGATTCCGACGCGCCGCCGTTCCGTCGGCAGTGTGTCGATGCGCCGGCCCTGCAACGACACACTGCCGCGAAAATGCAGGCCGGGGGGCAGCGTTCCGCAGATCGCCGCCAGCAGGCTGGACTTGCCGGAGCCACTGGCACCCATCACCGTATGGATGTCCCCGGGAGCCACCTGCAGGCTCACGCCCTGCAACAGTTGGGCCTGGTCGGTGGAGAGGCTTTCGACGTGAACCTGCAGTGTCATGGGTCGGTGGTGCGGGGGAAATGGGTTACCGCCGGCGGGCTTGGCGGATCCTGTCATGCCGGTGCAGGATGGCGGAGTCATAATAAACCGGTGAGTTTCCGGGTGCAGCTTGCGCGCGGAATGTCCCAACCATTTTCGAGGAACCCGCATGAAGAATGCCTTTGTCGTCGTGTTGTTGTTGATGGCAGCCGGCGCCGTCCACGCGCAGTCGTCAACCACCAAGAAGGAACTGGTCGCCAAGGTGTTGCAGCTGCAGCAACCGGCGATCGAACTCGTGGCGCGTGCCATGGCCGAGCAACCGGCGCAGATCCTGATGCAGCGGGCCGGCCCGATCCTGCAGCAGCGTATTCCACCGGACAAGCGTCAGGCGGTGGCGCAGGATATCCAGGCCGATGTGAAGAAATACGTCGACGAAACCGTTCCGATGGTGCGCGAGCGTGCGGTGGCGCTGGCACCATCGACGATCGGCGTCTTGCTCGACGAACGTTTCACCGAGGACGAACTCAAGCAACTGATTGCGATCATCGAGTCCCCGGTCAACCGCAAGTTTCAGCAACTCGGCAACGAGATGCAGAAGAACCTGAGCACGAAGCTGGTCGAAGAGACCAAAGCACTGATTGAGCCCAAGATCCGCGCGCTCGATCGCTCCGTCGGGCAGCGCCTGGGTCTGCCGGCCCCGGCTGCCGGCGCACCGGCGGGCGCGGCCAGCCGGTAGCTGAGACGCGGTCGGTTCCGCCCGAGGCGCGGAGATGCGCAGTTGACGCTGGCGCGCGCATTCGATCGCCCCGGCGCCGGATCGGTCAGCGCAGGAACCGGCGTGGCCTGCCAGCCCAGGCCGCCAGGCTGAAGACCAGCACGGGCAGCAACCACTGCAGCCAGGCATAGGCGGAGGTCAAGGAGCGTTGTGCGCCCGAGGCCAGCGTGACCGCCTCGGTGGTGACGGTCGCGAACCGGCCGGCGCCGATGAACAGGGTCGGAAGGTATTGCGCGACGCTGACCGCGAAGCCGACGGCGAATGCGGACCACAAGGCCGGGCGCAACAACGGCCACTTGACCTGCAGCAGGAACCGCGCGCGGCCATGACCCAGCGTGGCCGTGAGGGCGC
>JBBRVD010000274.1:0-4190 GCA_038247175.1 Burkholderiales bacterium | reverse complement strand
TTCCTGATCTCGGGTCCGCAGCTGGTGCTGGCGGCCTGCAAGGCTGGCATCATCGGCGCTTTCCCGACACCCAACGCGCGGCCGATCAGCGAACTCGACCTCTGGATGCGCAGCATCACCGAAGGACTGGCGCAGGCGCGCGACGAACCGGGCGCGGGCACCATCGGCCCGTGGTGCGCCAACCTGGTTACCCATTCGTCCAACTCCCGGCTGCCCGAAGACCTGGAACTGGTGGCCCGTTACAAGCCGCCGGTGGTGGTGACGGCACTGGGCAGCCCGAAGCCCGCGATCAGCGTCGTGCAGGCCTATGGCGGCCGGGTGTTCGCCGATGTCACCAGCATCGCGCTGGCGCGCAAGGCCGTCGCGGCCGGCGCCGACGGCCTGGCCTGCGTGTCGAGCGGCGCGGGCGGGCATACCGGTTCGATATCGCCGTTCGCCTTCGTCAGCGCCGTACGCGAATTCTTCGATGGTCAGATCGTCGTGGGCGGCGGTATCAGCGATGGCTGGGGCGTGGCCGGTGCCATCGCGTCCGGGGCGGACTATGTCTACATGGGAACACGCTTCATACCGACCCGCGAGAGTTTGGCGCCCGACGCGTACAAGCAGATGCTGGTCGACTGCTCGGTCGAGGATATCGTCGTCAGCGCCGGCATCACCGGCACGGCGGCCAGCTGGCTCAAACCGTCGCTGCGCGCGAACGGCCTGGATCCGGACAACATGCCAGCAGCGCCGTCGCGCAACTACGACAGCAACCAGTCCATCGCGGCCAAGAAGTGGAAGGACGTCTGGGCCGCCGGCCAGGGGGTGGGTTCCATCAAGCAGGTGGAACCGGTCAGCGACGTCGTCGACCGGCTGGAACTCGAGTACCGCAGTGCGTGCCGGCGGCTGGCCGCGCGAGCACCCAGCGCAATCCGCTGCGCCGCAGCGGACCTCTGACCACACTTGAAGGAACCAGCATGCCAGCTACCACCTACATTCTGGGCGGCTACCAGACCGACTTTGCCAAGGCCTGGTCACGCAACGGCCAGGACATCTCCGACATGACACGCGAGGCCACACTGGGCGCGCTACAGGCCAGCGGGCTGGATGCGGACCGGATTCAGAGTATCCATGTGGGAAACGCCTTTGGCGAACTGCAACGCCAGCAAGCCCATCTCGGCGCCATGGTGGCGCAGGTGGTGCCCGAACTCTGGGGTGTGCCAGCCATGCGCCATGAAGGCGCCTGTGCATCGTCATCGCTGGCCGTCCTGACCGCCATGGCCGAAATCGAGGCCGGCCGTTACGACTGCGTGCTGGTAGTTGGTGTCGAGGAGTTCAAGAACCTGCCAGGCGACCAGGCCTCGGCGAACCAGAATGCAGCGGCCTGGCAAGGCCACGAGGACATCGATTGCACCTTCATGTGGCCGGCAGCGTTCGGTTTGCTGGCCGGCGAATACGACAAGCGGTACGGCCTGGATCGCAAGTACCTGAACCGGATCGCCGAACTCAACTACGGCCATGCCAGGCGCAACCCGCTGGCGCAGACCCGCACGTGGCAGTTCGACGACAAGAGTTTCACCGACGACGACCAGGCCAATCCGCTGATCGAGCCGGGCTCGCGGCGCCAGGACTGCGGCCAGATCACCGACGGCGCCTGCGCCGTCGTGCTGGCGTCGGCCGATTTCGCGCGTGCCCATGCGCAGCGCGGCGGCACGGCGCTCAACCAGCTGCCGCGTATCGCTGGCTGGGGCCATCGCAACGCCGGACTGCGGCTCAAGGACAAGCTGGAGCGCAGCGCGAACGAGCGCTATGTTTTTCCGCATGTGCGCCAGACCATCGAAGACGCCTGGCGCCGCGCCGGTGTATCGGGCATCACCGCCATGGACGGCGTCGAAACCCACGACTGCTTCACGACCACCGAATACATGGCGATCGACCACCTGGGGCTGACGCCGCCCGGCCAGAGCTGGCAAGCGATCGAGGACGGCCGGATCGAACGCGGCGGCAGCTGCCCGATCAACATGAGCGGCGGCCTGATCGGCTGCGGCCACCCGGTGGGCGCAACCGGCGCGCGCATGCTGCTCGATGCCGCGCGCCAGGTCACCGGGCAGGCCGGCGACATGCAGATCGAGGGCGCTCGGCGTATCCAGACGCTCAACATCGGCGGCTCCTGCGCCACGGTGGCAAGTTTCGTCGTGGCGCGCGACACTTGAGCCGACCCTCGGCCAGCATGCGCTCCAGCTCCGCACTGTTCTACGCGCCAGACCTGGACCTGACGCGCGACGCGCTGGCCAGCAGCACGCTGAACCACGGCCTGATGGTGCTGGGCGAGCGCTGGACCATGGCCGTGATGATGGGTGCGTTCACCGGCGTGAACCGTTTCGACGACTGGCAGAACCGGCTGGGCATTGCTCGCCCTACCCTGGCCAGCCGGCTCAAGATGCTGGTCGCGCTGGGCCTGATGCGCCAGCGCGCCTACCAGGAGCGGCCGCGGCGCATGGCCTACCACCTGACCGCGGCGGGCACGAAACTCTACCCTCATGTGCTGATGGTCTGGCTCTGGGAGCGGCGCTGGGGCAGCCGGCGCTCGCAGCTACCCGACAAGTTGTTCCACCGCAAATGCGGCCATCACTTCGTGCCCACCCTCATCTGCGCGGCCTGCGGCGGCAAGGTCGGCATCAACGACCTGCAGCTCACGCTGCAGCCCAATCCGGCGTTGCTGGCGCAGGCTGCCCCGTCGAGCCGGGGAGCGCGCCTGGCCAGCAACGGCGCGGCCAGCATGGGGCTGGGTCTGCGGGTCGACCGCTGGTCGCTGATGATCGTGACCGCAGTGGTGCTGGGCTGCCACTACTTCGACCAATTGCTGCATGTGCTGGGTATCGCCAGCAGTGTGCTGGCGCGCCGCCTGAGCAGCATGGTCGAGGCCGGGCTGCTGCTGGCCCAGCCGGACACCCACGACGCCCGGCGCACTGTCTACCGTCTCACCCCATCGAGCCGCGACCTGTTCGGCTACCTGGTGTGTTTTTCCAACTGGGCCGCACGCGAATACCTGCACCAGCCCAGCTCGATCCGGCCGGTACACAAGGCTTGCGGCCAGCCGTTCACGCCCCAGGTATCCTGCAGCGGTTGCGGCGAAGCCGTCACGCCGTGGGACGTCAGTTTTCACCCACCCGGACAGGCCTGCGCTGAACCCGCATCAACCCGATGAGCATTGAACAACTCCGCACCCTGCGCAGCGCCATCCAAGCCGGCGACCATCCCGACCTGCAAGGCGCCTGGACGCCCTTGCTGCAGTCATGAGCGCCGTCGGACTGCAGATCTTCGCGCAGCTGACGGTCAACGGCATTGCCGTGGGATCGATCTATGCACTGGTTGCGCTGGGGCTGGTGCTCACCTACAAGGCCACCGAGGTGCTGAACTTCGCGCATGGCGACATGCTGGTGGTGTCGGCCTTCACCGCCTGGGGCCTGATCACGGTGGTCGGCCTGCCATTTTGGGCCGCGTTGGGTGTGACGGTGCTGATTGCCGCCGCACTGTCCTACGCGCTCGATGCGCTCATCGTGCGGCGTATTACTGGCCAACCGCAGTTCGCCGGCGTGATGCTCACCATCGCGCTGGCCTTCATGCTGCGCGGCCTGGTCAGCATGGGTTTCGGTCCCGAGTCGCGCAATTACGCCACGCCCTGGACCGGTCAGACCAGCAGCCTGGCCGGCATCGCGATCGCCGACCTGCAGCTGGTCATCGTGGGCGTCGCGCTGGCGGTGACGGCCGCCTTGCTGCTGTTTTTCCGCAGCACCCGGCTCGGCGTTGCGATGCAGGCGGCGTCACAGAACCAGCTGGCCGCGTACCTGACCGGGGTCCGCGTCAAGCGCGTCAACTCGCTGGTCTGGGCACTGGCCGGCGCAACAGCGGCGGTGGCCGGCGTGCTGCTGGCGCCGATCACGCTGGTGGATATCACCTTGTGGTTCGTCGTGCTCAAGGCACTGGCAGCGCTGGTGCTTGGCGGATTCGGCAGCATTGCCGGCGCCATCGTCGGCGGCCTGTCGATCGGGTTGATCGAGCAGTACGCAGGCGTCTACCTGCCCGACGGCTCCAAGGACGTGGTGGCCTATGTGGTGCTGATCGTGGTGCTCATTGTGCGCCCGCACGGCCTGCTCGGCGAAGCACACGGCAAACGGGTCTGACACGCAGAGCACCATGCGCTTTGACTA
>JBBRVD010000273.1:0-4191 GCA_038247175.1 Burkholderiales bacterium | reverse complement strand
CGCGCCTGCTGGGTGGGGTTGCTGGAAGGGGCGCACGGCCATGTCAGGCCAGCCGCGAAGGCCGGCAATATCGACGGTTATCTGGAATCGATCCGGGTCAGCAGCCTGCCGGTGACGGAGGGGCTGGGTCCGTTCGGTCGGGCCGTGCGCGAGAACCAGCCGGTGATTTGCAACGATATTGCCCGCGATCCTTCGTTTGCGCCATGGCGGGAGTTCGCGCTGGCACAGGGGTACCGTTCTGTCGCGGTGTTCCCGCTGCGCGCCAAAGGGACAGTCATTGGCGCGGTGGTGTTTTATGCCGAGTCGGCGGATTTCTTCGACTCCGAGGAGCAGCGTCTGTTCAGCGACCTGGCGGACGACATCTGCTTTTGCTGCGAGACGATCGCCCGGGAGGAAGCGCTGCGTGACAGCGAGGCGCGGTTCCGGGCGGTATTCGAACAGGCGCCACTGGCCATCAGCATCATGTCGCCGGACAAGCGTTTCCTGCGGCTGAACACCCGCTTTTGTGACATGGTCGGATATGCCGAGCACGAACTCCTGGCCCACGGCGATTGTGTCGAGCTGACACATCCGGATGACCGCGAGCGCGATGCGCAGGCCGTATCGATGCTGCGAGATGGTCAACCCAGCGCCAGCCTGGACAAGCGTTATCTGCACCGCAACGGCCAGGTCGTGTGGGCCCGGCTGACCGTGTCGCTGCTCCAGTCGGAGCCGGGTCTGGAGCCTCGTTTCCTGGGCATGGCGCTCGATATCACGGCCGAAAAGGCGGTCGAGGAGCGGCTGGCCCATAACCAGGCGATGGTGCGCATGGCCTCCGAAGTCAGCCGTCTGGCCGCCTGGGAAATCCTGCTGCCTGACGGCCGCGTGATTGCGTCGGATGCGCTCTGTCGACTGGCGGAGTTGCGTCCCGGCAGGTTGAGCTGGACACGCAAGGCGCTCGCGCTGGTCGATCCCGCGGACCGGGCCGACGTGAAACGGGTGTTTTCGGCCTGCGCCCATGATGGCGTTGCGTTCGATCTGGAGGTGCGTTGCCGCACCGGCAGCGGCCGGCCGGTCTGGATGCGCCTGATCGGTGAGGCCGTGGCAGATGGCCAGGGGCGTATTGTTCGGCTGCAGGGCGCTTGCCAGGATGTGACCGAGCGCAAGCTCGCCGAGCAGGCACTTGTGGCGAGTCTGCAGCGGTTTCAGCAACTGGCCGATTCGATGCCCCTGATCGTGTGGACGGCGGATGCCGACGGGTCGGTTGATTTCTGTACCCATGCGCTGGAAACCTATACCGGCAAGGCTGAGGTCGACCTGTTGCATGGCGGCAGCTATCCGACGGTCCACCCGGACGACCGGGAGCACGCCGTGGCTGAGTGGGCCCGTTGTCGGCGCGTGGTCGAGCCTTACGTGACCGAGCTGCGCCTGCGCCGCCACGATGGTGCGTATCGCTGGCATCTGGTACGGGCCGTGCCAACGCACGACTCTGGCGGGAAGGTGGCCAAGTGGTACGGCTCGGCGACCGATATCGACGACCAGAAACGGCTGGAGCAGGAGTCGCGCCGACTGGCCGCACGCCTGGGCAATACGCTGGAAAGTATCACCGACCCGTTCCTCACATTGGACCGGCAGTGGCGCATCGTTTATGCGAACCAGCCAGCCGCCCATTTGCTGCAGGCCGAGCGCGACAGCCTGATCGGTACCGTGATCTGGGACCAGCTGCCGCTGCGCCCTGGCAGCGTGTTTCGCGGCGAATGCGAACGCGCCTTGCGCGAAGGGGTTGCCGTCGGTTTCGTGGAGGGTCACGCACCGACCCGGATGCTGCTGGATGTCCATGCCTACCCCACCGACGAAGGGCTGGCCGTGTACCTGCGCGACATCACCGAGCGGCGCCAGGCCGAGAGCCAGCTGCGCTTGCTGGAGACGGCGGTATCGCGCCTGAACGACGTGGTTCTGATCACCGAGGCCGAGCCGTTCAGTCAACCCGGTCCGCGCATCGTGTTCGTCAACGACGCCTTCGAGCGGCTGACCGGTTATACCCGGGACGAGGTGATCGGCAAGACGCCGCGCCTGCTGCAGGGACCGGGAACGCAGAGATCCGAACTCGATCGCATCCAGGCAGCGCTCGTTCAATGGAAGCCCGTGCGCGCCGAACTGCTCAATTACACGAAGTCGGGACGGGAGATCTGGGTCGAGCTCGACATCGTACCGATCGCCGACAGCACCGGTTGGTATACCCACTGGGTGGCGGTGCAACGTGACATCACCGAGCGGCATATGCTGGAAGAGCAACTGCGCCAATCGCAGCGTCTCGAGTCCATCGGGCAACTCACCGGGGGCGTGGCGCATGATTTCAACAACCTGCTCACCGTGATCATGGGCAATGCCGAACTGCTGACGGATGCCCTGGCGCATGACAAGTCCCTGGGCAGCCTGGCGGCCATCATCGGCAACGCCGCGCAGCGCGGCGCCGAACTCACGCAGCGCATGCTGGCCTTTGCGCGGCGCCAGCCTTTGGTACCCAAGGTGGTCGACGTCAACCAGCTGGTGGCCGGTATGGATGGTTTGCTGCGCCGCACGCTGGGCGAGCAACTGGAGCTGGAGGTCACCCGCGGCGTCGGTCTGTGGCAGGCGTTGGTCGATCCGTCGCAGCTGGAGAACGCCTTGCTCAACCTGTGCATCAATTCGCGGGACGCGATGCCGCAAGGCGGCCGGCTCACGATTGAAACCGGCAACACCCATATCGACCAGGCGTATGCCGACCGGCAGTTGGAGGTCCAGGCGGGCCAGTATGTTCTGGTCGCGGTGTCCGACACCGGTGCCGGCATCGACGCCGCGGTGCTGGGCAAGGTGTTCGAACCGTTTTTCACAACCAAGGAAAAAGGCAAGGGCACCGGGCTGGGACTGTCGATGGTGTACGGGTTCGTCAAGCAGTCGCGCGGTCATATCAGCATCTATTCGGAACCCGGCGAGGGAACGACGATCAAGATGTACCTGCCACGCAGTGTGCTGCAGGGCCAACCGCTGGAAGTGCCGTTGAAGGCTCGCGTGGAAACCGGCAGCGGCACGATCCTGCTGGTCGAGGACGATGACCTGGTGCGGCGTTACGCCGTCGGGCAGTTGACGTCGCTGGGTTATCGCGTCATCGAGGCTGCAGACGGCCCCGGCGCGATGCAGATGCTGCAGCAACCGGACGCTGCGCACATCGACTTGCTGTTCACCGATGTGGTCATGCCCGGGGGCATGGGTGGGCGGGCGCTGGCGGCCGCGGCACGCAAGCTGCACCCGCGGCTGAGAGTGCTTTTCACGTCCGGGTACGCCGAGAACGCCATCGTGCACCACGGACGGCTGGACCCCGGGGTGCAACTGCTGAGCAAGCCCTATCGACGAGCCGAGTTGGCACGCCGGGTACGGGAAACGATCGCAGCCGATCCGGTACCCTGATCGTGCAGACACCGATCATGCGCCGGCCCGCTCACCCATCATCGGAATTGCCCGCAGACATCAGCCGGTAACCGACATTGCGCACGGTCTGGATCGGATCGCCAGTGACACCGGCTTCGCTCAGCTTGCGGCGGATATTGGACACATGCACGTCGAGCGAGCGCAGCGAGATCTCCCAGGCCAGGCCCACAGTTGCGCGCGTCAGTGCTGCCCGTGAAACCGGCTTGCCGTCCGCGTGCAGCAGCAGGGCCAGCAGCTGGGCCTCACGCGCGGTGAGCGTCGTGACACCGTCTTGCGACATGATCTTGCGGTGCTCGATATCGATCTGCACCGGCCCGAAATGCAGCGGACCGACATGTTGCTTGTCGGGGCGCGCCGAAGCGCTGGCGCGTCGCAACACGCTGCGCAGCCGTGCTCCCAGCTCTTCGAACGCAATCGGTTTGGTGATGTAGTCGTCGGCCCCTGCATCCAGGCCACGGGCGATCGCGAAGGTTTCGGAGCGCCCAGAAACGATCAGGACCGGCAGCCGGGATGCGCCGCGCAGGCGGGTCAGGATGTCGATGCCGTCTTCTCCCGGCAACCCCAGATCGAGCAGCAGCAGGTCGATCGAATGGTCGGCCACGGCAGACAGCGCCTGCGCGCCATCGCGCATCCGCTCGACGACGAAATGATTGGCCTGCAGGAATCGGATGACGATTTTGCGAACCTGGGGATCGTCTTCCAGAATGCCGACGCGAACGATGCTGCTTTCGAGGGTCATGGTGT
>JBBRVD010000272.1:0-4216 GCA_038247175.1 Burkholderiales bacterium | reverse complement strand
TTTCGGACTGTATTTCGGTGTCTCGGGTTCGATCGACGAATACCGCAAGGCGGCGTCCAAGAACCACGATGCCGAGCGCCGCTTTGTGCGGGCCTGTTACGAGCGCGGGGTCTACTTTCAGCCGGCGGCGCACCACGGTTTTTCGGCGGTGCACGGCAAGGCCGAACTGGACCATGCGCTGGTCGCGATCGAAGGCGCGCTGGCCGACGTGCACGCCGCGGGGCATGCGTGAGGACCGGCAGGCGCGCAGCACGGCAACTTTGGCGGATGGCGCTGTGGCGATGTTTCGTGGCACGAAACATGCAATGTGCAAGCCGGCATGGCGGCCTGACTATGATTGAAAAGCGGCTCTGCGCCAGTATTCCGCTGGCGTGCAGCGCGGTGGTCGCGACCGGTGTTTTGCGCCTGGATGGCGCAGCTTCAGCAGGAGGTCATGGATGCGTATTGCGTTGATTCATATCGGCCAGGAGACCAACGATTTCAACCCGTTGCCCACGATGCTGCGCGACTACCAATCCTTCGGCATCTTCGAGGGCGACGAAATCTTGCGCCGTTTCCGTGGCATGGGCCAGATCGGCGGGCACATCGAGGCCATCGAACAGTCGGGTCAGCCGGTGCAGACCGTGCCCATCATCCGCGGCTGGGCGGTGGCCGGTGGACGCATCGACCGCGCGTCATACGACTTCTTCGATCGCAAGATCCGCGACGGGCTCAAGGCCGCCGGACCGCTGGATGGCTTGGCCCTGCAATTGCATGGTGCCTGTGCCAGCGAAGACATGGACGATGTCGAAGGCGCGCAATTGCAGGCCTGCCGCGACGTGCTGGGCCCGGATGTCCCGATCGTGCTGGGCCTGGACCATCATGCCAACATCACGCGCAAGATGGTGGCTCTGTCCAGCGCCATCGTCGGTCACCGAACGCAGCCGCACGACCCGTTCGATACCGGCCGTATCGGCACCGAACTGCTGCTCAAGATCCTGTTCCACGGTGCGCGCCCAACCACCGCCTGGCGCAAGTTGCCGCTGCTCTCGCACCAGGAGCAGTTCCTGACCTCGCGCGCGCCGATGAAGACCTGGTTCGATCGCGCCCGGGCCATGGAGGCCGACCCCCGGGTGCTGCAGGCGTCCAATTACCCGATGCAGCCCTGGCTCGACGTTTCCGAGGGCGGCTGGTCGTCGATCGTCGTGACTGATAACGACCCGGCATTGGCCGAGACGCTTGCCGATGAGCTGGCCGATCTGGCCTGGTCGCTGCGCGCCGAATTCCAGAAGAAGGATGCGGTCGCCATCGATGATGCGGTGCGCATGGCCGACGCAGCCGAGCGGGGGCTGGTGGTGCTCAGCGACACCGGGGACACGGTTTTCGGAGGCGCCGCCGGCGACAGCAACCTGATTCTCGAATCGATGCTGCGGCTGGGTATCCGCAGCCGGGCGCTGGTGCCACTCATCGCGCCAGAAACGGTGGCGCGTCTGGTGCAGGCGGGCGTCGGCGCGCAGGTGACCTTGCCGGTGGGAGGCAATGTCGCCAAGGAGTTTTTCCAGCCCATCACGGTGACCGGCGTCGTTCGCCATATCGGCGGCGGCAAGGTGAACCTGACCCAACACTACCAGGACGAAATCGACATGGGCCGCACCGTGGTGTTCGATGTCGGACCGGTGACCATGCTGATCAGCGAACTGCGCGGCGTGGCCGGCAACCTGCCGGATGTCTACCGGGCGTTCGGGGTCGAGCCGCGGGAATACAAGATGGCGGTGCTCAAGACCGCTTCCAATTTCCAGTATTTTGCGTCCATGACCTCGCAGGTGATCCGGGTGGACACCCACGGCCCGGGGCAGTCCGACGTCTTCGGCCTGCCGTGGAAGCGGATTCCCCGGCCGGTCTACCCGCTTGAGCCGATCACCGATCGGCGCAAGGCCGCCGGCGCAGAGTGTGAAGGGCAATCGCTCTGAGCCCGGGCAGTTGTTTCCCGTGCCCCCTGTTGCGCGTGTTTTTTGACCCACCTTGAGAGGAAGCATCACCATGAAAACCGATCTCGTCCGCCGCTCCGTACTGATGACAGGCTCGCTGCTGGCAGCCGGTGCCCTGGTCATTCCGACGCTGGCCCAGGCGCAAGCGCTCAAGCCGGGCAAGCTGCGCGTGGCCGTCCTGGCCGATTTTGCAAACTTCGACCCGGCGCAGTTCTCGTCGCAGAACTTCCCGCTGATCAAGAACCTGTATGACAGCCTGATTGAATACACCGCCGAGGGGCAGGCGATTCCCAGCCTGGCCAGTGCCTGGCAGATCGGTGCAGGCAACACCTCGGTGACATTGACGCTGCGGCGCGACGTGAAGTTCCACAGCGGAGCACCGTTGAACGCCGAGGCGGTGGCCGCCACACTGAAAAAATCCGCCGATCCGAAGACCGGCAAGAACGTCTTTCCGACGATGTCGGTGGTCAAGGACTGGACGGTCGTCGACCCGTACACGATCCGGCTGAACTTCAACAACCCGGTACCCGACAAGCAGATCACCGACCTGCTGCAGTTCATCTCGCCGATCGAGCCCGCTGGCATCGAGACCGCCGAGACCAAACCCGCTGGCACTGGTGCCTACATGCTGGCCGAGCGGGTGCTGGGCCAGCGGGTGCGCATGGTGGTCAACCCCAACTACTGGCGGCCCGAGAAGCCGCTGATCAACGAAATCACGCTGACCGTGTTCAGCGACAACGATGCCGCCAGTGCAGCGCTCGAGTCAGGGTCGGTCGACATCGTTTATGGCGGCAGTTCGCGCTCCGCGCTGCGCCTGCGCAATGCCGGCAACCAGTTGATCCAGGGGCCTGGGCCACTGGTGCAGGTGTTTCGCATCAACAGCACGCAGGGGCCGTTCAAGAACGAGAAATTCCGCCAGGCCTTCAACCATCTGATGGACCGGGCGGCGATCCTGCAGATCGGTTATGCCGGCCTGGGTCAGGTGACGACATTGCCCTGGGCGCCTGCGAGCCCGGCGGTGGACAAGTCATATGACAGCCGGTTTGCGTTCGACCTGGACAAGGGCCGGGGGTTGCTCAAGGAATCCGGCCTGTCCGAGGCGGCCATGAATGACTGGAAGATGCTGGTCAATAGCGGCGACGAGGCCTCGCTGGCGATCAGCCAGGTGGTGCAGAGCACGCTGGCCAAGGTCGGCATCAAGGTCGAGCTCGATCTCAAGCAGGGTTCGGAATACATCGATGCGTTGCTCGGCGGCAAGTTCGCAGGCACTTTCGGCGGCATCGGCAACGTGCAGAAGTTCCCGACCCGGGTTGCGACCAACAGCATCTACCGCACCGTCAAGAACCCTGTGCTGGGCGATCCGCATCCCCATCCGGCCTACGTGGCCGCAATCGAACGTGTCAACACCGCGTTCGGCGCCGACGTCAAGGCTGCGTACGACAACCTGAACAAGGTCTTGGTCGAATCGGCGTTCGCGATCCCGACCAACACCTACGACATCGGCCTGATCGTGGCGTCGCCCAAGGTGGGCGGCATCACGCGCGAGATCGACAACATGCTGGTTGTGCGTACCATCGGGCTGCGTTGATCTCCCCATGACGTTGCCACAACGGTCGCTGGCGCTGTGTTGCGCTGGAATGACCGAATGACGATGACTTTCGAGGCCACTGCGGCCGGCGGTTCCGTCCGGGTCGGCGCGTTTGCGTGGTCGTCGCCGATCTTCGCCACGCTGGGGGACAGCGCCTGATGGCCGAGCCGCTGTTGTCGGTCCGCGGCCTGTCGGTCACCTTTGTCGGTTCCGGCCGCCCGGTACCGGCGGTGCGGGGCATCGACTTCGAGGTACACGCCAACGAGGTGCTGGGCATCGTCGGTGAGTCGGGCTCCGGCAAGAGCGTGACCTCGCTGGCGATCAGCGGCTTGCTCGACGAGACGGCGCAGGTGCAGGGCTCGATCCGGCTCGCCGGGGTCGAGGTCACGACGCTGGACGCGGAAAGCCTGCGCCAGATGCGCGGCCGTGATGTCGGCATGGTGTTCCAGGATCCGACGACTACACTCAACCCGGTGCTGCCGATCGGCCGCCAGGTGATCGAAGGGCAGGTTGCGCACGGCCGGGTGGCGCGCGGCCAGGCCCATGCTCGGGCGGTAGAACTGCTGCGCGAGGTCGACATACCCGATCCGCAGGGCCGGGTAAACCAGTTCCCGCACCAGTTCTCCGGCGGCATGCGCCAGCGCGCGGTGATCGCAATGGC
>JBBRVD010000271.1:0-4242 GCA_038247175.1 Burkholderiales bacterium | reverse complement strand
GGCAAACCGGAGACCGGAACCATCACATTGGCTGCCTCCCATCAGGGTGGCAGCATCGTGATCGAGGTCCGCGACGACGGCAAGGGATTGTCACGGCCCAAACTGCTGGCCAAGGCGCGTGAGCGCGGCCTGCCGGTCAGCGATGACATGCCCGACGCCGATGTCTGGGGCCTGATCTTCGCGCCCGGATTCTCCACCGCCGATGTCGTCACCGATGTGTCGGGCCGCGGCGTCGGCATGGATGTGGTGAAGAAGAACATCACGTCGCTGGGCGGCACGGTGGAGATCGAATCGGCCGAAGGCCTGGGCATGAGCGTGCGGGTGCGGCTGCCGCTGACGCTGGCCATCATGGACGGCATGAGCGTCGGAGTCGGCGGCGAATGCTACATCCTGCCGCTGGCCTCGGTGGTCGAATCGTTCCAGGTCCAGGCGCACACGGTGCGCACCATCGGGACAACAGGCCAGGTGGTGCAGGTCCGTGACGAATACCTGCCGGTGGTCGATCTCGAAAGGATATTCGACTTGCGGCGCAGCGGGGAGGCGCCGGAAAGGCCGGTGATGGTGGTCGTAGAGGCGGAAGGCCGCCGCGCCGCACTGCTGGTCGACGAACTGCTGGGTCAGCAGCAGGTGGTGGTCAAGAACCTGGAGGCGAACTACCGGCGCGTCAACGACATATCGGGCGCCACCATCATGGGCGACGGCAACGTGGCGCTCATTTTGGACGTGGGTGCTCTGGCACGGCGCGCGCGCCATTGATCGATTGCCCGTGAGTTAGGGAGTTTTATCGGCAACCTTCAGGTATCCGCCCGATGGCTGTCGCCGCGCCCCCAGCCTAAAGTGACTTCTTCTTATCTTTGAACCGAGAAAACCCATGCGCAACAACCAACCGGTAACCCAACGCGACTACCAGTTCCCCGACAGCATGACGCTGATGTCGTCCACCGACACACAAAGCCACATCACCTATGCGAACGATGCCTTCGTCGAGGTCAGTGGCTTTAGCCGCGAGGAAATCATCGGGCAGCCGCACAACATGGTCCGCCACCCGGACATGCCGACACAGGCATTCGCCGACATGTGGCAGACACTCAAGGAAGGTCAGGCCTGGACGGCACTGGTCAAGAACCGGCGCAAGAATGGCGACCACTACTGGGTACGCGCCAATGCCACCCCCATCCAGCACGGCGGTACGGTCCGTGGCTACATGTCCGTGCGCAGCAAACCCGAGCCGCAAGAAGTCGCGGCGGCCGAAGAACTGTACCGGCGGTTCCGCGAAGGCACGGCGGGCGCGTTGAAGTTTCACAAGGGTATCGTCATCCGCACCGGATTCATGGCCTGGACGTCGATGTTCCAGCTGCTTTCAGTGCGTTGGTGCTTGCGCCTGGGGATCGCGCTGTCAGCCTTGCTGCCGTTGTTCGCGGCGTTGGCGGTGGGTGTCGCGGGCCTACCGCTGGCGTTGCTGGCTGGCGCCATGCTGGCCAGCGCGGTGTTGGGCGCCGCGTTGCTGGAGCGCCGGATCGCGGCGCCGCTGGAGGGAATTCTGGCGCAGGCCCAGGCGATTGCAAGCGGTCACGCCGGGCGCCACGTGACGCTGGACCGGGTCGACGAGATCGGCCTGATTCTGCGCTCCGTCAACCAGATCGGGCTGAGCCAACGTGCACTGGTGAACGATATCGGCGACCGGGCGTCCATCGTGGATACCGGAAGCGCCGAGATCGCGGCAGGCAACAACGATCTGTCAGCGCGCACCGAACAACAGGCCAGCGCGCTCGAGCAAACTGCAGCGTCAATGGAAGAACTTACCGCCACGGTGAAGCAGAATGCCGACAACGCGCGCCAGGGCAATCAACTTGCAATGAGCGCATCGACAGTGGCGAGCAAGGGTGGCGAGGTGGTTGGCCAGGTGGTCGAGACCATGAAGGGCATCAACGAGAGCTCGCGCAAGATCGCCGACATCATCGGCGTCATCGACAGCATTGCGTTCCAGACCAACATCCTGGCCTTGAATGCCGCTGTCGAGGCCGCACGCGCCGGCGAACAGGGTCGTGGCTTTGCCGTGGTGGCCACCGAAGTGCGCAGTCTGGCAGGACGCAGCGCAGATGCGGCCAAGGAGATCAAGGGACTGATCGGCTCCAGTGTCGAGCGGGTCGAGAGGGGTACCAAACTGGTCGACCAGGCCGGTGCCACGATGGGCGAGGTGGTCAGCAGCATCCGACGGGTGACGGACATCATGGGCGAGATCACCGCGGCCAGCAACGAACAAAGCGCTGGCGTGGCACAGATGGGCGAGGCGATCATGCAGATGGACCAGGCCACCCAGCAAAATGCTGCGCTGGTAGAGCAAAGTGCGGCAGCGGCCGGCAGCCTGCAGCAGCAAGCCAAGGCCCTGGTGCACGTGATTGCCGCATTCAGGGTCGACAAGGGCGACCAGCCGACCCCCGCCGCGGCTCCCGTCGCGCGCAGGCCCGCGCCAAAAAAATCGTTCCCTTCGGTGGATCGGCGTGGCCCGAACCGCAGTCGCAACGTGACCCGCTTGAGCCCCAGGCCAGAGCCTGAGCCGGTTGAACTCGACACCCCCATGGCGACGCGGCGCAGCGATGCGGCGGGCGGCTGGGCATCCTTCTGACGAAGCTTCGCGGTCAGATTCCAAATCGCGGCCCGCGGTTGATCGTGCGGCCGCCGAAACCCTGAGGGTCAGGCGCCACGGCGCGCCGGCGCCGTAGTCGCTTCGTGCCATCGGCTGCCGGTCGGCGTCCGCCGCCGCGGCACTCCCGCCCTGCCCCGGTATAGCCTCACCCGCCAGTCAATTCCAGCGATCCGGCAGTACAGCGCGATGCACTGCCGGCGCGCTGCGGGTCGTGCGAAAAAGAACGCCCCGACCCAAGACGGTATCGGGAATTTTTCCTGACGGACTCGGGTGTTCGCCCGATGCCACAGAAGTCGCTCAAGACCTAAAGTCAATCCTGATCGATCGAATCTTCGAGAGGGTTCCAGAGACCATCAATCACCGGACATTTGACCCTCAACATTCTTTAGCCTATCGCAACAAATGAACAACCTGAAAATCGGAACCCGACTCGGCCTGGCATTTGGACTGGTCATGCTGGTCACCACACTGACCACGTTGCTGGGCACCTGGCGCCTGGGAACGGTGCGGGACACCTACGAGGGCATTGCTTCGACCGAGGTGCAGCGCAACTACCTTTCACAGAAGTGGGCCGCAGCCATCCACCTCAACTGGGTGCGTGCGTCGTCGGCGCTCAAGACCTCCGACACGGCCTACATCGACGCGCTGCAGAAGGACATGACCGCGACATCCGCAGACATAACCAAGACCCAGAAAGCGCTCGAGGCATTGATGCAGGACGACACCGGAAAGGCCCTGATGGCGAAGGTGGCCACGAACCGCAGCATCTACACGGACGCACGCAGCAAGCTGCTGGCGCGCAAAAAGACCGGCGAGGTCATCTCGGCCGCGGTAGACAGTGAGCTGCAACCGCTGGCCCAGGTGTACCTGGAGGCGCTCAAACCGGTGAATGACCATGCACAGAATCTGCTGGACCAGATCCAAGCGCAGACCGCAAGTAAGGTCTCGGCCACTCAATGGGCGCTGCAAATCGGCGCATGGGTGTGCGTGGTGCTGGGTGCACTGCTGGCCTGGCTCGTCGCCCGTTCGGTGACCCGGCCCATCCTGCAGGCGGTCGATGCTGCCGAGGCCATCAGCGATGGCGACTTGGCCAGCACCGTCAACATATCCGGCAAGGACGAGGCTGCACGCATGCTGCAAGCCCTAGCCCAGATGCGCGAGAAGCTGGCCGGCATCGTGGCCGACGTGCGCCAGAATGCCGAATCGGTGGCGGTGGCCTCGGGCCAGATCGCTCAGGGCAACAACGACCTGTCGGCGCGTACCGAGCAGCAGGCATCGGCACTCGAGGAGACGGCCGCCTCAATGGAGCAGCTCTCGAGCACGGTCAAGCAGAACGCCGACAACGCGCGCCAAGGCAACCAGCTGGCGCTGAGCGCCTCCACTGTGGCGGTCAAGGGCGGTGATGTCGTCGGCCAGGTAGTTCAGACGATGAAGGGCATCAACGATGCATCGAAGAAGATCGCTG
This sequence comes from Burkholderiales bacterium, assembly GCA_038247175.1. GTDB lineage: Bacteria > Pseudomonadota > Gammaproteobacteria > Burkholderiales > Burkholderiaceae_C > CAISIP01. The sequence goes on along the minus strand of JBBRVD010000271.1, from coordinate 130 downwards.
ACATCATCAGCGTGATCGACGGTATCGCGTTTCAGACCAACATCCTGGCACTCAACGCGGCGGTGGAAGCCGCGCGGGCCGGCGAACAGGGCCGAGGCTTTGCAGTGGTGGCATCGGAGGTGCGCAGCCT
>JBBRVD010000270.1:0-4258 GCA_038247175.1 Burkholderiales bacterium | reverse complement strand
AATTCTTTGCGGATTCAAACATCGTCTGCCTCGTGTTGCAGTCATGTAATTGGGCATGGGCCGCCAAGCTGGGTTATCCGCTGGTCGTGCGGCCCAGCTATGTGTTGGGTGGCCGCGCGATGGAGGTGGTGCATGAGCAGCGCGACCTGGAGCGCTACATGCGCGAGGCGGTCAAGGTTTCGCACGACTCACCGGTGTTGCTCGATCGCTTCCTCAACGATGCGATCGAGTGTGACGTCGATGCGATCTGCGATGGCCAGCGGGTCTTCATTGGCGGCGTGATGGAGCATATCGAGCAGGCCGGCGTGCACAGCGGCGACTCGGCGTGCTCGTTGCCGCCGTATTACCTGTCGGGGGCCACGGTGGCTGAACTCAAGTCGCAGACGGCGGCCATGGCACGCGCGCTCCAGGTTGTCGGACTGATGAATGTGCAGTTCGCGATCCAGCAGATTGCCGGCGCCGACGGCGCCTTGCAGGACGTGATCTACGTGCTCGAGGTCAATCCGCGTGCGTCGCGTACCGTGCCGTTCGTCAGCAAGGCCACTGGCATCCAGCTGGCCAAGGTCGCGGCGCGTTGCATGGTCGGTCAGACCCTGGATGCGCAGGGCATCGGTCAAGAAGTCACGCCGCCCTACTTCAGTGTCAAGGAAGCGGTATTTCCGTTTGTCAAGTTCCCGGGCGTCGATACCATCCTGGGTCCCGAGATGAAATCCACTGGCGAGGTCATGGGCTTCGCCAAGACCTTCGGCGAGGCCTTCGTGAAGTCGCAGATGGCTGCCGGCACGAAGTTGCCGCGTTCAGGCAAGGCCTTCGTCTCCGTCAAGCAGAACGACAAGTCGCGTGCGGTCGATGTCGCGCGGGGCCTGGCCGCACTGGGGTTCGAACTGATCGCAACCAAGGGCACTGCCGCAGCCATCATGGCCGCCGGACTGGGGTGCCAGACCGTCAACAAGGTGACCGAGGGCCGTCCGCACATTGTCGACATGATCAAGAACAACGAGATCGCGCTGGTGATCAACACGGTCGAGGAGCGTCGCAATGCGATCGCCGACTCTGGCCAGATCCGTACCTCGGCTCTGGCGGCCCGGGTGACGACAATCACGACCATTTCGGGTGCGGAGGCAACGGTGGAGGGTATGCAATACCTCGATCAGCTCGACGTGGTCTCGGTGCAGGAGTTGCATCGGCAACTCGCTGCATAATTTCACGACAGACGCAGGGAGCACCCGGTGTGATGCACCGGGTGCTCCCTGAAATATTTTCGGACGGATTATTCATGGCGACCATCCCCATCACCAAACGCGGCTCGGAAAAGCTCAAGGCGGAACTGCACCGGCTCAAGACGGTCGATCGGCCATGGGTCATCAATGCGATCGCGGAGGCTCGTGCCCAGGGCGATCTGAGCGAGAACGCCGAATACGAGGCGGCCAAGGACCGTCAGGGTTTCATCGAAGGCCGCATCCAGGAGGTCGAAGGCAAGCTGTCGGCCGCCCAGATCATCGACCCCAGTGCCGTCGATGCTGGCGGTCGCGTCGTCTTCGGAGCGACGGTCGAGTTGGAAGACGAGGAATCGGGCCACAAGGTCACTTATCAGATCGTCGGCGAAGACGAGGCCGATCTCAAACAGGGGCTGGTCAACATCAGCAGCCCGATCGCGCGCGCGCTGATCGGCAAGGCGCAAGGCGAGAGTGCCGAGGTTCGGGCGCCCGGTGGAACCAGGTATTTTGAAATTGTCGCGGTCCGCTATCTTTGACTGGATTGCCGCCTGGCCCGTGTGGCTGGCAGCCTTGTGGTGGGGCAGCCTGACCGCGCTGGGGCTGTGGATCGTCCCGACGTTGTTCGGCCAGTTGCCATCCAAGGCGCTGGCCGGCAACGCGGCTGCCGCCTTGTTCGGGATTCAGTCCCTGGTGTCCGCCGTGTTGGGCGCGGGCCTGTTGCTGGCATCGCGCGCCGATGCGACTCGCTGGCATTCATTGGCCGCCCGGGATGCCCGCGGCCTTATCCTGGCCGGCATGTTGCTGGCATTGCTGCTGGAGTTTGCCGTGGCACCGCGGATCTCAGCGCGCATCAACCTGCCGTTGTGGCATGGTTTGGGCACTGCGATGCTGCTGCTGCAATGGGGTTGCGCCGCAGCCGTATTCTGGAAGCTGGCGCGGCCGATTGCACCGGTGCCGGCAGTTCAGGACTGACTGCGTTTCTTGATGCTGACAATCTTCGGCTTGGCGCGTTTGACCTGCCCGCCGGGCGTCAGGCGCTGGTTGCCCAGTACCCGCAGCGTGCGCACTTCGGGCCGTTGTCCGCCGCGCTTGCTGTATTTGAGTACCTTGACGTCGCGCGGACCTGGTTTGCGGTCGTCGTCCAGCAACTTTTCCCGTGCCGGCATCGGACGCCACAGCACCAGCAACTTGCCGATGTGTTGTATCGGCGCTGCATTGAGCTCGTCGGCCAGAGACTGGAACAGGACCTCGCGCGCCGCCCGGTCGTCCGAGAAAACCCTTACCTTGATCAGTCCGTGCGCATCGAGTGCGGCATCGGTCTCCTTCTTGACGGCGGCAGTCCAGCCGTCGGAACCGATCATGACGACCGGGTCGAGATGATGGGCGCTGGCACGGTGCTCCTTGCGTTGCGCCGGTGTGAGTTGGATTTGGGGCATCGCGCTATTATCGGGCGAACCAGCGGGCCAGCGCGACTGCCGGGGGTCACGTGCCCCCTTCACTGGGAAAATGGAACGCAGTCATGAACAAGAGCAAGAGCAAGAAGGTCAACCGGGCCTGGTTGAACGACCACCTGAACGACCCGTACGTGAAGCTGGCGCAGCGCGAGGGCTATCGCGCCCGCGCGGCGTACAAACTCAAGGAGATCGACGAGACCCTGGGGTTGATCAAGCCGGGCGACCTGGTCGTGGACCTCGGTTCGACCCCGGGCGCCTGGAGCCAGTATGTGCGCAACCGCCTGTCGCCGAAGACAGCCACCGGCGGTGGTGCCGCCGTGGGTGCGCTCAATGGCACCATCATTGCGCTTGACATCCTGCCGATGGAGCCAGTCGAGGGAGCCATCTTCCTGCAAGGCGATTTCCGCGAACCCCGGGTGCTGGAGCAACTGGCGGTGGCGATGCAGGGGCGGCTGGCTGATGTCGTGGTCTCCGACATGGCGCCCAACCTGTCCGGAATCGCATCGGCCGACGCGGCCCGGATTGCCCATCTGGTGGAACTGGCGGTTGACTTCAGTCAACGCCACATGAAGCCGCACGGTGCGCTGGTCGTGAAAGTGTTTCACGGCAGCGGCTACAGCCAGCTGGCTAACCTGTTCAAGGAGGCGTTTCTGGTCGTCAAGCCGATCAAGCCAAAGGCGTCGCGGGACAAATCATCGGAAACCTTTCTTGTCGGCCTGGGTCTGAAAAATCAGGCTGGTCAAAGCGCGTGACGTCGGCATGTGGAGCGACAGCCCAGTCAAATCCTTCCTGCCGTAGAGGTTGAACTGCGGCAAATACGCGGTTACCGAGCTTGAAACGCCTAAAATGATCCTCAACTGCCCTTTGGGTTTGTTTATGCCCCAGGATTGGAGCCTTGCTTGAATAATCAGTGGTTTTCTAAAGTTGCCGTGTGGCTGGTCATCGCGATGGTGCTGTTCACCGTCTTCAAACAGTTCGACACGCGCGGCGCTGCAAGTTCGGGTTACATGGGTTACTCGGACTTCCTGGAAGAAGTGCGCGGAAATCGCATCAAGAGTGCCCTGATCCAGGAGGGGCAGGGCGGGACCGAGATCGTCGCGGTGACCACGGACGATCGCAAGATACGCACCACCGCCACCTACCTGGACCGCGGTCTGATCGGTGACCTGATCAGCAACGACGTCAAGTTCGACGTCAAGCCGCGCGAAGAAGGCTCGTTGCTGATGACCTTGCTGGTGAGCTGGGGCCCGATGTTGTTGCTGATCGGCGTCTGGGTGTACTTCATGCGCCAGATGCAGGGTGGCGGCAAGGGTGGGGCTTTCAGCTTTGGCAAGAGCAAGGCTCGCATGCTCGATGAGAGCACCAATCAGGTCACGTTCGCAGACGTCGCCGGCTGCGACGAAGCCAAGGAAGAGGTCAAGGAGGTCGTCGACTTCCTGAAGGATCCCCAGCGCTTCCAGAAACTCGGCGGCCGTATCCCCCGCGGTCTGCTACTGGTCGGCCCTCCCGGCACTGGCAAGACCTTGCTCGCCAAGGGCATCGCCGGAGAAGCCAAGGTACCGTTTTTCTCGATTTCCGGTTCCGATT
>JBBRVD010000269.1:0-4270 GCA_038247175.1 Burkholderiales bacterium | reverse complement strand
CACGGCGGCAGCCGCGCCGGCGCCAGCGCTGTCGCCGTCCCGTGCGCTGATGAACTCGCCGGCCGCGCTGGCGGCCGCCAGCGTGACGATGCGCGCCGGGGCGCCCGAGCTGGCGGCGGTGATTCCTTCGCGCCCGCCCGGCTTTTGCATCGGCTGCCCGGAGCGTCCGATCTTTTCGGCCATGACGCTGGTGCAGGAAGATCTGGGCATGCACCATATTTCGGCTGACATCGGCTGCCATCTGTTTGCCGCAATGCCGCCATTCCACCTGGGCGCAACCACCATGGGTTACGGCCTGGGCGCTTCGAGTGCTTCGGCACTCAATGTCGCAGCAGGCAAACGCTCGATTGCGATCATGGGTGATGGTGGCTTCTGGCATAACGGGCTCGTCAGCGGCATCGGCAACGCGGTCTTCAACAAGTCCGACGGTGTGATCGTCATCGTCGACAACAACTATTCGGCTGCCACCGGCGGGCAGGATCTGCTCTCGTCGCGCGGGCACCACGAGCACCGCAGTACCCAGCACCCGATCGAGGCCGCCGTGCGCGGTGTCGGCGTGAAATGGGTGCGCACCGTCACCAATACCTATGACGTCAACGCCATGGAGCTGGCCTTGAACGAGGCGCTGACAACCAAGACCAAGGGACCGAAGGTCGTGATTGCACAGAGCGAGTGCATGCTCAACAAGCAGCGCCGCGTCAAACCGCAGGTCGCGGCCGCCGTCAAGCGCGGCGAACGTGTAGTCAAGGAAAAGTTCGGCGTTGACGCGGCCGTGTGCAGCGGCGACCACGCCTGCATGCGGCTGTCGGGCTGCCCATCGCTGACGCTCAAGAACAGCGGCGATCCACTCAAGCCCGATCCGGTGGCATACGTCGATGACGGCTGTGTCGCTTGCGGTCACTGTGGCGAGGTCGCCGACGCGGCGGTCTTGTGCCCGTCCTTCTACCGCACCGAGTGGGTGCGCAACCCTACGGCCTGGGAGAAACGGCTCGATGGCTGGCGCCGTGGTGTCGTCGGCTGGTTCCAGTCGCGCCAGCGCCGCGCTCTGCAGCGCCGCGCTCTGTATGCGGAGGTGCAGGGATGAACGACATGGCGAGCACAGCGTTCCAGACGCAGGTCCGTGTCCTTGGTCAGGACCCCAAGCATCCGATCACAATCGCGATCCTGGCCATGGGTGGCCAGGGTGGCGGCGTGCTGGTGGACTGGATCGTCGATCTGGCAGAGAACAACGACTACCTCGCGCAGGCCACGTCGGTGGCCGGTGTCGCCCAGCGCACCGGCGCCACGATCTACTATATCGAGCTGTTTTCCCAAAGCCATGTGCGCGCCCATGGCGGGACTCCGGTGCTGGCGCAGATGCCGGTACCCGGTGAGGTCGACATCGTCATCGCATCCGAGCTGATGGAGGCCGGGCGTGCGATGCAGCGTGGCTTGGTCACGCCCAAACGCACGACGCTGATCACCTCCAGCCACCGCGACTACGCAACGCTCGAGAAAGTTGTGCCGGGCAACGGCATCGCCGATACCGATGCGGTGCTGGAGGCGGGTCAGAAACACGCGCAGCGCTTCCTGCACGACGACATGCAGGCCTTGGCCAAAAGCAATGGCAGCGTGTTGTCGGCGTCGCTGTTCGGGGCGCTGGCCGGTAGCGGCGAGCTGCCGTTCGACGAGGCCGCGTTCGAGGCCACGATCCGGCGCGGCGGTGTCGGCGTCGAGCCCAGCCTTCGCGCTTGGCGCGCAGCCATGCAGTCGGTTCGCCAGCCGGTGCAACGCGATGCGATGGCCGACCCCATGGCGACAGCGCCCAGGGCGCTGCCAGCGCGCGCCGCCAGTGCCGAGGTGGAGCCGTTGCGCGCACGTATCGAGCGCGACTTTCCGCAACAGGCGCATGCGATGCTCGGCGCTGGTCTGCAGCGCGTGCTGGAGTATCAGGACGTTGCCTATGGCAGCGAGTACCTGGACAACATGGCCGATCTGCACCAGTACGCACTCAAACAGGGTGGCGCCGACCATGGACACGCCGCCACGGTGGAAGCTGCGCGCTGGATCGCCGTGGCAATGGCCTATGACGATGTGATCCGCGTTGCCGATCTCAAGACCCGCGCCGAGCGCTCGCAGCGTGTGCGCGCCGAGGTCGGCGCTGGTTCCGACGAGGTCGTCGGCACGGTGGAGTTCTTCCATCCGCGCATCGAAGAGGTTTACGGCATGATGCCGGCCGGTCTGGTGCGTTGGATCGAGGGTAACTCCATGTTGCGCAAGCTGCTGGCCAGCCGCTTCGGCAAGGGTCAGCGGCTGCGTCCGCACACCATCCGAGGCCAGATGCTGTTGCAGGCGCTGGCCGCGACGCGTCGCTGGCGCCGGCGCAGCCAGCGCCACGCCACCGAGATGGCCCATATCGACCAGTGGCTGCAGTTGGTCAAGAAGCTGATGCCAGGCGATTACCGGCTGGCACAGGAACTGATCAGTTGCCGGCGCCTGGTCAAAGGCTATAGCGATACCCATGCCCGGGGCAGCAGCAAATTTGACCGCCTGTGCAGCGCGGCGCAGCAACTCGCGGGTCGGTCCGGTGCCGCCGCCGATCTCGCCGCTTTGCGCGCTGCCGCACTGGCCGATCCGCAAGGAACGCAGTTGACGCAGCGCTTGGGTTTGCTGGGGCTGGTGTAGAACCTGCGCGGCGAAGCGAGTAGACGGCCGTGGCGGTTCAGAACCCTTGGACTTTGCCGATCACCCAATGGCGTTCGCGCAAGCCCCTGATGAAACTGCGGTCCGCCCGATGGGCGCCGCCGTGGTGGACGACAACAGTTCCGTGCGTGAAATTGCCTGCACGAATCAGATAACGGCTGCACTCGCGCGATAGCGTCGACCGGTTGGTACTCATAGACTGGTTTTTCCGTGGACCACCGCACCGTGATGTTTGCCTGGTCACGGCAAGTCCGTTTTGTCCTGCAACCTTTCTGGAGCCATCGCCATGACCACGCCGTCCTTGCTGACCCACGACCGATTTCTGCTCGGTACATTTTCCTCCAACTGCGCGGGCGGCATGACCGTGTCCAAGCTGCCCGAGCGCTGGGTCGCGAACTGGGACAACAATCTCAAGCTCGCGCGCATGCTCGACGACGCCGGCATCGACTTCATGCTGCCGATCGCGCGCTGGATCGGATATGGCGGCGACACCGATTTCCATGGTGGCGTTCTGGAGACGATCACCTGGGCCACGGCGCTGTTGGCCAGCACCCGCAACATCACTGTATTTGCCACGATTCACACGGTCGCCAACCATCCGGTCGTGGTGGCCAAGCAGATCGCCACAATGGCGCAGATCGGCGGCGGCCGGGTCGGGCTGAACATCGTTGCGGGTTGGAACAAGCCGGAATAAGAGGCGCTGGGCCTGAGTCTGCCGGATGACCATGAGACGCGTTATGGCTACGCGCAGGAGTGGTACGACGTCGTGCACAAGCTCTGGACGGCCGACGGCAAGTTCGACTGGGACGGCAAGTATTTCAAGCTGCATGCGACCTATGGCAACCCGCAGCCGGCGACCCTGCCGCCAATCCTCAACGCGGCGGGTTCCGGTCAGGGACGCGGCTTTGCGAGCAAGAACGCGAACTTCCTGTTTACACCGGCGATCGAACTGGCGCGCTCGAAGGCCGAGGTCGTCGAACTCAAGGCCATGGGCGACAAGAACGGACGCAAGGTCGACGTGATGACGTTCTCGCATGTGGTATGCCGGCCAACCGAGGCCGAGGCCAAGGCACGCTGGCAGGGATCCTGGACAACGCCGACTGGGAGGCAGTCGACAACCTGGTGCGCCTGCAATTCGCGCATGCGCAGTCGTTCCCGCACGATCTGCTGGCGCTGATCCGCGAGCGCATGGCGGCCGGTCACGGTGGTTATCCGCTGGTGGGCACGCCCGAGCAGGTCGCCGACGGAATCTGCGCGCTGCATGCAACCGGCTTCCGTGGCACGACCCTATCGTTCGTCGACTACGTCGAGGAGTTCCCCTATTTCCGTGACGAGGTGTTGCCCATCCTGCACGCGCGCGGCATGCGCTGATGGTGGCGGACGTGCCGCATGGCACCTCCAGCGCCGCCAAGGTGGAAGGTGCCGCATTTCGCCAGGCCATGCGCCAACTCGCCGGCGGTGTCTGCGTGATCACGGTCAGCAGCGACGATGGGGTTGGCGGACACGCGCATGCGCCGCAGCGGACCGGACTCACCGCCACGTCGGTCGTGTCGCTGTCGGTCGATCCGGCCGAGTTGGTCGTGTCGAT
>JBBRVD010000268.1:0-4291 GCA_038247175.1 Burkholderiales bacterium | reverse complement strand
TCGTTGCCATGGTCCGGACACGTCCATGCTGGCCCGCTGGATCGTTGCCAGGGAAGTGATTTGTTTCGAGTGGCAGTCCCAATCCTGGCTGCCCATTTTTCAGTTCGAGCGCCTGCACTGCAATCCCGAGTCGAGCCTGCGTTCCATATTCATCGAGTTGACCTGCGTTTACAACCAATGGGACATGGCGGTGTGGTTTGCACGCCCCAACCAATGGCTCGGCGATCGTTCACCCGTGGATGCGTGGCCAATCGATTTGCCGGCGGTAGTCGAAGCCGCACGCGCGGATCGCTTTGTCGCCAACGGTGGATAGCGGATGGCACAGCGGGCACCGTCCCGCGCGTCCTCTTCACAGTGTGCCCATCTTTACCGCCAGCGCTCCCAGCAATGCGCCGATAGCCACGACCCAGGCGCCGGTGATGCGCCGGGCCATGGCCACGGCCGACTGCAGTCTTGCGCTGGCTGGCAGCGCATCGAACGCCGCCAAACCCGCCGCCGTGGTGATGAATACGACTGTTCCGGCTCCCAACGCTGCGGGCCAGGTTGGCACGTCCAGTTGCGCCGACGATCCCGCCGACAAACCCGCGGCACATGACAACGCAGCCATTGCCCAAGGCACTGGTTTCGGGCCGGCCACGGCAATCAGTCCGACGAGAATCGCGCCGGCCGGACCCGTCCAGTTGGCCAGTGCCTCAGACAACAGGACGCCAACCGTGGCCAGTGTCCCGGCAATTGCCCCAGCGATGATGGGCCAGGGGTCTTTGGCATCTGCCATGCTTGCAAGCAGGCCGACCATGGCAGCCAGGGACAGCGGTGATGTCAACAGGTGCGCCGCACCGGAGAACAGTGGCTTGCCGCCGCCGAAAGCTTCATGGGCCAGCGCCGGGTCGTGTGCCAGTACACCGGCGGCCAGTGTCATGGCGGCGCAGAGCCGCTTAAACGACACCCGGCATGCCAGAAAGGATCCATACGCCGGCTGCCGCTATCGCCGCGCCGCCGGCGCGCAACACTTCCCGGCCTTTGGGCAAGTTGTGCAGCGCGCCCAAGGCGATGCCCGTCAAGTGCAGCAGGCCGGTGGAGATCACGAACCCGGCCGCATATTGCGCGGGAGCTGCACTTTCGGGCAGTTCCAGGCCATGCGCATACCCATGCAGTACGCCGAAGAAGCCAACCACGGCAAGCGCGATCGGAACCGGCGCGCGCCATGCCGCAAGAATGGCCAGGCCGAGGACCACCACCGATGCAGCAATGCCAGGCTCCACAAAAGGGAGCGGCACGCCCGCGATGCCAAGCACGCCGCCCCCGACCATCAGTAGCGGAAACGTGACCGGCAGTGCCCACAGCAAGGGCCGCCCGAGCGCGGCACCCCAGATGCCGACCGCGACCATGGCCAGGACATGGTCCAGACCCGATATCGGGTGCATGACACCGGAAAAAAAGCCGCCTGCGCCGACCCCTTCGGTATGGGCTCGCAGTGCGGGCGAAAGGCTCAGCAAGCACAAGCCCACAAAGATCTTGATCAAACGCAAGTCTGGAATTTGACGGTCCATGTGAAATCTCCTTGATGAAAAATCGTACCAGTTCAATGTTGCCCGCCACCATTGACGCGCAACGCCGACGCCCTGCGGGCCGGGGTCCATCGATTGCCGCTCACGCTTCGAGCCCCCGGCAAATGACCGTGCCATTGCCGCCCCGACTACTTCAAATCGGCAGCAGCGACACGTTCGCCAACCGTTCCACCACCCACATGCCTGCGATGCCCATCGCGACGACGGAGCCACCCCGCACGAATACGGCCGGGTAGGCGCGCTGGGAACGCAGCACGAACAGCAGCGTGGTCGCAACGGCAACGATCACCAGTTGCCCTGCCTCCAACCCCAGGTTGAACTGGAACAGCGCCCAGGCAAACTCCGGCGCCGGCAGCTTGAGCTCCGCAAGCACACTTGCGAAGCCGAAACCATGGATCAATCCGAAGAAGAACGTCACCAGCACCCGGCGCCCGCGAAACACCGGCCACAGGTTGTCCAGCGCGGCGAGCATGATCGTCACGGCAACCAGCGGCTCGATGAACGCGGGGGACAAATTCAGGGTTCCGGTGGCCGCCAGTGCCAACGTGATGGAGTGCGCCACCGTGAAGGCCGTCACGATGCCTACGACGGGAATCAGGGCCTGCCTCAGGCGCGGCACCGGCTGCCAGCCTGTGTCGGTTCGGCGCAGAACCGATGGCAGCAGCAGGCAGATGAGAAACAGCATGTGGTCGTAGCCGGTGAGTATGTGCCGCACACCTTCGCGGGTGAACTGCAACCCGGGCGTGGGCGGTACCGGCTCGGGCGGCGGTTGCGCCGCCGCGCCGGACGCATCAGCCGGTGTCGCGCCCGTCAGAGAGACACGAACAGGTTGCGGCACCAACACCCGCAACGCGATTGCATTGCCCGCCCACTCGACGCGGGCGATGCCGCGGTGCGTGGGGTCCACGTCGTCCATCACACCATAGCGAATGGCCGGTGGCTGCGCCGGTGTGCACGTGCTTTGCAACGTCAGCGCCGCGTAAACGCCGTCTACCCGCCGCTCCAGAGCCTGCGCGACGGGGGTCAGTGGGCAACCCTCCAGTGCGACCCGGGTATGCAGATAACGCTCTATCAACGGCCAGCCGGAGCGAACCTCGCGCCAAATCAGCTTTCCGTCGCCATCGCTGTCCAGGTCCAGCGCCAGGTCCAGGTCGCGCAAGGCGACGTCTATTCTCAACGTGGTGACACCCGAAGCGCTTTCGAGTTGCAGGTAGGCGTCGCTGGCCTTGTGGGCGCTGGCCGGCAACACCCATGCCGCGAGCAGCAGGGCTGCCAAGGCGAGCCGCAGGCTGCCGCGCATGAAGCGCGGCAGGCTCTCAACGCAGCGCATCCAGCCGCGCATCACGCAGACCCATTTCCTTCGCCAGCGATGCAGCCTCACGTCGTGCGCCGGCATCCTGGCTGGCGGCAGCGGCTTGCGCCAGCAGCAATACATCCAGCGGCTCGCGCTGGTGGCGTACATTCTCTTTCGCCAATTCGAGTGCCTTGCGGGGCAGCTTGTCGATCCACAGTGCAAACATCGCATACTCTCGCGCGTGCGTCGTTCGCGCTTCCGGGCGCAGGCTGGCGAGTGCCATGCGCTCACGCAATTCGCGCACGTCCGCGGGCGCGGAGGGTGACTGCGTACGCAGGCCCGTGATTGCCAGTCGCAGCAAAGCCGCATCCGTGCGGGGCTGATTCTCCATTTGCTTCGAGGCGTCGGCAAAACGACTTCGCTGAATCAGGAAGTCGGCATAGGACAGCGCCGTGTAGCTGTCTGCGTCGGCCTCAAGCGCCTGGCGGTAGGCAGTTTCCGCCTGTACCGGCCGGCCGGCGCGCGCCTCGCTTTCGGCCAGCGTGGTCAGCAGCCAGTTGCGCATGGCAGGCGCCTGCATGCGCGCGTCCGCCAGCAACCTGGCAAGCGCGCTGCGGGTGCCGTCGAAGTCGCCACGCAGACTGTCATTTTCGGCCTGGCAGGCAGCGGCGTGGGCCGCTGCGCCCGCCGCTGCGACGCCTGTGCATGCGCTGTCGGAGGCCGCATAGCGGCCTTGCACGCGGCGTACCGTGGCCAGCGTGAGCCAGGCTTGTGCATGTCCGGGCCGACGTGCCACCAACTGCTCCAGATTGGCTGCCGACGTATCGAAATCATGCAGGAACTGCTGCAGCGTGGCCCGCATCAGCAGCACCTCATCGGGAGCGTCACTGGCGCTGGGCCAGGCGCCCAGCAGAGCCAGTGCCTGACCGACAAAGCGCGGATCGCCTTGGCTACGTCCTTGCTCGAGATACAGCCGCGACAGTCGCACGGCGCTTTGCGCATCGCGCGCATCGGCGGCAAGCATGCGTCGCAACTGGCGAATTTCGGCTCGACTGCCCGAGGTGGCGGGCAGAACTTCGATCACCTCATCGTCCCGAACCGGGTTGACGCTGCCGGCATGCGCATGGGCGCCACCGAGCAAGGCGACCATGACGCAGATCGCCACGGCGCAGGTGTGGATGTGGATGTGTGTCGTCGGTGCCATTGATCAATCTGGAATGGGTTCCAATCGTGCAAAAACCAGACGCTACGCCATGCAGCATCTGGTTCGCGGGAAAGAGACCGCGGGTGCGACTCCCCTACAACGCCACCGGTTCCCCGGTGTCGTCGCCCGGTGGCGCCGTAAAGCCGGCGCCGAAGCTCAGCGGCTCCGAGGTTTCGTTGCCTTGCGCCAGGCCCTGGATGCCAGGCCTCCGGCCGCTGCGTCGGT
>JBBRVD010000267.1:0-4291 GCA_038247175.1 Burkholderiales bacterium | reverse complement strand
TGCCCGACATGAGCAAGCTGGCCGACACGCGATTCATCCAGTAAACCGGACCGCATGCGACCCTTGCAGCCGACCAGCCCACGCGCCCGCGTGGTGCTGTGATGGGCGCTTACAAGCCGGTGGAGGCTTCTTCGAGCCGTTCGTCAGTTTCGCGCGCTATCTGCCGGCATCGGCTTTCATTGCGTTGCTGATCCTGTGGGCCGGCATCGGTGAGGCCCAGAAAAACTCAGCGTCATCTTCATCGACAGCTTTTTCCAGCTGGTGTTGATGTTCGCGGTGTCGGTGGGCAACACACGGCGCGACCTGGTCGAGGCGGCCTATACGCTGGGCGCTGCCGACCGCGGTATCGTGACCCGTGTGCTGCTGCCCAGCGCCGCACCCGAGATTGCCGAAATCCTGCGCATGGTGCTCGGCTGGGCCTGGACTTATGTCATCGTCGCCGAGCTGATCGGCGCCTCCAGCGGCATCGGCCACATGATCACCGACAGCCAGGCCTTGCTGGCGACCGACCAGATCATCTTCGGCATCATCGTGATCGGCGTCATCGGGCTGGTGACCGACCTGGCCTTCAAGGCGCTCAATCGCAAGCTGTTTCCATGGGCACGGTTGTGAAGATCGTCGCCGCATCGGCATGACGATTCTGTCCATTGCCCAGGTTTCCAAGACCTTCCCGGGGGCCAACGGCGGCACGACGGCGCTGCAGGCCACCGACATGAAGGTGGCCGAAAATGACTTCATCACCATTCTGGGTCCCTCGGGCTGCGGCAAGAGCACACTGCTGCGCATGGTGGCCGGACTCGATGTGCCCAGCACCGGGCAGATCACGCTCGACGGCAAACCGGTGACTGGCCCGGGTGCAGACCGAGGCATGGTGTTCCAGAGCTACACGCTGTTCCCCTGGCTCACCGTGCTGCAGAACGTGTGTTTCGGACTGCGCGAGAAAGGGCTGGCGCAGCAGGAGCAGCTCAGCATCGCGCACGGCTTCATTGGCAAGGTTGGCCTGACGGGTTTCGAAAACCACTTTCCGAAACAACTGTCGGGCGGCATGCAGCAACGCACCGCCTTGGCGCGCGCGTTGGCCAACGATCCACGCATCCTGCTGATGGATGAGCCTTTTGGTGCACTGGACCATCAGACGCGCGAACTGATGCAGGAACTGTTGTTGGGCATCTGGGAGGCAGACCAAAAGACGGTTCTGTTCGTCACGCACGACATCGACGAGGCGGTGTTCATGGGCAGCCGCGTCATGGTGATGAGCGCGCGCCCGGGCCGTATCAAGCTCGACCGGCCTGTGTCGTTGGTGCATCCGCGCCACTACAACATCAAGACCACCCCGGTGTTCATGGAGTTCAAGGCGGAACTGACCGAGCAGGTGCGGGCGGAGGTGCTGGCGGCGCAGGCGGCACTGGCTTGAGTGGGGTGCGGCGCGCTCCAGGATCAATGGAGTGGCTGTACCAATGTGTCATCGGGTTTACCCTAGGCCGACTTAGAAATTAGGGTCTATTTGGGGCCTTGGCTGGTATCACCTCGAGAATCTGACGCAAAATAGAACGACCGTTCGTTTTATTCTGACTGCTTCGATGTCCGTATCCCATCTGCCCAGCCACGCCACATCCTCCTTGGAAGTCGTCGACGCCGGCCCGCGTTCGGGGGTCAGCGAGGCGCGCGGATCGGCGAAAGGCCAGCAGACCAAGGCCGCGATCGTCGATGCGGCGCTGCGTCTGGCCAGCCAGGTCGGCCTGGAGGGGTTGAGCATTGGCGCCGTCGCCGAGATCATGCACATGAGCAAGTCCGGGGTGTTCGCGCATTTCGGCGCCCGCGAAGAGTTGCAGATCTCGGTCGTGCGCGAATATTTCCATCGTTTCGAGCAGGAAGTCTTCACGCCGGTGCTGGCCTTGCCCCGGGGCCTGCCGCGGGTCGAGGCCTTGTTCGCGAACTGGATGAAGCGGGTGGCAGTCGAGATCCAGTGTGGCTGCATTTTCATCAGTGGTGCGGTCGCGTTCGACGACCGTCCCGGCCCGGTGCGCGACGCGCTGGCCGATTCGGTCAACACCTGGCTCGGCGCTTTTCGCCGGGCAGTGTTGCTGGCCCGCGATCAGGGTCATCTGCGGGCGGACGTCGACGCCGACCAGATGGCGTACGAAATTCACGGGCTGATCCTTGCGCTGCATTACGAGGCGCGTTTTCTGAACAAGCCCGGTTCGATTGCACGTGCGCACGCCGGCTTCGATCATGTGTTGTCGACCTACAGCCAGGGCACGCCCGCCGACGGCTTCAAGCCTGCGCCGGCCGCCTGATCCGCTGCAGCCCGGAAGTACCGGAATCACCGATTCGATTGTTTCTCTTCAAGGAGTTGATGTCATGCCTACCTATTCCCCGCCCTTGCGCGACATGCAGTTCGTCATGCACGAGGTGCTCAAGGTCTGCGACGATTTCCGCTCCATTCCTCGTCATGCGGACATCGACGCCGAGACGATCGACGCGGTGCTGGAACAGGCGGGCAAGTTCGCCTCCGAGGTGGCCTTGCCGCTCAACGTCAGCGGCGACGCGCAGGGCTGCCGGCTCGACCCCAAGACCCACGCGGTGACCGCGCCAGACGGTTTCAAGCAGGCCTACGCGCAGTTCGTGGCCAACGGCTGGCCAGGCCTGAGCGGCGATCCCGAATTTGGCGGCCAGGGGCTGCCGCTGGTGGTCAACCAATGCCTGTACGAGATGCTGAACTCGGCCAATCAGGCCTGGACCATGTACCCGGGGTTGACGCACGGCGCGTATGCCGCGCTGCACTCCTACGGCACGGATGCCCAGAAGCAGACCTATCTGCACAAGTTGACCAGCGGCGAGTGGACTGGCACCATGTGCCTGACCGAGCCGCATTGCGGCACCGACCTGGGCCTGATGCGCACCAAGGCCGCACCGCAGGCGGACGGCACGTACCGGCTGACCGGCAACAAGATCTTCATCAGTGCCGGTGAACATGACCTGGCCGAAAACATCGTGCACCTGGTGCTGGCACGCATCGTCGATGCGCCGGCCGGCATCAAGGGTGTGAGCTTGTTCATCGTGCCCAAGCACCATGTGGGCAAGGACGGCGCACTGGGCGAGCGCAACGGCATTTACTGCGGTGGTCTGGAACACAAAATGGGCATCCATGGCAATGCCACCTGCCAGATCGTGCTCGACGCTGCGGTTGGTACCCTGGTCGGCGAGCCGAACAAGGGCATGGCCGCGATGTTCGTGATGATGAACGCAGCCCGGCTGGGCGTGGGCAATCAGTCATTGGGTCTGACCGAGGTCGCCTACCAGAACGCGCTGGCGTATGCCAGGGACCGTATCCAGATGCGTTCCCTGTCCGGCCCCAAGGCCAAGGACAAGCCGGCCGATCCGATCATCGTGCACCCGGATGTGCGCAAGATGCTGCTGACCGCCCGGGCCTATGCCGAAGGCGGCCGGGCACTGGCGATTTTCTGCTCGGTTTTGTTGGAAAAGGAGCATCTCCACCCTGATGCAAAAGTGCGCAAGGACAGCGGCGAAATGCTCTCGCTGCTCACGCCGGTGGTCAAGGCCTTCCTGACCGACAACGGCTGGCGTGCCACGTCGGATTGCCTGCAGGTGTTCGGCGGTCATGGCTACATCAAGGAGTGGGGCATGGAGCAATTCGTGCGCGATGCCCGCATCAACATGATCTACGAGGGCACGAACACGATCCAGAGCCTGGACCTGCTGGGCCGCAAGATCCTGGGCAACAACGGCGCGACGCTGAAGAAATTCGGCAAACTGATCGCTGCCCTGGTCGAGGAAGAAGGCGTGAACGAGAAGATGGCCGAGTTCATCAACCCGATCGCCTATCTCGGCGACAAGATGACCAAACTCACGACCGAGATCGGTTTCAAGGGTTTCCAGAACGCCGACGAAGTGGGCGCGGCCGCAGTGGACTACCTGCGCGTGGCCGGCCACCTGGTGTTCGGCTACTTCTGGGCCCGCATGGCGCAGGTCGCGCTGCGCGAAATCGCGGCTGGCAACACCGACCCGTTCTACCAGGCCAAGCTGCAGACCGCGCGTTTCTATTTCGCCCGGTTGTTCCCCGAGACCGCATCGCTGATGCTCACCGTGCGTTCAGGCGCCAAGGCGCTGATGGACACCGAGGCGGTGTTTGCCTAATATTCCGGCTGGATTTCCTTTGTTCATTTCCACCACCCGATACAGGAGACACCCATGATCAAGAACCGTTTCACCGCCGGCATTTTGTTGTGTGCCAGCGGCCTGGCGATGGCCCAGATGACGCCAGTGGGCA
>JBBRVD010000266.1:0-4298 GCA_038247175.1 Burkholderiales bacterium | reverse complement strand
TATTGCACCCAGCCGGTCAGCGTGATCGACACGATCAACACGCCCAGCGCCAGGTTGTCCGGCGCGTTCGGGAACACCGCGCGGCCGACTCCGGCGATCAGCAAGGCCACCAAGATCGCCGGGAACGACAACATCACATCGCACAACCGCATCAGCGCCGCGTCGATCCAGCCACCCAGGAAACCCGCCACCAGACCCATCACCACGCCGATGATCACCGACAGGATCACCGATGCGAACCCCACCGCCAGCGAGATGCGGGCGCCGTACATCAGCGCCGACAGGATGTCGCGGCCCTGGTCGTCGGTGCCGAGTACGAACTTGGCGCTGCCCTCGGACGTCCAGGCCGGCGGAAGCCGCGCATCGGCCAGGTCCAGCGTGGCCAAATCGAACGGGTTGTGCGGCGCAACCCAACCGGCGAACACGGCGCAGAACACGCAGATCAAGGCCACCAGTGCCGCGCCAATGGCGACCGGTGAGGACCGGAAGCTGTAGCCGACGTCGCTGTTCCAGATACGTTGCGTTCGGCTCATCAGGATCCCCTGGCGCTGTTCGCCTTCACGCGCCCAGCGATGGAGCGTACCGACCCGGTCATGGCGCGCCGCCGCCGGGCAAGGGCATCAGGTGTTCGACCAGCCCGGCGTGCAGCGCAGCGCCAAGCGGAAGAATGTCGTCATTGAAATCGTAGCGGCTGTTGTGCAGCGAACAGCTGCCGACCCCGTTCTCCGCGCCCTGCCCCACCCGCAGATAGGCACCGGGCTTGACCTGCAGCATGAAGGCGAAATCCTCCGCACCCATGCTTGGCTCCAGGTCGCGCAGCACCTGTTCGCGCCCGACCAGACTGGTCGCCACATCTGCCGCGATACCGGCCTCGACCTCGCTGTTGACGGTGGCGGGATACAGCCGTTCGTAGCGCACCGTTGCGGTGGCGCCAAAGCCGATCGCCACTGCGCCGCACAATTCGGTGAGCCTGCGCTCGAGCAGGTCCTGCACTGCCGGACTGAAGGTGCGCACCGTACCGGTCAAGGTGGCCGAATCAGGCACCACGCTGAAGCCGCCCGGATCGCCGGCGCGCATCGCACACAGGCTGATCACCGCGGAGTCGATCGCCCGCACATTGCGCGCCACGATGCTCTGCACTGCGGTGATGATGTGCCCGGCCACCAGCACCGGGTCGACCGTGGCATAGGCATGGGCGCCATGTCCGCCACGACCGCAGATCTCGATCGTGATCCGGTCGGCCGCGGCCATCATCGGGCCGGCATTCACGCCGATGGTGCCCGGGCGCATCAGCGGCTGGTTGTGCATGCCGTAGACACTGTCGACCGGGAAACGCGCGAACAGGCCTTCCTCGATCATCACCCGGGCTCCCGCATACCCTTCTTCACCAGGCTGGAAGATCAGCACGGCGGTACCATCAAAGTGGCGGGTTTCCGACAGATACCGTGCTGCGCCGATCAGCATCGCGGTGTGGCCATCGTGCCCGCAGCCATGCATCAGCCCGGCGGTGGCGGACTTCCATGCGAAGTCGTTGTGCTCGGTCAAGGGCAAGGCGTCCATATCGGCGCGCAGGCCCACCATGCGACCACTGCCGGTTTGCCGGCCCCGCACCACGGCAACGACGCCGGTCTTGCCAATGCCGGTGTGGATCTCGTCGACGCCGCACAGCTGCAGCGCCTCCGCAACCCGGGTCGAGGTGTATCGCTCCTCGAAACCGAGTTCCGGGTGCGCATGCAGGTCACGCCGGAACGCCGTCAGCTCCGGATGAAATTGCGCGATATGGGCGAAGGCTCGGCCCCTGGCGCGCAGCCGCGGTTGATGCAAGGCGGTCATGGTCGGTCAATGCCCCTTGCCGCTGACGCGCAGCCGCGGGTCCACGGCGAAATACAGCAGATCGACCGCCAGGTTGATGACGACGAAAATCAGTGAGATCAGGCACAAATAGGCCGCCATGACCGGGATATCGGCGAAGTTCACCGCCTGGATGAATAACAAGCCCATGCCGGGCCACTGGAACACGGTCTCGGTGATGATCGCAAAAGCGATCAGTCCACCGAGCTGCAATCCGGTGATCGTCATCACCGGCACCAGCGTGTTCTTGAGCGCATGGCCGAAATGAATGGCCCGATCGCTCAGGCCCCGGGCACGGGCGAACTTGATGTAGTCGGTGCGCAGCACCTCGAGCATCTCGGCGCGCACCAGGCGCATGATCAGCGTGAGCTGGAAAATCGCCAGCGTGATCGCCGGCAACACCACATGGTGCCATCCGTCCAGCGTCAACAGGCCGGACTTCCATCCGCCCACGGCCACCGTATCGCCGCGACCAAAACTGGGGAACCAGCCCAGCCAGACCGAAAACACCAGGATCAGCAAGATGCCGATCAGGAAGGTCGGCAGCGACACCCCGAGCAGCGAGAACATCATGAAGCTCTGGCTCAGGAAGTTGCCCCGGCGCAAGGCGGCATAGACCCCCATGGGAACACCGATGGCCAACGCCAGACCCGCGGCCACGATTGCCAGTTCGAGCGTGGCCGGCAGACGTTCGGCGATCAGGGACGACACCTTGCCGCCCTGGCGCAAACTCTGCCCGAAGTCGCCTTGCGCCGCGTTGATCAGGAAACTCCCGAACTGCACGATGAAGGAACGGTCCAGGCCCAACGTTTCACGCAGTTCCAGCACCTGCTCGGGTGTCGCGTCCTGTCCCAGCATGAACAGCACCGGGTCGCCCACGAACTGGAACAGCAAGAAAGCGATGAACGCCACGGTGATCATCACGAAGACGGCCTGCAGCAGACGGCGAAGAATGAAGGCGAACATCGGGGCGGAAGGGAAAGGGGCGAATGTAGCATGTGAAAGTGCCCACGCCAGTTGGGGTTATCCACGGCTGCGGGTTTGCCCGGTTGCCGCGAACCGGGCAGGACAGTACAGTTGCTCACTTCATTCATTCTCGGGGATTCACCATGCATTTCAAGCGAGTTCTGGCGGTAGCCGCACTGGCCACCGGCCTTGTCCTGTCGGCCGCGCACGCGACCACGCTCAAGTGGGGCGCTCAAAACGACATCTTGACGCTCGATCCGCATTCGCAGAACCATGCGACGACCAACGCGATCCTGATGCACTCCTACGAGGGCCTGACCCGCTACAGCCCGACGTTCGAGGTCGAGCCGGCCTTGGCCACCAGCTGGCGTTACATCAACCCGACCAGTGTCCGCTTCGAACTGCGCCGCGGCGTCAAGTTTCACGACGGCTCCAGCTTCACGGCCGACGATGTCATCTTCAACCTCACGCGCATCAAGCAGCCGCAAGGCACGATGTCGATCTACGTCACCGGCGTCAAGGAGATCAAGAAGATCGACGACTACACGATCGACATGACGCTCGACGCGCCCAATCCGATGTTGCTGCGCAACCTGATCGACTTCCGGATGATGAGCAAGACCTGGTCGGAGAAGAACGGCACGATCAATGTGCAGGACTACAAGAACAAGGAAGAGAACTTCGCCTCGCGCAACGTCAACGGCACCGGCGCCTACCGCATCACCGGCTGGCAGCCCGACCAGAAGGTCACGATGACGATCAACAAGAACTGGTGGGGCAAACACAGCGGCAACGTGACCGAAGTCATCTACACGCCGATCAAGTCCGATCCGACCCGTGTCGCCGCCTTGCTCTCGGGCGAACTCGACCTGCTGACCGACCTGCCGACCCAGGACGTCGCGCGTATCCGCGGCGACTCCAAGCTCAAGGTCATGGACGGCAACGAGGTGCGCACGATCTACCTGGCGCTGGACCTGCACAGCCCGGAGCTCAAATACTCGGATGTCAAGGGCAAGAACCCGTTCAAGGACAAACGCGTGCGCGAGGCGCTGAGCATTGCGATCGACCGTGAACTGATCAAGCGCAACACCATGCGCGGCCTCTCGCTGCCGGCTGGCATCATGGTCGCGCCTGGCGTCAACGGCAACACACCCGAACTCGACGTCGCGGTCAAGGCCGATCCGGAACGGGCCAAGAAGTTGCTGGCCGACGCCGGTTATCCGAACGGTTTCGAGATCCAGCTCAACTGCCCGAACAACCGTTATGTCAACGACGAGGAAATCTGCCAGAACATCACCGTGATGTGGGCCCGCATCGGCGTCAAGACCAAGCTGGCGGCAGAGTCGATGGCCACCTTCATCCAGAAGGTGCAGAACTTCGATACCTCGGCCTACCTGCTGGGTTGGGGTGTGGCCACGATGGACGCGCAGTACTCACTGCAGTCGCTGGTGCGCACCAAGACCACCGGTGCCGATGGCAAC
>JBBRVD010000265.1:0-4321 GCA_038247175.1 Burkholderiales bacterium | reverse complement strand
GGACCTGACCCGCGCCGAGGTGCAGGGCCGCAGCCACCTGCATGCGCTGGTCGACTTCGTTCGGGGCAAGCTGCCGGGTTTCAAAAACTGCTACGTCGTCGATGTCGCGCCGCAAACCGGCGTACGCCAGACCCGGCTGCTCGAGGGCGAATACATCCTGACCAAGGAAGACCTGCAGCAACGCACGCGATTCGCGGACAGCGTCGCGCGGGGCCGCGACTACTACATGCCCTACCGGGTGATGCTGCCGCAGAAGATCGACAACCTGCTGGTGGCCGGGCGCCATTATTCGGTGACCTCGCAGGCCCAGAAGATCTCGCGCGAGATCCCGCCGTGCATGGCCATGGGCGAGGCGGCCGGCACGGCGGCGGCACTGGCGATCGACGCCAACGTCGTCGTGCGCAAGGTCGATGTCGCCGCGCTGCAAAAGGTCTTGCGCGCCCAGGGCTGCGACCCCGGCGACCAGAGCGGGCGCAATGCCGATGTGCCGGAACTGGCGCGCGCACTGGCCACCCATGAATCCGTGCTGGAGAACGCATGAGGACCGCCGGGCCGCTTCCCAGGCGCTCAGCCCCGCAGTCCGCAGGATGGAGGGTAGTCCAGTGAGTACCGCCACTGCCAACGACCTGCCGCTCTTCGGTATCCGGGTCGTCGACTTCACCCAGGTGATGATGGGCCCGGTCTGCACCCAGATGCTGGGCGACTACGGCGCCGACATCCTGAAGATCGAACGCAAGGGCGCCGGCGACCTGAGCCGCTCGACCTTCGAGCCGGTGCACGGTGCCGACAACCCGATCTTCTGCAGCCTGAACCGCAACAAGCGCAGCGCCGCGCTCGACCTGCGCGATCCGGCCGCGCTGTCGGCGGTCAAGGCCTTGATCGCCGACGCGGACGTGGTGGTCAACAACTTTCGTGCCGGCGTGATGGAGCGCATGGGTCTGGGGTATGAGGACTGCAGTGCGCTGAACCCGCGCATCATCTACGCGGTGGGCACCGGTTACGGCGACAGTGGCCCGTATGCACACAAGGGCGGACAGGATGTGCTGGCCCAGGCCATGAGCGGCGTCATGCACCGGCGCGCCGATGCAGCGGTGCCGGTGTCGGTCTATCCGACCGCGCTGTGCGACTACAGCGCCGGCATGCACATGGTGCAAGGCATCCTGCTGGCGCTGCTGCAACGCGGCAAGACCGGCGTCGGGCAGAAGGTCAGCGTGTCGCTGTACAACTCGATGCTGGCGATGCAGATGCAGGAGGCCGCGATGATCATGATGGCCGACTCCGAAGTCAACTGGGCTGCCATGCCGCTGTCGGGTGTGTTCGACACCCAGGATGGCGCGCTGGTGCTGGTCGGTGCGTTCAAGGCCAATCCGCTGCAGGACATCTGCAAGGCGCTCGAACTGCCCGACCTCTCGGGCGACCCGAAGTTCTGCAACCTGAACCAGCAGTTCAAGCACAAGGCCGAATTGCAGGGCCTGTTTCGTCGGCAGTTTGCCAGCAACACTCGCGATCATTGGCTGGCACGCCTCGAGGAGCAGGACCTGCTCTGCGCCCCGGTACGCGACCTGCGCGAGGCGCTGGTCGACCCGCAGACACTGCACAACCGGATGCTGATGGAAGGCCCGGGCGAGGGCCAGACCTGCCGGTTCGTCGGCAGCCCGATCCAGATGTCGGCCGCGCCGGTCGGGCTGCGCCGCGCCCCGCCACGGCTGGGTCAGCACACGCAGGAAATCCTGGACCTGGTACAGACGCAGACGCAGGCGCAGGCATCATGAAGCTGCGAGGACATCCGCGGCACTGTGAAGCGGCGGCCGGCGGAGTCCGGGCATGACGGTCACGCTGGCCATCGAGAACCACGTGGCCACGGTCACGCTGGACCGGCCGCAGGCGATGAATGCGGTCGACCTCGCCACCGAGGCCGCGTTGCAACGCATCTGGACCACCATTGAAGCCGACCGCGACGTGCGCGTCGTCGTCCTGACTGGCGCCGGCGAGCGCGCCTTCTGCGTCGGCGCCGACCTGAAGAACCCGTCGGTGACCGGGCTCGAATACTGGGCCGCGTCGCGCGTCGGCGGTTTCGGCGGCATCGCGC
Source organism: Burkholderiales bacterium (assembly GCA_038247175.1). Classification (GTDB taxonomy): domain Bacteria; phylum Pseudomonadota; class Gammaproteobacteria; order Burkholderiales; family Burkholderiaceae_C; genus CAISIP01. Next base: position 2,232 of record JBBRVD010000265.1, on the reverse strand, counting down.
TGCGCGAGACACTCAACGTACCGGTGATCGCCCGGGTGAACGGTTTTGCGCTCGGTGGCGGCATGGAGATGGTGCTGGGTTGCGATATCGTCGTGGCCTGCGAAGAAGCCAGCTTCGGCCTGCCCGAGGCGCTGGTGGGGCGCATGCCGCTGGACGGCGGCATGACGCTGCTGCAGCGCCAGGTACCGTTTCGCAAGGCGATGGCGATGATGCTGACCGGCAAACGCATCAGCGCGCAAGAGGCTCTGGACATGGGTCTGATCAACCAGGTCGTGCCACGCGCCAGCCTGGACGACGCGGTGCAACGCTGGGTGAATGACCTGCTCGCCTGCGCGCCGCTGTCCTTGCAGGCGATCAAGCAGGTGGTGCGCCTGACCGGCACCATGACGCCGACCCAGGCCCATGCCATGCGCCTGCCGGCGGTGGTTGCGGCGCTGCAATCGGAAGACGCCAGCGAGGGGGTGCTGGCATTCCAGCAAAAACGCAAGCCGCAATGGAGCGGGCGCTGACCCGCCCGATCGCCGCGGCTCGGTCACGGCCCATCACGCACTGACACGACGAAGCGACCAACCATGGCCTACGTGATCATCGACAGCTGCATCGACTGCAAGGACGCCTCCTGCGTCAGCTGCTGCCCGGTCGACTGCATCTACGAAGGACCGCGCACCTACTACATCCATCCGGACGAGTGCATCAACTGCGGCATCTGCGTCTCGGTCTGCCCACCCGAGGCGATCTACGAGGACGCCGAAGTGCCGGCGGCGCAAAAACCGTTCATTGCGATCAACCGCGAGTTCTTCGAGCCCCAGGTCACCGGGCTCGGCAGCCCGGGCGGGGCCAGCAGCGTGGGTGCGGCGAAGCTCGACCACCCCGGGGTAGCCGCCAAGCCGGCTGTGGACGGCTGAGACCCCATCGCCGGGTCAGGAACCGCCCGAGCGGTCGTAGGCAGCAGCCTTCGGCAAACCAATCTGGTCCAGCAATGCCGCGCGCTGCGCGCGCAGGCCAGCGTCGGCCGGGTTGCGCTCGATCAGTTTCGACAACGCGCCGATGGCGTCATACCAGAGTCCGGCCTCGGCATACACGCCCGGCGCGGCGCGTTCGCCCGCCGCCCGGGCGCGCGCCTGCATTGTGGGGTCGGGCGCGACGAAGCGGATCGCGCCGCCGCTGGTGACGTCCTTGGAGCGTGCCCCGGAGTCCTGCACCGCAGACACGAACCATTCGTAGTCGGTGTCGGGCTTGAGCGTGATGCCGTGTTGTGCCAGGTCGATGGACAACACGCCGCCCTGGGTCTGCACCAGGTTCTTCGACAGCACCGGCACTTCGGCCGAATCGGCGATCAGCGTGACTTCGACCGCGGTGTTCGACGGCTTGGAGGCATACCAGTACAAGGTGGGCTGCGCCTGCGTCGTCAGGCCGGTCTGGTCCGGCGCCAGCACGTTCAGCACCAGGCCGGTGTCGCCGGTGCCGCGGGTGGCCCCGCCCACCCGCCGGGCGGGTGCGCCACGCAAGGGCGGCTTGTAGACGAAGTTGGCGGCAGAGCTGTCGGACGCGGCCGCTGCCTGCGCCTGCGCGGTCACAGGGGCGAGCAGCAAAAGCAACGCGGCAAAAACAAGCGAAAACGTCGATACGATCGGCATGGGATGTTCCTTGTGGTGAATCGCCGCCAGCCGCACGGACTGCTGGGGTGGACTGACTGATCAGTATAGGTTTGGGACAGCTTCGTGCCAACCTGCCAGCAAAGGGCAGCAACGCGCAACGCGCAGCCCGCGCTAACTCGCCGCCACGCCGCCGGCGTGTTCACCCTCGACGCGATAGACCGTGACCGTGGTTTCCTTGCCCTTGAGTTTGAGTCCGCCCACGGCCTTGATGACGAACCCGTCTCCCAGGCGACGTGCAGTCTCCTCGGAAATCAGCACCCGGCTGATCGCATCCGGCGCGGTGACCGCGGGATCGTCTTTTCCGTAGGTCTCCAGCCGGGCGGCGGTGTTGACGATGTCGCCCAGTGTCGTGAACTTCATGCGCTGCGTGCTGCCCAGGCAACCGGCCACCACCTCGCCGGTGGCAATGCCCACCCGCATGCTGATGTGCGGCAGGCCCGCGGCCTCCCAGTCGATGTTCATCTGGGCCAGCGCCACGCCCATCGCCAGCGCGCAGCGCACCGCATGGCGCGCGTCTTCGTCGATCTCGTGCTCGTCCTGGCGCACGATCGGCACGCCGAAGTTGGCCTTGATC
>JBBRVD010000264.1:0-4353 GCA_038247175.1 Burkholderiales bacterium | reverse complement strand
TCCAGCGGCCCGGTGCCGCGCGGCGACTGCGTGTTGGCGCTGCATTTCCAACGTACTGGGGAACACCAGGGCCGGGCCCAATTGCGCATCGACGGCGCCGTGGTCGGCGAGGGGTTGATCGAACGCACCGTGCCGGCTGTCATCGAAACCTCCGGCGAAGGCCTGTGCTGCGGTTATGACAGCGGATTGCCCGTGTCGGCCAGTTACGAGGCGCCGTTTCGCTTCACCGGCACCATCCACGAGGTGGTGGTCGAGGTCGATGATCCGTCTCTGGTTGCCGATACCGATGCGCAGCTGCGCGCGGCCTGGAACGACCAGTAGGCGCGACCCGCAAGTCCACCCTGCGCGCCCTTGTGCGCGACACCGGGATCTGCTTCGACATCGACGGCATCGGCCTGGCGCCCGACCGGCCGCGCATGCGCGAGAAGCCGGCGGCCTTCATCATCCATGGCGGGCCTGGTGGCTTCGTCATTGTTGAACCTGCTGCGCGTGAGCGCTACCGCTTGCATCGGGCTGCGACGCGTCGGTGTAAGTGCGGGCGAGCGCTTTGACCATGTTGACCACGACCTGAACCGCCTCGGACGGTTTGCGTTTGCCCGCGACCGCCAGATGGAAGGCAAGCTCGATCTCCGGTTCGATGATGCGTGCGGCGGATACATGCAAGGCGGCATGGTCGGCACGATTTGACCAGGCGGTTGCGATCGTGAAGTACCTGCCGCGTGCGACCAGTTGCAACTTGAGGTGCGCCGAATTGATGTTGTGCACCACGTGCAGGTTCAGGTTCCGTCGGCGCGCATGTTCTTCCAGCAGCGGTCGCGCGCCGCTGGGGGCGTTGGCAAGCAACAGCGGCAGACGGGCCACGTGTTCGAAGCTGATCGTGCCCTGGGCCGTCTCCGCGCAGCCGGCGCGACCGATCAGCAGCAGCGGCAATCGCAGCAAGGTCTCGGTATCCGTGGCTGTGGGCGAGGGGCGGCGGGACAGCAGCCCGATCTGGCAACGGCCCTCGACCAGCCACTCGTCGATCTGGTGGGCGGTGCCTTCGTAGATGTCCAGGCTGATCGATGGAAATGTGTGCCCTATGCCATCGAGCAGATCGGCAACCAAGGGCCAGCTGACCGCCGGCTGGATGCCCAGGCGAACCACGCCCGACACCGGTGCGCCCGCCATCGAGAGGCTTTCGTGGATGCCATCCATGGCAGCGATGACGGACTCGGCACGCGGCTGGAGTGCCTGACCGGCTGCCGTCAGAACCACGCCTCTTCCAGTGCGCTCGAACAAACGCGTCGACAACTCGAGTTCGAGCGCGGTGATGGCCTTGCTGACCGAGGACGGGCTTACCGCCAGCTGCGTGGCAGCTCGTGACACGCTGGCGCAGCCAGCGACCTCGAGGAAGATGCGCAGGTTGCGGATGTCCATTACGGTGGCTCGTGCGCGAAAGCCCCGCCCGACCCGCACGCCGGTCTGAAGTTCCAGATTCGAAACTCTGCTTTCGCCAAATAGACCATGCGCGAGCCGCTTTCAGTTCCTACAATTTCGACGTCCATGGTACCCGAGGCCCGGCGTACATGGCGCCGCCAACAGGAGACAACATGACCCTATCCCCGCGTCGAATCGTGTCCGTGCTGATCGTATCGGTGCTGGCGCTGTGCCAGGCGACTGCATGGGGACAGACATGGCCGACCCGGCCCTTGAAGCTGATCGTCAACTCGCCTCCCGGCGGCGCATCCGATGTGATGGCCCGTCTGGTCGCCGTGCCGTTAGGCGATGCGCTCGGGCAGTCGGTGGTGGTGGAGAACCGGCCGGGCGGTGGCGGCTTGATCGCAACCGAACATGTCGCGAAAACGGCACCGGACGGATATACGATGCTGCTTGCCACGCCGGTGAACACCTTGTTTCCGTACACCGTGAAGAAACTCAACCACGATCCGATCAAGAGTTTCGAGCCGGTCACGATTCTGGGTCAGGCGTCGCTGGTGCTGGTGGCGCACCCGTCATTGGGTGCCAGGTCTCTGCAGGAGGTGATCCAGCTGGCCAAGGGCAAACCCGGCGCCCTGGCGTATGCCTCCCCCGGGGCAGGCTCGCCTCAGAACCTGAGCATGGAAATGATATTGAATCACCACAACGTCGAGATGGTGCATGTTCCCTACAAGGGCGGCGGGCAGGCCGTGGTGGACCTGGTCAGCGGCCAGGTTACCTTGGGCATGCTGGGAATTGCGCCGGCACTGCCGCATATCCGCGGCGGCAAGCTGATTGCGCTGGCCACGACCGGTCGTACCCGGTCGCTGGTGTTGCCTGAAGTGGCCACCGTCGCGGAGTCGGGCGTGCCGAACTTCGAGACCGGCCAGTGGCAAGGCATCCTGGTGCCGGCAGGCACGGCGCCGGCGATCGTCAACCGGCTGCATGCCGAGTTGGCCCGCATCATGTCCCGGACCGACATCCAGGAAAAACTCAAGGATTTTGGTATCGACGATACCCGCACCAGCGAGAGCCCGGCGGCCTATCGGGCGATGCTGATGGCAGAGATCAAGAAGTGGGAGTCGGCTGTGAAACGTGCTGGCATCCAGCCCGAGTGAGAGCGTGAGAGGCAATCGCGCCGAGCCCATGCCGAACGCACAAGGTCGATTCAATATCCTGCTGATCACGTCCGATCAGCATCGGGGCGATTGTTATGGCTTTGAAGGGCGCAAGGTCAAGACCCCCCATCTGGACGCAATGGCGCGCCATGGCACGCGCTTTTCGGCCTGCATCACACCCAATCTTGTCTGCCAGCCTTCACGGGCATCGATCCTGACCGGCCTGCTGCCGCTGACCCATGGCGTGTCGGACAACGGCATCGAGCTGCCAGCGGCGACGGCACAGGCGGGCTTCGCCGGCACGCTGGCGGGTGCCGGGTATGCGACCGGATTTATCGGCAAGGCGCACTTCAATACCTTCCAGACCTTTCAGCCCACCGGCTCGCCCGAGTGCCGATTCAGCAGTGCCGACTATGGTGCCGATTGGCACGGACCGTACATGGGTTTCGACCATGTCGAGCTGATGCTGGAGGGGCACAACAACTTCCCGCCCATGCCACCGCCACGGGGGCAACATTACGAACGCTGGTTTCATGCCGATGGTCGCGGCGAGGAACGGATCACTCAATACAAGAGCGCATTGCCGCCACTGACCGATGCCCACCAGACCTGGAACTCGGCGCTGCCGGTGGCCTGGCACAACTCGAGCTGGATCGGTGACCGCACGATCGAGTACCTGCGGGCGCGGCGCGAACAGCCCTTTTGCCTGTGGGCGTCATTTCCCGATCCGCATCAACCCTTCGATGCTCCCGCACCCTGGTGTTATTTGCACCATCCCGACGACGTGGACCTGCCCGCCCATCGGGTCCGCGACCTGGAGCGCAGGCCCTGGTGGCATCGCGCCAGCCTGGAAGGCACCCCACAGATGGCGGACGCTGCCCTGCGCCAGGTTCGTGAAAAGGTGTCCCGAACGCCGGTCCAGACCGATGCCCAGTTGCGGCGCCTGATCGCCAACTACTACGGCATGATTTCGCTGGTGGATCACCAGATCGGCCGTATCCGCATCGCGTTGCAGGAACTGGGACTGGCCGACAACACGCTGGTCGTTTTCACCAGTGACCACGGCGAGTGGCTGGGAGACCATGGCCTGCTGGTCAAGGGCCCGATGGCTTACGAAGGCCTGTTGCGCGTCGCGTTGCTGTGCGAAGGGCCGGGTATCACTGCTGGCAGACGCATCGACGAGCCGGTATCCACATTGGACCTGGCGAACACCTTGTGCGACTATGCTGGCGCCCCGCTGCCGGTTGCCACACACGGGCGCAGTTTGCGCGGCCTGATCGAGGCCGATGGGTCGACACGGGACTTCGCACGTTCCGAATGGCATCTTCGGCCGTCACGCTCAGGCGTCGAGTTGCGCCTGCAGACCGTGCGGACCCGCCGGCACAAGCTCAGCCTGGAACAGATCAGCGGTGTGGGCGAGATGTACGACCTGCAGGAAGACCCGGGCGAAATGCACAATTGTTTCGACGATCCCGGTTATGCGGCGATACGGCGCGAGTTGTGCGACATGATCGCCGAGCGGCCGGATGACGCGGTCGCCCCGCTGGCCCAGGTGGGGATGGCCTGACGATCAGCGACTGCCGGTCGCAATCAGGCGCGCGGCATGGCGCAATAACATCGGATACGCCGACAGGCATCGGCCAGCCGCGCATCGTCGACGACCAGCCCCAGCCGCACATGACCGGCAGCTGACGGCCCGAAGGCCTGGGCGTCGAGCACCGACACTCCGCCATGGCGCAGCAAGCCCCAGGCGAAGTCGTTCGACATGAGGCCGGTGCCT
>JBBRVD010000263.1:0-4367 GCA_038247175.1 Burkholderiales bacterium | reverse complement strand
GTCCTCCGATCTGTTTGCATTGGCCAGCCGCATTGCGCAGGATGGTGACCGCGACGGACTGCCCAATGTGCTGATGGAGGCGCAGAGCCAGGCGGTGCCGGTGGTTGCCACCGACGTTTCCGCCATCCATGAACTGATCATCGACGGCGAGACCGGTGTGCTGGTGCCACCGCAGGATCCGCAGGCACTGGCGCGTGCACTGCAGGCGCTGATGCGCGATCCGGCGCGCCGGCGCATGCTGGCCGAGGCCGGTCGGCTGCGCGTAATCGCCAAGTTCGGTTTGCAGGGCAACCTGGACCGGCTGGCCGCCAGGTTCGGTTTGCCGCCACGTGCCGACGCCTGAGCGCGAGAGGCAATAGCCGCTCAGTGCGTGGCGGCGATGCTGCTGATGACGCCGGTGTGCTCGAGTCCTGCGATGCACAACATGCGGTGCAGCAAGCTGCTGCCCAGGTAGGCCGGGTCGTGCCGGGCGGCATCGAGCAACCGTGCCATGTGCACCCGCTCGGACAGGACGCGTGACGCCGCGATCAACTCCAGCACCTGGTCGCGGTGGTTGCGCAGGAAGCGGTGGTAGACCCAACGGAAACCCTGCTTGTCGCGCCGCCACTGGGTCGGCAGCGGCACCGGAAACGCGCTGCGCAGCAGCGGCTTGTTCCACGGCCCGCAGAATCCATTGCGATAACCGCTGCCCATGTAGGGTGCCAGCCGCCAGTCCAGCAGCGGGCTGCGGTTCTCGATACCCGACATCATCGCGTTGCGGTCGTTCTGCCACAACCATTCTTGCAGCCGGCCCATGCCGGCATCAAGCACCAGGGCCTGGGCCAAGGTGCCACGAAATCCTGCCAGCACGTCGCGCACCGGCGCATCGCGCACATCGGCATGCACGAAGTCGTCCAGATCGGCGGGATCCTCGGCGCTGCGGGTGAGTCCACTGGGGCGCGCCGGCATGGCGTGTCCCGGCGCCATGACGGCGAGCGCCCTGGCGATGATGTCGCGCAGGCGTGGATCGTCGGCGTTGTCGGCTTGTACCTGGGCGATCCAGGCGTCGTCACCGGCCAGCAGCGCTTCATGGGCGGCGAAGCGGAAATAGCGGTCCCAATAGCCGGCAAACACTTCGTCGCCGCCCGTGCCGTCGAGCACGACAGGCACGTCATGGCTGGCGATGTGCGCATAGAGCTGCGGCATCGCCAGCGCATTGCCAATGAACGGAAACGGCTTTTCCTGGTGTCGGCAGATCTGCAGGAAACTGTCCATGCCGGCCTGTCCGTAATCCAGAGGCAGATTGATGGCTTGCAGGCCCAGTTGCGCGATGCAGGCACTGGCGAGGCGGGCATCGTCGCTTTTGCCAGCATCTCCGGTGAAGCAGGTCACTTGCCCGGCCAGCCCCTGGTCGGCCAGCACGGACAGGATCAGCGAACTGTCGACACCGCCGGACAGCAGCAGCCCGACCTTGCGGTCCGCGACCAGGCGCGCGCAGACGGCGTCGCGCAACAACTCCGGTAGCCGTTCGGGATCACGCTCGCCCTGCGCGACATGGGTTGCCAGGTCAAAGTAGCTCTGCTCGGTCCAGCACCAGTTGCGCAGATCCATCACCATCGCACAGCCGGCGCGAACCTGGCGTATGCCGTGCAGATGGGTTGCGCCGTCGGCGTGCGGAAAAGCCCAGCCGTCGCGCAGGAAGTTGTTCAGGTCGGCTGCCACGATGCCGCCTCGCCGATCCAGGTAATGCAGCAGCGGGCCGATTTCCGATGCCATGCACACGGTCTGTGCGTCCTGGTAGTAAAACAGCGGCTTCTTGCCGTACCGGTCGCGTGCAGCGGTCAGCTGATATTGGTGGGCGTCCAGCAGGCACAGAGCCCACATGCCGTTGGCCCGGTTCAACCCTGGCACACCTTCATGCGCAAGCAGGCTCAACAGAACTTCCGTGTCGCCCTCGGTGTCGAAACCTGCCCCATCACGTGCCAGCGCATCGCGCAGCGCCCGGAAGTTGTAGACCTCGCCGTTGTAGACCAGCGTGTGCTGGCGTCGCCGGAACGGCTGGTCCGAGCGCGCCGCGGGATCCAGGATGGACAGCCGGGTATGACCGAGAAACCCGGATACCGGAACCGGACCTTCAGCCGTCGGCACCTGCCAGTCGAAACGGTCGTGCCCGCGTCCGTCGGGGCCGCGGTGGTGCAGACGCGCGGTTGCCGCTTCGGCACGCGCAGGGTCGACCCTGCGGCCGCGTTCGAGAACAAGAAAGATGCCGCACATGGAAACAGCGCCGATCAAGAAAGGGGACCTGTGCCGTCGGAGCACGGCGTTGATCGCCGGTGGCTTTCATGCTTCCGCTGGCGGGGAATTGTACGGTTCGCCGGCATGGGCCGGACACCCGTGTTCGACCCGCCGCCGGCTCCTACAATGTTTCGATGCGCATCGCCTTCTACGCGCCGCTGAAGGCGCCGACACACCCCACGGCGTCCGGTGACAGACGGGTGGCCCGCCTTTTGATGGACGCCTTGCGGATGGCGGGGCATACCGTCGAACTGGTGTCCGAACTGCGCGCGTTCGATCGCGCGGGAGACATTGCGCACCAGCAGGCCTTGCGCAGCGCAGGTCTCGACGCCGCTCGGGCGCTGGTCGCGCGCTGGCGCGATGGCACCGATGGATCGCGCCCTGACCTCTGGTTCACGTACCACCTGTATTACAAGGCGCCGGACTGGCTGGGGCCTGCGGTATGCGCCGCGTTGGACCTGCCCTACGTGGTCGCCGAGGCATCGCATGCGCCCAAGCGGCTGAGCGGGCCTTGGGCCATGGGGGAGGCTGCGGTACTGGAGGCGCTGCAGCAGGCCGATCTGCTGTTGTGTCCGACCGCGCATGATGTCCCGGGCCTGCGGTTGGCGGCACCTGCACACACCCGGATCGAACGCCTGCCGCCGTTTCTCGATCCGGCGCCCTATCAGCGTGCCGCGCGCAAGCGCGCGCTGCTGCGCGCCCGGCTGCGCCTGGCCTGCGCATTGCCACAGGATCAGCCGTGGATGGTGGTGGCTGCCATGATGCGGCCTGGCGACAAGCTGGCATCTTATGGCGTGCTGGCGCAGGCGCTGTCGTTGTTGCCGGACCTGCCGTGGCAATTGCTGGTGGCCGGCGACGGTGCCGCCCGTGCTCAGGTCGAGGCGCTGCTCTCGGATGCGGCGCCGGGCCGGGTGCATTTTCTCGGTGCCTGCGATGCGCGAACGATGGCAGCGGTTTACGCCGCCGGCGATCTGTGCATCTGGCCGGCAGTCAACGAGGCGTATGGCATGGCGATGCTCGAGGCCCAGGCGGCCGGCATGGCGGTGGTGTCGTGCGCATCGCGGGGCGTACCGGATGTGGTGCAGGACGGTGTGACCGGCTTGCTGGCCAGCGCAATAGCCCCGCAGCCGCTGGCTGTATGCGCGCGCGCCCTGTTGTCGGACGCGTCCCTGTGCGCCGCAATGGGACGTGCGGCCGCCCGGTTCGTCGATCAGCAGCGCAGCCTGGTGCGGGCAGCAGCCAGGTTGCGCGGCCTGCTCGGGTGCTTGCAAGGCGCTGCCGGCACCACGCCGAGCGCTGTCGACTCCGACACGGGTACCACGGTGTCACATCCATGACGATCCTGCTGGTGCTGCTGCGCCATGGCGAGACGCCCTGGAGCCGTGACAAGCGGGTGCAAGGTCGCACCGATATCGGCCTGACCGACGCGGCGGCCGCCTTGCTGGCCAAGCGCAGACTGCCCGACCCGTACGCCGGCATGCCGGTGTTCACCAGTCCGCTCACACGGTGCACTCAGACTGCCGCGCAGCTCCGGTTGACCGCGCCGATCACAGAGCCGCGCCTGATCGAGATGGCCTGGGGCCAGTGGGAGGGCTACAGTCTGGCCGACCTGCGGGCCGAACAGGGCGCTGCGATGGCCGAAAACGAGGCGCGTGGATGGGACTTCATGGCCGCCGGTGGTGAGAGTCCGCGCCGGGTGTGGCAACGTGTACGGCCGTGGTTGGCTGAGCGCGCCGCGCTGGGCTCACCGACGCTGGCGGTCACACACCGCGGCGTGATGCGGGTGATATTGGCCCAGGCTACTGGTTGGGACATGCTGGGCAAGCCGCCCGCCAAGCTGGACTGGCAGACGCTGCAACTGTTCACCCTGGATAAACACGGCATGCCGGCGGTGCAGCGGCTGAACCTGCCGCTGGCCACAGCTGTCGATGCAGGTCGGCAACCGTGAACCAGCCCCGTGTGATGGTCCATGTCCAGCATCTGCTGGGTACCGGCCACCTCCAGCGCGCCGTGTTGTTGTCCGACGCGATGACCCGTGCCGGGCTGGCGGTGACCCTGGTCAGCGGTGGTTTGCCGGTACCGGGCTTGCGGCC
>JBBRVD010000262.1:0-4379 GCA_038247175.1 Burkholderiales bacterium | reverse complement strand
TTGTACGCCAGGTCATTGCCGAGTTTGAAACCTACCAGCGAGCTGGCCGCCACTGGGGTGCGATCCGATTTGAGCGCATCATCCTGGCTCAAAATCAATTGCCAGATGGACGAGAGCGCTACGCTCCGGGTCGGGGTGATCGGTGACTGCTGCGTGCTGATGGCCTTTGTCATGCTGCAATTAAATCACGTCAACGCGGCATTTGCAACAGGCGTAGACCGCCAGGCCGGGAGCACCCGCATTCTGACATCAGGTGACGCTCACGAGCAGCCGCAACCCTGCGCACGGCTTGTTCCGCTTTCCTGGTGTCGCGGACTCGCCGATTCAGTGTTTGCAAATCTTGAACACGGTGTCAAAGCGCCTGAGGGCTAATTAAAGCAGCTTCGCATGCCCAGTGCCCCAAGGGTGAGGACGCGCATTGCGCTCATGCCAGTCGAACGACTTGGGCTGACTCACAAGTAGATAGCCCAGCTCTCCCTTCCGTCATCCGGCCGCATTCAACAGTGATAGGGACATTGCCGAAATGCTGAGCCTCTCCTCAGATTGTGCAGCTCGGGTCCACGGCCGCTGCGTCGCTGCGTCTAGCCCTCGCGGAGCTACCGATTTGCAACAAGCGCGCCAGACACCCCAGCTCCCGACAGACCCTATTACGGGTCCGACAGACCTTGTTCCTGCAGATCAACCTGATTCAGGCGTGCGATGCTCACTCCACCGTGACACTCTTCGCCAGATTCCTCGGCTTGTCCACATCCGTCCCCCGCGCACACGCCGTGTGATACGCCAGCAACTGCAGCGGCACCACATGCAGCAGTGGCGACAAGGCGCCGTAGTGCTCGGGCATGCGGATCACGTTGATGCCCTCCGCGCGCTCGATGCGGGTGTCGCCGTCGGCCAGCACATAGAGCACGCCGCCACGGGCGCGCACCTCGTGCATGTTGCTCTTGAGCTTTTCCAGCAGCGCGTCGTTCGGCGCCACCGTGACCACCGGCATCGCGCTCGTGACCAGCGCCAGCGGGCCGTGCTTGAGTTCGCCGGCAGGATAGGCTTCGGCGTGGATGTAGCTGATCTCCTTCAATTTCAGCGCACCTTCGAGCGCGATCGGGTAATGCAGGCCGCGACCCAGGAACAGCGCGTTTTCCATCTTGGCGAAGTCCTGCGCCCAGGCGATGATTTGCGGCTCGAGTGCCAGCACAGCCTGCAGCGCAACCGGCAGATGACGCATGGCTGCGAGGTGCGCGTCTTCCTGCTCCTGGCTCAGGCGGCCGCGGCTTTTCGCCAAGGCCAGCGTCAGCAGGAACAGGCCGGCGAGTTGCGCCGTGAAGGCCTTGGTCGAGGCCACGCCGATCTCGATGCCGGCGCGAGTGATGTAGGCCAGCTTGCATTCGCGCACCATCGCGCTGGTGGCCACGTTGCAGACTGTCAGGGTCTGCATCATGCCCAGGCTTTGGGCGTGGCGCAGCGCGGCCAGTGTGTCGGCCGTCTCGCCCGACTGGGTGATGGTGACAACCAGCGTCCTCGGATTGGGCACCGAGGTGCGGTAGCGGTATTCGCTGGCCACCTCGACCTGGGTCGGGATGCCGGCAATGCTCTCCAGCCAGTACTTGGCCGTGCAGCCGCTGTAATAACTGGTGCCACAAGCCAGGATCAGCACCGAGTCGATCTCGTTGAAGACCCGCGCCGCGCTGGCCTCTGCACCGTCGAACAGTTCCGGCACGATACCGAGCACGCCCTCCAACGTGTCTCCGATCGCACGCGGCTGCTCGAAGATTTCCTTCTGCATGTAATGACGGTACGGCCCCAGTTCGGCCGCACCGCTGTGCGCCAGCACCGTCTTGACCGGGCGTTTGGCTGCGTCCACCGGTTTGTGGGCCTTGTCGACGATCCAGGTTTTGCCCAGTTGCACGTCGACCACGTCACCCTCTTCCAGGTAGACGATCTGGTCCGTCACGCCGGCCAGCGCCATCGCGTCACTCGCCAGGAAATGCTCCTGCCCGTCCTTGCCCACGCCCAGGATCAGCGGCGAGCCGGCCCGCGCGCCGACCAGGCGTTGCGGCTCATCCTTGCAAAATACCGCGATCGCATAGGCGCCATGCAGTTGCTGTACTGCCACCTGCACCGCTTCGAACAGGTCACCGTCGTACAGGCTGTCAACCAGGTGCGCGATCACCTCGGTATCGGTCTGGCTCTGGAACACATACCCCTTGGCGGTGAGCGTGGCGCGCAATTCGTCGTGGTTTTCGATGATGCCGTTGTGCACCAACGCAATCCGCCCTGGCCGGTCGTAAGCGTCGGCGCCGGTGCCGTGGCTGAAATGCGGATGCGCGTTGTGCACCACCGGCGCACCGTGCGTGGCCCAACGGGTATGGGCGATGCCGGTGCGGCCCTCCAACTTGCCGTTGGCGACCTGCTCAATCAGTTCGGCCACGCGCGAGGTGCTGCGTGCGCGCTGCAGTCCGTCCACATGCACGGCCACGCCGCAGGAGTCATACCCCCGGTATTCGAGCCGCTGCAGCCCCTGGACCAGGACCGGAACGATGTTGCGGTTGGAGACCGCGCCGACGATGCCACACATAAGGAATGCTCCAGAAGTTGTGGCGCGATAGTACGGGCAGTCGTAAAAAATAATTAACCAAAAAATGCACAAATTCGAACTATCGTTTCACTACTAACCACATCCGATCATTAGTTTCATGGATGATCTAAAAATGGAACAAATCGAACTAGACGATATGGACTTGCGCTTGCTGGAGCAACTGCAAAAAGACGCGTCCCTGAGCAATCTGGAACTCGCGCAGCGGATTTTTACTTCCCCGCCGACGTGCCTTCGACGGGTCAAGCGCCTGCGTGAGGCCGGTGTGATCGAGCAGCAGATCGCGGTGTTGTCGCCTGATACGCTGGCGCCGCTGCTGGGCCATGGCCTGAGCGCCATCGTCGAGATCACGCTGGACCGGCAAGGGGCTGAATGGCTGGACGCGTTCGAGCAGCGGGTGATCGCCAACCATGCCGTGCAACAGTGCTACCGGGTCTCGCCCGGCCCCGACTTCGTGCTGGTCGTGCACGTGGCGGACATGCCGCAGTACCACGCGCTGACACAACGCCTGTTCACCAGCGACGCGAATGTGCGCAACGTGAAGGCATTTTTCAGCATCAAGCGCGCCAAGTTCGGCGCACAGCTGCCGCTGCGCCCGGCAACGGTCACGCCAGCGGCAAGCTGAAACTGATCCGGCAACCCTGACCCGGGTCCCCCTGGGCGCGGATCTGCCCACCGTGGCGCTCGACCACGCGCCTTGACAGCGCCAGGCCGATGCCGATGCCGTCGAACTCGCGCGCGCTGTGCAGGCTCTGGAACACCCGAAACAGACGGTCCTGCATGCGCGGGTCGAACCCGACACCGTTGTCCTGCACATGGATCTCGCACACGCCCTGTTCCAATGCCGTCCAGCCGACGGCGACCTCGGTAACTGCGCGATCGTGGCTGAACTTGAGCGCGTTATCGATCAGGCAGGTCAGCATCAGGTTCAGCAACGCAGAATCGCCCCGCACACGTGGCAGGTCGGGGGCGATCTGCCAGCGTACGTCCCGGCCATCGACCGCGGGCAGCAGATGCTGCCGCACATCGGCCAGCAACTGGGCCATATCGACCACACCGGGCTGCATCACGGCACGGCCCACCCGCGACAGCTCCATCAAACCGTCCATCAGGCGGCTCATCCGGGTCGCCGCGCCGGCAGCGGTGTCGAGGTGTTCGGCAATCGCGGGGTCCAGTTGGTCGCCCAGGTCTTCGCGGGCGATACGCAGATAGGCATTCACGTGGCGCAGCGAAGCACGCAGGTCGTGCGACACCGAGTAGGTGAAGTCCTCCAGCGCCAGCCGCGCTTGCGCCAGTTCGCGCTCGAGCTGCTCGATGCGCTGGGTCGCGTCAACGGGCGTCAGATTCATTTGCGCGGGCGGGTCCAGCCGGCAATCGTGGTCTGGCGGCCGCGCGCCACGCTCAGCGCGCCGGGCGCCGTGTCCTTGGTGATGGTCGAACCACCGCCGACCGTGCCGCCGGCGCCGATGGTGACCGGTGCCACCAGTACGCAATTGCTGCCCACGTGCACGTCGTCCTCGATCACGGTGCGGTGCTTGAATACGCCGTCGTAATTGGCGGTGATGCTACCGGCACCGAAGTTGACCCGCTCCCCCACCGTCGCGTCACCCAGGTAGGCCAGGTGATTGGCCTTGGCTCCCTTGGCCATCGTGGAATTCTTGACCTCGACGAAGTTGCCGATATGCACCTCGGCGCCCAGCCGGGCGCCCGGGCGCAGCCGCGCGAACGGGCCGACCAGCGCGCCGGAGCCCACGGTGACGCCGGCCTGCTCGCCATCGATGTGGGTGAA
>JBBRVD010000261.1:0-4381 GCA_038247175.1 Burkholderiales bacterium | reverse complement strand
GCTGATCAGCGTTGTCTTGCCGGCGCCATTGGGGCCCAGCAGCGCGAAGATTTCACCTTGGCGGATGTCCAGGTTGACATGTTTGAGCGCCTGGAAGCCGCCAGCGTAGGTCTTGCTGACGTCACGCACCGAGACGATGGCATCCGCGGCGGGCGAGGAGTCGGTGTTGTGCATGGGGTGACGATTGTGCCGTACAGCGGCGCCGCGGCGCGTGGCGGCTGCGCTGGCTGGCGCGGCTCAGGCGCTGGTCAAGCGGCGCCAGCCTCGTCGCGGGCGCGCATCTTGGCATGCACATACGCGCCCTGGGGTATGTGCAGCAGGTCGGCCACGCGCCACATCACGTGGCGCTCGTGGTCGCTCAGTCGGCCGTCCGCATAGGCCACGCGCCACATATGTTCGATCATGCGCAGTTTTTGCGGCATCTCGAAATGGTCGTTGATACGCGTTGTGAAAGCGAACAGGTCGGTGGCCAGCTTGGCAGTGGTTTCCGCCAGTTCGGCGAGCCGGTCGGCCTCGTCCGTGTCGAGCGCGAATTTGTCGCGCAACGCGGCCAGCACCGCTTCGCGTTCGCCAGGACGAAAACCGGGATCGGAGCGCATCACCTCGACCAGCATCACGGCGGTGGCCAGCTGCAACGCGTGTTCCGCGGCTTGCGGATCCGCTCCGGCCGCCATCGGACCGAGCTTGTCGAATAGGTCTTTCAGTGTTCTGAGCATGAAGTGATGATGGCACGGAACGGGTTCTGCGCGCCTAGAACAGCCCCATGACCAGGCCGTGGCCCAGTGCTTCGCCGATCGCCTCGCAGGCCTGCAGGTCGGTTTGTGCGATGGTCTTGGGTGCCAGGATGGCCTCGGGCGTCTGCGCATGGGTGCACACGATCCGCGACTCGGCCACCTTGCGCAGACGCCAGCCGGTGGCGATGCGTTCGGCCTGGCGCACCGCGTTGCTGCCGTCGCTGCCGGCGCACACCAGCAGCGCATACGGCCGGGCGTTGATCTGCTCCAGCACCGGGTAATAACAGCGGTCGAAAAAATCCTTCATGACGCCGGCCATGGCGGCCAGGTTCTCGGGGGTTGCGAACAGGTAGCCCTGAGCCGCCAGCAAGTCATCGGGGCCGGCGTCCTGTGCCTGCAGGATGCGAACCTGCAGCCCTGCGGCCCGCTGCGCACCGCGGCATGCGGCGGTGGCCATCTGCGCCGTGCCGCCGGTGGTGGAGTGGTAGACGATCAGCAGGGTGGGAGTTTTTGCAGCTGTCACGGTGCGGTTTCCTGTGGGTCCGGATACCGGTACCACCCGGCCGCTCCGACGGGACTGACGGCCCTTGCAGGGTACAGCGACCGCAGTGAGCGTGGGGGCAGCTTCATCCTAGCCCGGCTGCGCGACCTCGCCGCCCAGGCCTTCGAGCAGCGCGGGCAGCAACTGGCGCAGTTCGCCGGTGGCCAGTGCGACATCGGTATCGAAGCCGTCGTCGCGGCCGTCGCCCGCGGCCTGGGGCTTGTTCTCGAGCACCACGTCGAGCAGCGCGACCTTCTTGAGCTGCATCGCCTCGGTCAGCACGAACGAGACCCGGTCGTTCCAGGTCAATGCGAGCCGGGTCGGCATTTTGCCCAGCGCGATGTGCTGGCGCACTTCGTCGGTGTCCAGCGCATGACGGGTGTAACGCACCACGGCGCGCGACTCGTCGGCCGCCTTGAGTTCGCACTCCCGGTCCACGCTGAATCCCGCCGGCGCTTCCTGGGTCGAAAGCCATTGGGCCATCGCCACGGCCGGCGAGGTCTGGGTGTCGATCAATTGCACCGCCAGGCCGTCGATGGCCGCCACCAGCGCCGTCATCGTCTCGTCCGCCCTGGCCTGGCTGCCGGCGTCCAGCACCAGGCGCCCGGCCTGGAGATCGATCCAGACCAGCGTGCCGGACTGCTTGGTGAAAGCCATCGGCAACAAGCCGTGCCGGATGTCCTCGGCCAGTTCACGTTTTTCCTTCTTGCCGGGTTTGCGTCCGGTGCTGGCCTCGATCTGGTCGGCGCGTTCCTGCACCTTGCGCTTGACCACCGAGGCCGGCACTGCCTTGGTCTCGACCGCCTGCTTGAGCAGCCACTGGCCGCCCACGATCTCCACCAGCGGCCCGTGGGCCTGGCCGCGCGGCTCGACCCAGCCCACCGATTTTTCCTGCGACGCACCACAGGGCTCGAAACGCGCCTTGTCCAGCGCCTCCTCGAGTTGTGCCTGCGCCATCGTCCACGCCGACACCATGCGGTACACCATCACGTTCTTGAACACGTTCGACCCTTCCTGATTGATTTTGTGGCGGGTTGCCAAAGCGCCGTATTGTCGGCGCACCACCAGCACGCCTCTTGTAACCAGTGGTGCCTTCATCGGCGCTGAGCGGCGACTGGCGACTGACGCGTTCCATGCCGCACTGTAAGCAATGGCCCGTGGCGGCGACGAACCCGCAATCGGTCTGGCGCCACCCGATCGCCGCGAGCCCTTCGCTCGGCGGGAGCGCTGCTCCACCCCTGCAAGGATTTGTCATGCTGCTCCGTCTGTTTTCTGTATTCCTCACGCTGTTCATGTTGTCGTTCGGCCCGGTGCACGCCGCCGAGCCGGTCGCCACCGGTTTCCTCGGCAACATCGCCATTGGCGGACAGGACACAGTCTCGTATTTCAGCCCGCAGGTGCGTCAGACGCACCGGGTGCTGGCCGGTGAAAAAGGCCACGAAGTGCAATACCGGGGTGCCACCTGGCGTTTCGCATCCCGCCAGAGCGCCGAGCGGTTTGCGGCCGACCCGGCGCGTTATGTCCCGCATTACAACGGCCACTGTGCCAATGCCTTGTCACTGGGTGAAGGGCTGATTGCCACCGACGGCAAGGTCTGGGAGTTCTTTGGCGACCAGTTGTACCTGTTCTATGCCGAGCGCGGACGACAGCGCTGGCTTGCAGGCGACTGGAAGGTCTACCGGGATCAGGCCGATGCTGCCTGGCAGGCTGTGATCCGGAAATGACGAGTACGCCTTAGGGATCATCCCTATCATATTATGTTTGACTCCTGACCGGCTGCCGCCTAAAGTTGGAGTGTCGTAGCCGGACTGGCGGCACCTTCCACAACGTGACGAGCGACGGTCACAGCAGGAGACACCATGGGCACACCTATCCTCGGCGGCAAACTGCGCGCCACCTTCGTTGCGCTGGCACTGGCGGCGGCGGGCGTTGCGGCCAATGCGCAACAAGTCATCACCTTGCATGGCGCTTCGCAGTTCAACGACGACCATGCCTTTACCAAGTCACTGGTGAAGTTCGGCGAACTGGTCAACAAGTACTACGGCAAGCCGGTCAATTTCGTGATGCACAAGAACAGCGAGCTGGGCCTGGAGAAGGACTATTTCGCGTACATGAACCAGGGCAAGGCGGTGGATTTCGCGATCGTCTCGCCGGCCCACATGTCGACCTTCTCCAAGGCGGCGCCGTTCATTGATGCGCCGTTCCTGTTCCGCGACCTGGCACACTGGAACAAGGTGCTGGATGCCGACATCCTCAAGCCCATCGCCGACGAGGTGGCGCAAAAGGCGGAAGTGATGCTGATCGGTTACGCCGGCGGTGGCACACGCAACATCTTCGTCAACAAGCCGGTGAAGAACCTGGAGGAAATCAAGGGCCTCAAGGTGCGGGTGCAGGGTGCGCCGATCTGGAGCCGCACCTTCGCCGCAGTCGGAATGGCGCCCACCGTGATCGCCTACAACGAGGTCTACAACGCGATCCAGAACGGCGTCATCGCCGCCGGCGAGAACGAGGCAGCCGGCGTCGAGCAGATGAAGTTCTACGAGGTGGCTCCGCAGTTGGCGATGACGCAACATGCGATCACGATCCGGCCACTGTGTTTCTCCGGCAAGACGTTTGCCAAACTGCCGGCCGACCTGCAGGCGGCCATCTTGAAGGCCGGCAAGGAAGCCGGTGCCTACGGACGGCAGCTCGAATCGTCCGAAGACTCCGCCAAGCTGGATGCGCTGGAGAAGGGTGGCAAGCTCAAGCGTATCCCGTTCGCCGACCGCGCAAAGATGCAGGCCCTGGTCGATCCGGTGATGGCGGCCTACGCCAAGGAAATCGGCGCCGACACCATCCACGCCAAGATTCTCGCCATCAAATAAAGCAGCAGCTGCCGCGCCGCCTCGGCCTTGCCGTAGCGGCGCGGCGTCGTTTTCGGGGAACGTCTGATGATGATGAAGAAGATGCTGGACAGGTACCAGTCACTGCTGCGCTGGTTGATGGTGGCCTCGGTGGCCATCCTGATGGTGCCGATCACGATGCAGGTGATCTCGCGTTACACACAACTCATACCGTCGTATATCTGGACCGAGGAGTTGTCCCGCTTCGTCTTCATCTGGATGGT
>JBBRVD010000260.1:0-4406 GCA_038247175.1 Burkholderiales bacterium | reverse complement strand
TCAAACCCGACACACGATGAAAGATACCGAGATTTTATCGACCTTTCACGAGCTCGATGTGGCTGCCGATGCGCCTGCGCCGCGCGCGCCGGTGTTCGATGCCTGCCAGATCGGCGTGGTGCTGCGCGCGGTACTGTTCGTAGAACTGGTCATGGCCGTTGCCGCGTTGTTCACCGTCTCGACGCCAGCGGCATGGTTGATGCGGCTGGCCTTGCTCACCGGTGCCGCGTTGCCCGCCACGCTGGCGTGGCTGCTGGTGGCCTGCGCGCTCAAGCGGGTGCTGGCCCGGTTGCCCATCCGTGTCCAGCTGGCAGCGGGTATCGTGCTCGGGGCCCTGGCCGGGCTGTATGGCTGTGCCACGCTGCTCGTGATCGGACTGCTGGACCAGCCACCGTGGGTGGCCTGCGCGGCCACCGGTGCGCTGCTGGCGGCGGCGCTCGTCACTGCGCTGCTGATGCGCGAGCGCGCCCGGGCACCGGCAGCGACCGCCGCACGGCTGTCGGAACTGCAATCGCGCATCCGGCCGCATTTCCTGTTCAACACGCTCAACAGCGCGATCGCACTGGTACGCGCCGAACCGGCCAAGGCCGAGGCCCTGCTGGAAGACCTCAGCGACCTGTTTCGCCATGCGCTGGTGGACCAGGGCGAATCGGCCACGCTGGCCGACGAGATCGAGCTGGCGCGGCGTTACCTTGCGATCGAGCAGGTGCGCTTTGGCGAGCGGCTGCAGCTCGAGTGGGAGCTGGACCCGTCGGCGGAGCAGGCGGTATTGCCGCCACTGCTGCTGCAACCGCTGGTCGAGAACGCGGTACGCCATGGCGTGGAGCCGAGCGAGCACGGTGCGACGGTCCGGGTGTCCACCCGGCGGCGCGGCTCGGTGGTGGTGATCAAGGTCACCAACACCGTGCCCGCAGGCGCTGGCGCGCCGGGCCACGGAGTCGCTCTGGACAATGTGCGCGACCGCCTGCGCCTGCTGCACGACGTGCAGGCCCGTTTTCGCAGCGGCCTGGTCGATGGCGTCTACCAGGTGCGCATGGAGGTGCCGGTATGAGTCTGCAGTGCGCAACACGGAGGGTGCCGCCGTGACCCAGCCGGCCGGGCCGGGCCCGCTGCGCGCCGTGATCGTGGACGACGAATTGCTCGCGCGCTCGCGCATGCGGGTGCTGCTCGAGCAGTGCGTGTTGCCGCCGGTGCGGGTGGTGGGCGAGGCGGCGACCGCAGCCAAGGCGCTGGAACTGCTCGCATGCGAAGCGGCCGATGTGGTGCTGCTCGACATCCACATGCCGGGCTCCGATGGTCTGGCGCTGGCACAGCGCCTTTCGGCCATGCCCGAGGCACCCTGTGTGGTCTTCGTCACCGCGCATGCCGAGCACGCGCTGCAGGCGTTCGATCTGGAGGCGATCGACTATGTGACCAAGCCGGTGCGCCTGTCGCGCCTGTCGCTGGCGCTGCAGAAGGTGGCGCGGCGCCGGCTGACCACCGCGGCACTGCAGCCAGAGGCCGCCGCAGGTTTTCTGACCATCCAGGACCGCGGACGGGCCGAGCGCGTGCCGGTGGCCGAAGTCGTCTACCTGAAGGCAGAGCTCAAATACATCACGCTGCGCACCGCGCAGCGCAGCCTGATCCTGGATGGCTCACTGAGTGAACTCGAGGAGCGTCATGGCGCGCATTTCCTGCGTATCCACCGCAACGCGCTGGTGGCGCGGCGTCTGGTGCGCGCGCTGGAGAAACACTTTGACGAGGAGGAGGGCGAGGGCTGGGCGGTCCGGTTGCACGGTGTCGACGAGGTGCTGGCGGTATCGCGCCGGCAGCTGGCGGCCGTGCGCGAGCTGCTGAACACGCAGGGGTAAGCCAGGCGGGCGGCTTCAGCCGGTGTTGCGCAATCCGGCGGCGATTCCGTTGATCGAGATATGGATGCCGCGGCGCAGCCGGTCGTCGACCGCGCCGGCGCGGTAGCGCCGTATCAGCTCGACCTGCAGATGGTGCAGCGGATCGATATACGGGAATCGATGCCGGATCGAGCGCTGCAGCGCTGCGTTGTTGGCCAGCCGGTGCTTGTCGCCGGTGATCTGGGCCAGCGCGTCCGACGTCAGGTGCCACTCGGCCTCGATGCTGCCCAGGATCTTCTTGCGCAGGCGTGTGTTGCCCACCAGCTCGGCATAGCGCGAGGCCAGCGCCAGGTCGCTCTTGGCCATGACCATGTCCATGTTCGACAACAAAACACGAAAGAAGGGCCAGTTGCGCTCCATTTTCTGCAACAGAGCCATGCGCTCCTTGCGTGTGGCCGGCCCCGGCGCATGCAGGAATGCATGGATCGCCGAGCCGAAACCATACCAGCCGGGCAGGGTCAGCCGGCACTGGCCCCAGCTGAAACTCCAGGGGATGGCGCGCAGGTCTTCGATCGCCTGCGACGGTTTGCGCGAGGAAGGGCGCGAGCCGATGTGCAGTTCGGTGATCTCGCGGATCGGCGTGGCGCCGAAGAAATACTCGTTGAAGCCCGGGGTCTGGTAGACCAGCTTGCGGTAGGCCGCCATGCTGGTTTGCGACAGTGCGGCGGCAGTCTGCAGGAACTGCTCGCTCACCGGCTTGGTGGCCGGCATCAGCGTGGCCTCCAGCGTCGCAGCCACCAGCGTTTCCAGGTTGCGCCGGCCGATCTCCGGATTCGCATATTTGGAGCCGATGACCTCGCCCTGTTCGGTCAGGCGGATCTGGCCGCGCACCGTGCCGGGCGGCTGGGCCAGGATGGCCTGGTAACTCGGCCCGCCGCCGCGTCCGACCGTGCCGCCACGCCCGTGGAACATGCGTAGCCGGATCGGCGTCGAGCCGCCATGCTTGTCAGCCAGCTCGTCGAACAGCGCCACCAGCGCAACCTCGGCCAGATAGAGCTCCCAGTTGCTGGTGAAAATGCCGCCGTCCTTGTTGCTGTCGGAATATCCGAGCATGATGTCCTGCTCGCCGCCGCTGCGCCGCACCATGGCCTGCATGCCTGGCAGGGCATAGAAGTCGCGCATGATCGAGGCGGCGTTGCGCAGGTCCTCGATGGTCTCGAACAGCGGCACGACGATCAGGTCGGTGCGTGCTTCGCGGTCCAGCGTCTGGTGCATCAGACCGGTTTCCTTTTGCAGCAGCAGCACCTCGAGCAGATCGCTGACGGTCTCGGTATGGCTGATGATGTAGTGAAGCAGTGCCTGGCGGCCGTAACGCGCCAGCATCTCGCGCGCCGTGCTGAAGATGGCGAGCTCGTCCTGCACCAGTGTCGAATAGGCGTGTTCCAGCACCCGCAGCGGTCGTGCGTCGGACAGCAGCTGCAGCAGCGCCGCCTGCTTTGTCGCTTCGTCCAGGCTGGCATAGTCGGGTTCGATACGCGCGACCGCCAGCAGCTCGGCGACCACCGCCTCGTGCTTGTCGGAGTTCTGCCGCAGGTCGATGGTGGCAAGGTGAAAGCCAAACACCTCGACTGCCCGGATCAGCGGGCGCAGGCGCTGCACCACCAGCGCGCCGCCGTGGTTCTGCAACAGGGAGGTCTCGATGGTGCGCAGGTCCGCGCTGAACTCCTGCGCAATGGTGTACGGGTTCTGTGGCGCGACCGCATGGCGCGCCGCTTCGCCGCCGGTGAGTGCGCGCAGTGTGGCGGCCAGACGCGCGTACATGCCGGTCAGCGCAAGACGGTAGGGTTCGTCCTGGCGGTGTTCGTTGGTGTCGGGTGAACGCGCGGCCAGCTGCTTCATGTCGTCGGAGACCGTGACCAGGATGGCCGACGCCGACAACTCACCCCCCAGCAGGTGCACTTCAAGCAGGTAGTGGCGCAGCGCCACTTCGGCCTGGCGCTTGAGCGCGTAGGACAGGGTCTGTGCGCCGACATTCGGGTTGCCGTCGCGGTCGCCGCCGATCCAATGGCCCATGCGCAGGAAGCTGTGGATGTCCAGTTGTCCCAGTTCGCGCTCGAGGTCGCCATACAGCCTGGGAATCTCGCGCAGGAAGGTGGCCTCGTAATAACTCAGCGCGTTTTCGATCTCATCGGCGACCGTGAGTTTGGTAAAGCGCAGCAACCGTGTCTGCCACAGTTGCATCACGCGGGAGCGGATCAGGGCCTCGTTGCGCGCCAGCTCGCGGGGTGTCAGCGCATCCTTGCCGGACTGCGCAGCCAGCGCGTGAAGCCGGATCGTGTCGCGGGCCGTGAGCAGCAGGGCGATGCCGCGTTCGGCGTCCAGGATGCTCTTGCGCTGCACTTCGGTCGGGTGCGCGGTCAGCACCGGCGACAGGTAGCTGGAGGCCAGCGTCTGGACGATGGTGGCCGGTGCGATGCCCGCCCAGCGCAGCCGGGACAAGGCCACGTCGATGCTGCCTTCCTGGGTGTTGCCCGCGCGCTCATGGATCGCGCGGCGGCGGATATGGTGCCGGTCCTC
>JBBRVD010000259.1:0-4409 GCA_038247175.1 Burkholderiales bacterium | reverse complement strand
AGCAGCCGGGTCTGGCGTACGCCGGTTTGCGGCGCGACATCGACGACGTAGCAGTTTTTGAAACCCGGCAGCTTGCCCCGAACGAAGTCGACCAGCGCATGCAGGTGGCTGCGGCCCTGCACCTCGGCGCGGGTCAGGTCCTCGACCTTTTGTCCGTCCAGGCCCGCCATGTGCGGGCAGTTGCACCAGACGATGCCCGGCAGCGGCGTCTTGAGCCACCAGTAGCCCCAGGAGCCACCGAGGATTTTCTTGATCTGGCGGTCCAGCACGGAGAATGTTTCCGGCTCTTCGCGCTCGAAGCGTTCCGCTTCATCGGTGTCCACGCCGCCCAGGCGGAACACCGTGGTCATGATGTAGTTGCCGCCGGTATGCGGCGCGCCGGCACTGGCGGCCACGTCGAGGTCGCCAGTGGTGTCAATCACCACCTGGCCCAGGATGGCCTGCGGCCCGGCCTTGCTTTCGACCACCACGCCCTTGGCCACACCGTCCTCGACCAGCGTGTGCGAGAACCAGGAATGCAGCCGCAACTCGATGCCGGCCTCCTGCACCATTTCCAGCGACAGGCGTTTCCAGCCATCGGGGTCGAAGGCGGCGGCAAAACACACCGGATGGGGTTTTTCGTGGGTGTGGAAATCGAACGCGCCCCAGCGGCCCCAGCGCCGGTAGGAGGCCGGGTCGTAACCCCACTCGTTTTCACGCGGGTAGAAGGCATGCTTGCGTGCGGCCATGCGCTCGATCATGGTCATGCAGCTGCCGCGCACCGAGATCTCGTTCAGGTGGTTGTCCCACATGTCGTCGAGCACCAGCACCATGCCGCCGGAGGCCAGACCACCGAGGTGGTTGTAGCGCTCGAGCAGCGTGACCTTGGCGCCGTTGCGCGCGGCGGCCAGCGCAGCCGATACACCGGCCGGCCCGCCGCCGACCACGACCACGTCGGCCTGCGAGGCCACCTTGACGTCGCGTGCGGGTTGCCGGATGGTGGGGATAGTGTTGTTCATGTCGGATCTTTCTTATCGGAATGGTTCGCGCGTCGCAGCGCTCAGACGATGTGTTCGGGTTGCCAGCGCAAGACGGCGCGCTCGGTCAGCGCCACGGCCAGATAGAACGCGCCGGTGAGCAGCGCGCTCATGACGACGGCGGAATACAGCAGCGCCGAGTCGAAGTTGTAGGTGGCCTGGATGATCAACGCGCCGATGCCCCGGGTGGCGCCGATCCACTCGCCGACCACCGCGCCGATGACGGCCAGCGATGCCGAGATGCGCAGCGCCGAGAACAGATAGGGCAGGGAACTGAACAGGCGCAGCTTGAAGAACACCTCGGTCTTGCTGGCGGACAACACCCGCATCAACTCCATGGCCTGCGGATTGGCGGCGTCCAGGCCGCGCACCATGTTGACCAGCGAGGGGAAGAAACACACCAACGCCGCGATCGCGATCTTGGGCTCCATACCGTTGCCCATCAGCAGCACCAGCACCGGTGCCTTGGCCACGATCGGAATGGCGTTGAGCATCAGCGCCACCGGAAAGAAGATCTCGTACAAGGTCTTGTTGTGCACGAAGACAGTGGCGATGACGATCGCCACCAGGTTGCCGAGCAGGAAACCACCGGCCGCCTCCATCGCGGTGGGCAGCATGTTGTCGAGCAACACCGCGCGTTTGGCGTACAGGGTCTCGAGAACCAGGAACGGCGAAGGCGCGATGAATGGCTTGACCTCCAGCCCGACGACCAGCGCCCACCAGGTGAACAGCAGCACGAACACGCCGATGGCCGGCATGACGCGCCGCCGCCAGACCTGCCGCCGCTGCCGCGCCTGATGCGCCAGCAGGTCCGCGTCGCCCGGTGTGGCCGTCATCGGGGCTTGCAGGGTGGTGCTTGACATGGTCAGTACCGCCCGACCGTTGCGAAGGTACTGACGGCCACCTTGGGGGGCAGCGAAGGCAGTAAGCGTGGGGGGAGTTTCATGTCGTTCTTTCAGCAGGTTTCCAGCACCTGACGCAGATGCGCGGTCAGTTGCACGAACTTCGGTGTTTCGCGGATGGCCAAGCCGCGGTCGGCCGGCAGGTCCACCGGCACCAGTTCCTTGACCCGGCCCGGATTGGCGGCCAGCATCAGCACCCGCTGGCCCAGGAACGCGGCCTCGTAGATGCTGTGCGTCACGAACAGCACCGTCATGCCCAGTTCACGCCAGACCCGCAGCAGTTCCTCGTTCAGCCTGTCGCGGGTGATTTCGTCCAGTGCGCCGAATGGTTCGTCCATCAGCATCACTTTCGGATCGCTGACCAGTGCGCGGGCGATCGCCACGCGCTGGCGCATGCCGCCGGAGAGCTCATGCGGGTAGGCGTTCTCGCTGCCCTTGAGCCCGACCATTTCCAGTAGTTCGCGGGGTGTGGCGCGCGCGCCGCGCGTGTTGCCGGTCCGGCCCTTGGCGACCTCGAGCGGCAGTTCCACGTTCTGCAGTGCGGTGCGCCAGGGCAGCAGCGCTGCATCCTGGAACACGAAGCCGATGTCACGCCGGATACGGGCGGCCTCGGGCGTCACGCCCAGCACCTGCAGGCTGCCGCTGGTGGGCGCGATCAAATCGGCCACCACGCGCAGAAAGGTCGACTTGCCACAACCGGACGGACCGAGCAGCGTGAGGAATTCGCCGTCCCGGATGTCCAGGCTGACGTCCTGCAGCGCGGTGACACTGCGCCGGTCGGTGAAGAAACGCACGGTCACGTTGCGGCAGCTGACGGACAGACCGGTGTCCGGCATCGCCGCTGCCCGCGTCGGGGCGACAGGGTTGCCTGGAGCGCGCGGCGCAACCAGCGTCGAGGGCGTCATGGTGTGGCGGCAGTCGGGGCGACTACGAATTGCGCAGACGGTATTCGCGCGTGGCGTTGAGAATGTCCATGGTCATCACCTCGTCGACCTTGGGCGTGCGCTTGGTGAACTGGCCCAGCGCAGCGTATTGATCGATCTGCTCCTGCCAGACACCCCTGTCCATCGTGCCCCAGCCATTTTTACTGGTGAGGTCGTTGTAGGCGAAGGACATCAACGAATCGACTGCGACGCGTTCATCCGGGCCGTTCAGGTTGGGGTATTCCTTGACCAGCATCTCGGCAGCCGCGTCACGGTTCTTGTTGGCATAGGCCCAACCCCGCGCACTGGCGCGCAGGAAACGTTGCAGTACCTCGGGCCGGGTCTTGATCATGTCGGTGGTGGCGTAGTAGGGCAGCGCATACAGCTTGACGCCGGTGTCCCACAGTTTCATGTCGACCCGGTCCGCGCCCAGCTGCTTCAGCGCCGTGGTGTTGGTTTGCCAGCCGGTCACGGTATCGACCTGGCCGGTCAGCAGCGGCGTCATGTCGCTGCCGATCGGGATGATGGTCATCGATTTCTCGTCGATCTTGTTCTTGGCCAGCAGGGCGCGCAGCAGCACCATGCCGGTGGACTGGATGCCGATCTTCTTGCCCACCATGTCCTGCGGCGTGCGGATCGGATTCTTCTTCAGCGAGAAGAAGGTGTAGGGATGTTGCTGCAGCCCGGTGGCGAATACCTGGATCGGCAGGTCCTGCGATACCGCCAGCATGTTCGATGGGCTCGACGACACCTGGCCCACCTCGAACCGGCCGGAGGCCACGATGGCCACGCCGTCGATGCTCGGCCCGCCCGGCTGGATCGCGAAGTCGATGCCCTCGGTATCGAAATAGCCCATGCGCTTGGCCACGACCTCGCCGATCTGGTTGCCGCCGGCAATCCAGCCCAGCTGCATGTTGATCTTGACCTTGTTCTGCGCCAGCGCCTGCAGGGACAGGAACGCGCCGGCGCCGGCGACGGCACCTGCGCCGATCAGCCTGCGGCGCGACAGTGTGGGGGTCGGGTTCATCTGAAATCTCCTGAGGTTGTTGCGCCCGGATGGTGTGGGCGGGACCTATTCTGGAGACACCGAGGTGTGCGTGCAAGAACTCTTTTTCTACATGCGTGATGCCAAAATTAGAGCGCCTCGGGGCGCGGCACGGGATCTGGCGGTGGCGAGAAGACCTCGCGCGCCGACTGCACACGGTCCCGGGTGGCGCAGCCTTCCTGGTGATCGTTGACCAGCCCCATGGCCTGCATCAGGGAATAGACGGTGGTCGGCCCGACGAAACTCCATCCGCGTTGCTTCAGGTCCTTGGACAAGGCCACGGACTCCGGCGACGTCGACAGTGCGCGCAGTGCGTCGCGGGTCATGCGTGCGGGTCGTGTCGATGGATCGGGCTCCCAGCGCCAGAAATAGGCGGCCAGCGAGCCATAGGCGTCGCGCAGCGCCAGCGCACAGCGCGCATTGTTGATCGCGGACTCGATCTTGCCGCGGTGGCGCACGATGCCGGTGTCCAGCATCAGCCGCGCGACGTCGGCATCACCGAAACCGGCCAGGGCCTCGATGT
>JBBRVD010000258.1:0-4412 GCA_038247175.1 Burkholderiales bacterium | reverse complement strand
CGTCCAGCCCCGACGCGGTGTCGACGATGAACATCTTGCCGGCAGCGTGCCAGATGCCTTCACCACGCGCCATCCGTGCGCAGCCCTTGGACAATGCCTCGTAGGTCGGCCCCGACATCACGCCGATGCTCACGCCGCCAGGCTGTGCCTGAACCACGACGGGGCTCGCGTCGGGGTCGTTGATGTCGACCCACTCCAGCTCGTACTCGTCGCCGATGTCCGGATTGAGCAGGCCGACATCGTTGGCCTGATCCTGTGTCGCCGCGCTCGCCTTGTTGATGATGGTCTTGATACGTGCCGCCTGCAACGTGCCGCCGGTCTGCAGGCTGCCGTTGCTAAGCGGAAGTGGCGCGTTCGGAACGAAACGGTACAGCGCGCTCAGGTTGCGGTTGTCCTCGGTTTCATAGACATAACCGGTGAGCGGGTCGACCGCCACCGCCTCATGCGAAAAACGCCCCATCTCGACAATCGGAGTGGCGATCGAGTCGGCCCGGTTGGAATCGGTCTCGAACACATAGCCGTGCTTCTCGCCGCCGATGCCGGAAAGGTCGGCGATGGTCTCCTCGCAGGTCAGCCATGACCCCCAGGGGGTGGGACCACCGGCGCAATTGCCCAACGTGCCCCCGATGGAGGATGTCGACGAATGCCAGTTTCCGTCGCGGAACACCATGTTGCTGGTGCCGCCGCCGGCATAACCGACCAGCGGTGCGGGGTCGGGCGCAGTCTGGCTGGCTACGGTGGTCGCGCCGAAGCGAACCCGCGGGCCGACGCCACCGGGAGAGAAAACGGTGATGATGCCGTTGATCAGCCCCTGGTCGTAGTTCTGGTCGGCCTGCACGGCAGCGTCCAGTGTTGAGGTCAGCCCGCGCTCGTGGTTGCGCACCAGGACATGTTCGATGCTGCGGCCGACACGCCGGGTTTCCACGACCGCCATGCCGTCATGGTTGCTCGGCGTGGAGCGGCCGTCGGCCATCATGTCGCCGGTCCAGCCATACGACTTGTAGCTGAAGCCGGCGGGCAACTGGAGCAGCGGCAGGCCCGTGGTCAGGTCGTTGACCGGCGCAACCGCGCCATACGGTGACGCCGCCGGGGTCAGCTGCTTGCCAGTAGCGGCAAACGCATTGCGGGAATACAGGGCACCCATGGTGCCGATGAACGAGGTGGCGGCGATGGCGCCGGAATGCTTGAGCAGGGTACGCCGCGCTGGCGAGAAGCGATGAAGGGGCATGTGGACTCCAGATTGAACAATTCGACTATGCAACTGAATGAAGCTGCAGGTAATTTACGATCGAGTTGTTGCAAACAATCGGCAGCGACGGAGTAATTGGTGAGCCGAACGGATCATCCGGACAGGATGCAGCCGCGAAAAGCCCGCGGGCCGATGGCCCCACGGTCGCATGCGCACCACCGAACCTGCAAGCCCGACCGAAAGCCAGCACCATCGTGTCGTTTTCCAGGCCGGCGTCGTAACTCTGCAGGACACCGCTGGCGTCGAGCAGCTTGCCCGAGCTCGACAAGAAATCATTGTCGTTGCCCACGAAGAGGAAGAATGGGCCGCTGCCGCCGACCGGCACCAGACCGAGCGCTTCCCATTTTTCGGAGAGCGTGTTGGTGCCTCCCGGCGCCGTGTTGAGATTGAGTCCGAACTTTGCGAGTTCACTGGCGCTTGCCGGGCCTAGTTTGCCCAGCAAGTTGAGTGCCTCGGCACTGGATCGGTGTTGCGCCCACGTTGAGCGTGCCGCCCGGCGCGATCTGTGCACCCCCGGCGTCCAGGCCGGTCAGGTTGGTCGCACTCACGATGGCCTTAAGCGCCGGCGGTTGCAGGGCTGCATCCCAGAGCTGCACGAAATCCTGCATGGTGTGTGGGTCGGCCTGCAGGATCAACTTGAACACCCGTTGGTGAAGCGAGGAGACGCGAAAACCCTAGAATGGATTTCCGATTCTTTTCCGGTGTCCCGGGGAGAATCGCCATGTTGCGCAGCTACAGTGCCAATATCAACGGTAGCCGGTTGGTGTGGCATCAGCGCACTGACCTTGCCGGACGGTTGCAATGGCATGGCGACGGGCTTCTGGCATGACGTCCAACTGCTTTCTTTGCTCCCCTGAGGAACACCCATGAACTGGCTCGATACATCGATCATGAAAACCCGGGGCGTTGCCCAGGGTCGCACTCCTGTCACCCACGCGCTGACCGAGGCCCGGCAGGGCAAGTTTCACTACACCATCGGCCCCTACAGCGACCCGGTGCTGCATGTGCGGCCCGGTGACCGGGTGGTGGTGGACACGCGCGACGCCTTTGAAGGCGCGGTCAAGACCGAGCAGGACCTGCCTTCCAGGGTGCTGCGCATGCCCTTTGTGAACCCGCAGAACGGGCCCATCATGGTCGAAGGCGCCGACAAGGGTGACGTGCTGGCGGTGTACATCGAATCGATGGCCCCGCGCGGTCCCAACCCCCGCGGCACCTGCGCGATGATTCCGCAGTTTGGCGCGCTCAGTGGCACCAACCTCACCGCGCTGCTGGCCGATTCGCTGCCGGAGATCGTGCGCAAGATCGACCTGGATGAAGACGGCGTGTACTGGAGCAAACGCGTCACCTTGCCCTACCGCCCGCACATCGGCACACTGAGCTGCAGCCCCGAGATCGACAGCATCAACACGCTCACACCCGACTCGCATGGCGGCAACATGGATCTGCCGGACATGGGCCCGGGCAGCATCACCTATTTGCCGGTGCGCACGGCGGGCGCGCGGCTGTTCATCGGCGACGCCCATGCCTGCCAGGGTGACGGCGAGGTGTGCGGCACGGCGGTGGAATACGCCAGCACCACCACCATTGAGGTCGACGTCATCAAGGGCTGGAGCCTGGAGTGGCCTCGATTGGAAAACGAAACCCGCATCATGTGCATCGGCAGCGCCCGTCCGCTGGAAGACGCGGCGCGTATCGCCTACCGCGACCTGGTGTTGTGGATGGAGGCGGAGTACGGCTTCGACCGCTGGGACGCCTACATGATGCTCAGCCAGTGCGGCCTGGTGCGGCTGGGCAACTTTGTCGACCCCAAGTACACGGTCGGTGCCGGCATCGAGAAGAAGTACCTGGCGCCAGCGCCCTGATCAACCGTCAATCCCCAGCAACAGGAGTATCGATACCATGGATCTTGGACTCAAAGGCCTGAAGGCCGTCGTGACCGGTGGCACCAAGGGCATTGGCCGCGCCATCACCCACACCCTGGCCACCGAAGGTGCGCACATTGCCTTTTGTGCACGCAATGCCGACGAAGTGGCGCAAACCGTCAAAGACTTCGGCGGCCTTGGCGTGAAGGTGCATGGCCGTGTGGCTGATGTGGCCGATGGCGCGGCCTTGGCTGCCTTTGTGAAGGAAGCTGCGTCGGCCTTGGGCGGGCTGGACATCGTCGTGGCCAATGTCAGCGCGCTGGCCATTCCCGACGAAGAAGCCAACTGGCAGAAGAGCTTCGACGTCGACATGATGGGCACCGTGCGCGTGGTCAACGCAGCGATGGCATGGCTCGAAAAGAGCGATCACGCGTCCATCGTCACGATCAGCAGCGTGTCTGGCCGCGAAATCGATTTCGCCTCCGGCCCCTATGGCGCCTTCAAGGCCGCCATCGTCCACTATACCCAGGGCCTGGCCTACCACCTGGCGGGCAAGAAAATCCGCGCCAACTCGGTGTCTCCTGGCAACACCTATTTCAAGGGCGGTGTCTGGGAGCAGATCGAACAGGGCAACCCCGATCTGTTCAAGATGGCGATGGGCCTGAACCCCACCGGCCGCATGGGAACGCCGCAGGAGATGGCCAATGCAGCGGTGTTTCTGGCCAGCCCGGCGGCGAGTTTCATCACCGGTACCAACCTGGTGGTGGATGGGGCGTTGACCAAAGGCGTGCAGTTCTGATCAAGCAGATGATCGACAAGCTCATCTGACCTGACCGTGGCGCCGTCTCGGCCGCACGGTCTGCCACCGCATTCCGGCGTCCGTACAGATCAAGGCCAGGCAAGCCTGCAAATGGCCGTCCGAACGGCTCATTTTTTGCGGTTCGCCACGGCACACAAACATCACAGAGTTCTTATAGATTAGGCAGCTGGTGGGGCTGGGCGCGTTGCCACCAACGCTGCCCATGCCCTCTAAGCTAGTTCTGGCACGGAGGAAATCCATGGGCCGCCCAATCGATGTCAAGCCGCTCCCTAGCGGCACCAATCGCCGCAGTTTCCTGAAAGGCTCGCTTCCGGCGGCCATGGCAGCAGCGTCCGCTCCCATGCTGCTGTCCGTCGGCAGCATGGCCCGTGCCACCGGGGAGGCATTCCAGCATGGTGTGGCCAGTGGCGACCCGCTGGCCGACCGGGTGATCCTGTGGACCCGGGTTACACCGCCGGTTGCCAAGGCAGCGGTCAACGTG
>JBBRVD010000257.1:0-4471 GCA_038247175.1 Burkholderiales bacterium | reverse complement strand
TCGACCCAAAGGCAGCAGGAAGAGTCGGCCCTGGGTGAGCACGACCGCCGGGTGCTGGAGGCGTCCAAGGCGCTGGAAGCGGCCAATCAATCGGGCGACGCACAGCAAATTCGAGCTGCCGTGGCCGGCCTGGAGGCTGCGCTGCGCGGCCAGGCACAGGCGCGTGACGCAGCCGGTGCGGCGCCGGCCCGGGCTGCGTCCGGTACGGGTGCCGCTGCCGCTGGCAAAGGCGATACTGGCGCCACCGCACCTGCGACGGAAGACCTCAGCGCCGCGGATGCGGCTTTGGCCGAGCAGGGCGGCCCGTCCGCCGAAGCGCAGCCTAACGCCGCAACGAAGCAGGCCGATCCGATCGCGGCATCGGAGCACACCGCTGCGCCGGCGGCCGCTGCCAAGCCGGGTTCGCGCCCGGTGGTGGCCATGCGCGGCGACGACCGTCCTGGCCTGCGAGGCCCGCACGCGGCGCCGGCGGCGGCCGGCCGTGGCGCGCCGTTCGGTGACCGCAAGGACACGCGCCGGAGCGCTGCAGGCCCGCGCGGCGACGGCCCGCGCGGCGGTGAACGCGGCGACGGGCGCTTCGACGCCGCGCGCGATCATCGCAGTGGCCGTCCCGACCGAGGTGATCGGGACGACCGGCCCCAGACCCCGCGGCTGGGCGATACCGCATTCCGGGCCCAGCGCGACGCGATGGAGGGGGCCCAGTTTGCACTGCGCAAGCTGGCCTCGCAGGCCCATGGCGAGGCCTTGTCCCAGTTGCTTGGTGCCTGGCAGGCGCGGGAACCGCAGCAACTGCCCCCGGCACAGGAGCTGGGTCCGAGGGTGGGTTCGGGCGTGCGGACCTCCTGGGTGCAGGCGTTGGCCGTCGCTCCCGGTGCGGTGCCCGACACCGCGCTGCTGCGACTGGAGATGGCGGCCGAGGTTCCGACGCCGGCCGAACACCTGGATGCGCGGCGAGCATTCCAGTTGCAGTTGCTGACCCGGCGCAACGACCCGCCCCCGGCGCAGACCTGGGCCCAGGACGTGGGCCAGGTGCTGCAGGGCGGGTTCGAGCCCGCGGCGGAACGGCGCCTGCGCGCTGCGCTCAAGATCCTGCTCAAGCCCTGACCGACCGCTGGCGCCGGGGTCGCGCGCCCTCGGTCCCCGCGCTGGGGGGTGCCCAGGCGCCCGAACCCTGCGAGAATGCGCCTCATGAAGCGGCCGGTCGCGATGGGGCGTATCGGGCTGTCATGGGGGGCTGATCGTGGACTCCGTCGATAACCTGCTGCGCCGGCTGGAGCAGCTCAACGAGATCGGTGTGTCGCTGTCGAAAGAGCGGGACATCACGCGGCTGCTCGAGCGCATCCTGTTTGCGGCCAAGACCATCACCCATGCCGACGGTGGCACCCTGTATCGCATGGTCGAGGGCAATGCCGAGCTGCGGTTCGAGATCCTGCAGACCGATTCACTGCAAATCGCCATGGGCGGGACTTCGGGCAAGGAGATCAGTTTCCCGAATCTGCCGCTGCGTGGCCCGAGCGGGGCGCCCAACGACTCGCTGGTAGCCGCCTACGCCGCGATCCACCACCAGACCGTCAACATCGCGGACGCCTACAGCGAGCCCAACTTCGATTTTTCCGGCACGCGCCGGTTCGACGAGCGCACCGGCTACCGGTCCAGGTCGTTTCTCGCGGTGCCGATGAAGAACCATGAGGGCGAGGTGATCGGCGTGCTGCAACTGATCAACGCGCAGTTGCCCGGCACGACCGAGGTCGTCGCGTTTTCCAGCGCCGACCAGAGCCTGGTCGAGTCGTTGGCCTCGCAGGCGGCCATCGCGCTGACCAACCGGATGCTGATGAGCCAGCTCGAGGCCTTGTTCGAGTCCTTCATCAGCCTGATCAACCTGGCGATCGACGAGAAGTCACATTACACCGGCGGCCATTGCCAGCGTGTTCCAGCGCTGACGATGATGCTGGCCGAGGCGGTGAACCAGACCGCGCAGGGTCCGCTGGCGTCGTTCACGATGGACGACCGCGACCGCTACGAGCTCAAGATCGCCGGGCTGCTGCACGACTGCGGCAAGGTCACAACGCCGGTGCATGTCGTGGACAAGGCGACCAAGCTGCACACGCTGTTCGATCGCATCGACCTGCTCGATACCCGGTTCGAGGTGCTCAAGCGCGACGCCGAGATCAGCGCCTTGCGTCGGCAGCTGCAGTTGCGCGAGAAGACCGACGCAGCCGGCGAGGCCGCGATCTGGGAGCAATGCAAGATGGAGATGGCGGCCATCGATGCCGACCGGGACTTCCTGCGCGCCGCCAACACCGGTGCCGAGAAGACGGCCGATGCCGACCTGGAGCGGGTGCGCCGGATCGCCGCTGGCCGCGTCTGGCGCAACGTGGACGGCGTCGAGACCGAATTCCTGACCGCCGACGAACTCGAGAACCTGACCATCCGGGCCGGGACGCTGACGCAGGCCGAACGCAACACCATCAACCACCATATCGTGGCCACGATTCGCATGCTCGAGCAGCTGCCCTGGCCCCGGCATCTGCGCAACGTGCCGGAGTACGCCGGCGGTCATCATGAGCGCATGGATGGCAAGGGCTATCCGAAGGGCCTGACGCGCGACCAGATGTCGGTGCAGGCGCGGGTGATGGGCATCGCCGATATTTTCGAGGCGCTCACGGCCAGCGACCGGCCCTACAAGCCGGGCATGAAGCTGTCCCAGGCCATGGCCATCATGCAGCGGTTCAAGCTCAACGGCCATATCGACCCCGACCTGTTCGATGTGTTCGTGGTCGAAAAGGTCTACCTGCGTTACGCCGAGCAGTTTCTCGACCCGTGGCAGATCGACACCGTCAACCTGCCGGAACCGCAGGTCTGAAGAACGCGTCGAACACTGGCAGCAGGCCACCGAAGTCGGCTGCGAATCGTGCGCGGTTGACGAAATAGGCTTCGCTGGCCACGGCAAAGAACTCATCTGGCGAGGTGGCTCCGTACGGGTCCAGCCAGGGCGCCGGAGCGCCGAAGCGCTCGGCCAGGCTGAGCTGGTCGCAAAAGGCCTGGTAGTGTTGTTGCAGTGCGGCCTGCCAGGCATCACGTGCGGCTTTGGCGCTGCCGGTGGCCATGAAGCCCGTGGGCAGCGGAGGGCAGCCGTCAGGCACGCCATCGCGCATGTCGA
Source organism: Burkholderiales bacterium (assembly GCA_038247175.1). Taxonomy (GTDB): domain Bacteria; phylum Pseudomonadota; class Gammaproteobacteria; order Burkholderiales; family Burkholderiaceae_C; genus CAISIP01. The sequence goes on along the minus strand of JBBRVD010000257.1, from coordinate 1,311 downwards.
TCTTGTGCGTGAATTCATGGATCACGACGTTGTAGCCATCGCTGGCCGATGTGCCTGAATCCGCGACGTCCTGCCAGCTCAGCATGACCGGTCCGTCCTGCATCGCCTCGCCGCTGAGCACTTCAGCGTAGTGGTGCACGACACCGGCATCGTCGACGTTCTCGCGCCGCGCCACGACGGAACCCGGATGCACGACGATGCCGACAAAGTCGTCGTACCAGGCGATGCCCTCCAGCGGCGCGTGCAGGTGCAGCACCGGCAGGCAGGCCTGCGCGGCAATCGCAACCGCGATTGTGTCGGTGATACGCAGGCCGTTGGCGCCGTGAAATTCCTTGCTGTCCAGGAAGGCCCGCGTCAGCTGGCGCAGCGCGTGGGTATCGGATGGTTCGGCCTGGCGCAGGAACGGATAGTGCGTCAGCGTCTGCTGCCACACGGCGTCGGGAATGTCTGCCGGGCGGCGTGGCCGCCGGGCCAGCGCCCACCGTCTGAACCAGCGCAGGACCATCGCGCGAATGGCTCAGCAGGCGTGCGCCGGTGACAACCGGTGGCAGGCCTGGGGTTCGCCGGATGGGTCGAGCGACACGCGCACGACCTGGGCGCGTGCCGGCGTGGCCAGCAGATCCCAGTCGCTGAGCACGATCCGGCGCAGCCCGCCGGTCAGCAGATGGTCGGCGGGCTGGTGGGTATGGCCGTGGATCAGCACGCTGGCACCGGCACCGTGCAGCCACTGCAGTGTGGCAGGTGTGTCGACGTCGACCAGCACCGGATGCTCGCGTTTGTGCTTTTCACTGCGTGCGCGCAGCTGGCGCGCGGTTTCCTGGCGCTGTGCCAGCGGCTGCGCCAGGAATTCGGCCTGCCAGGCGGGGCTGCGCACCAGCGCGCGGAACTGCTGGTAGGCGGCATCGTCCAGGCACAAGGCGTCCGCGTGCGACAACAACCAGCGGGAGGCGCCGAGCTCGAGTACGCAAGGGTCGGCAAGGCCCTGCATCGCGAACGCCTGCAAGGCCTGGGTTCCAACCAGGAAATCACGGTTGCCGCACAGGAAGAACAGGTCCAGCCGGCCGCTGGCCTGCTGCAACACCCGTGCGCAGCTGCGCTCGAAACCAGGGCCCGCCATCGGCGGCGCGTCCGGCTCCGACAATACATCGTCTCCGACCCAGACCTCGAACAGGTCGCCGAGCATGAAAACGGCTTGTGCCGTGGTGTGCTGCAGGTAATGCTGCCAGGCCGCGAAGGTTGCGGTGTCCGCGGCATGCAGGTGCAGGTCGGAGATGAAATCGATCTGGCGCCAGTGCGGGCGTGACCGCAGGC
>JBBRVD010000256.1:0-4477 GCA_038247175.1 Burkholderiales bacterium | reverse complement strand
GGTGTTTGCGTTGCTGACGCGTTCGGGTGTGACGCTCAACGAACGGGTCGCCGCAACGCTGGAGATCGAATCCGGCGTCAACGATCCGATGGCGGTCTACCTGACGCTGGCATGCATCGCGGTCATCGGCGCGCAGGCCTCGCAGGGCTCGCCGTGGGCCACCGTGGCCTGGTCGTTTCTGCAGCAGTTCGGCTGGGGCGCGCTGGTCGGCGTGGCGGGTGGTCTTGCGATGGCGCTGCTGCTGCCGCGCCTGGTGTCACGCGACGCCGGTGGGGGCGTGCTGGCGTTGCTGGTGGGCGCTGGCGGCCTGTCGATCTTCGCGTTGGCCGGGCTGCTGGGAGGCTCCGGTTTCCTGGCGGTCTACCTGTTCGGCCTGATCCTTGCCAATCGTGCCGCCAGCGCGGTGGCGCCGCTGCTGGTGGTGATGGACGGGTATGCCTGGTTGGCCCAGGCCGGCATGTTCCTGTTGCTGGGCCTGCTGGTCACGCCCTCGACGCTGCTGGACTACACCGTACCGGGGCTGGCAGTGGCCGCAACGCTGATCCTGGTGGCACGCCCGGCCGCGGTCTGGTTGTGCCTGTGGCCGTTCCGGTTCTCGCGCCAGGAGACCTGGTACATCGCCTGGGTCGGCCTGCGCGGCGCGGTGCCCATCGTGCTGGCCCTGTTCCCGCTGATGGCGGGCACGCCACAGGCCCCCGAGTTGTTCAACATCGCCTTCCTGGTCGTTGTCACTTCGCTGTTGCTGCAGGGCTCGACCATCGGCTGGATGGCGCACAGGCTGGGCGTGGCCATGCCGGAGTCGAGTGACGAGCCGGGGCATCGTGCGGTCTTTCGCGATTTCGAGTTGGCACCGGGCACGCCGATCAGTGCCGTCTGCGACTTTTACGGCCTGCCGGCGCCTGACGATTCGGCCGATGCAGAGCTCGAGTTGGGCCACTGGATGGCGAAACAACTGCGCGGACCGCCGGTTGCAGGCGACACCGTGGTGCTGGGGCCGGCGACGTTCGTCGTGCGGGAATTGCAGGATGGGCGCATCTCCCGCGTCGGCCTGGGCCTGATGTCCTGATCCGCGGCGCAGCCTCCGTTGGAGCTGCCGCGAAAGGAACTGCCGCGAAAGGAACTGATGCGTGCCGGCGGGCCGGGTCTGCCCGACCCGCCGAACACTTCCGACGATGATGCTCAGCTGCCGATCCGTCCACCGTCGATCTTGGTGACGACGATGGTCGCCGAGCGCGGCCGCTTGCCAGCGCCGTAACCGGCATTGGCGGGCCATTGGCTTTCGTATTTCGCCGGGTCTTTGACGTCGGCCATCTTCGTGTTTTCGCCCGGGTGCTGGATGTTGACGAACATCGCGCGGCCGTCCGGGCTTTCGCACCAGCCGGTGATCTCCGCACCCCGGGGGCCGACCAGGAAACGCTTGAACGTGGCTTCGGTCTGCGCTTTGCCGGCGTAGGTGTCGACACGTTTGTCGCTGCCGTCCGGGCGCCGGTAGACCAGCGATTTTTTGCCGCCGTCGCCGACCTGTCCGGGAATGGCCGCCATCATCATGCAGTTGGTCACGTCGGTGTAGGCGCCGTCGTCGGTCTGGATCCAGCAGATGCCGGTGGACGGGCTGAACACCAGGCCGTCGGGCGAGGACAGATCGTTCGAGTCGTCCAGGTTGGACAGGTTGATGCTGCCCTTGTCGGCACCCGCTTCGGACGCGAACAGGTAGATGTCCCAGCGAAACGCCGTGTCGTGCGCGCGGGCTTCGGCCATGCGCAGGATATGACCGTTGACGTTGCCGTCGTTCTTCCTGCTGCCTTTCATGTCCGAATACACGCGCGGATTGGCGGCGTCGGCACCCATCGCGCCGTCGAGGGTGCGGTTGCCGTTGTTGGTCAGCGTGAAATAGACCTCGCCGTTGCGCGGGTTGACACCGCCCCATTCCGGCCGGTCCATCCGGGTTGCGCCGACCGCGTCGGCGGCCAGGCGGGTGAATATGGCAACGTCGGCGTCGGACTTGAACTCGAAATCGGGGTTGGCCGCCACGATCGGATTGGCCATCGACAACTCCAGCCACTCGCCGGTGCCGTCGTCCTTGAACTTGGCCACGAACAAGGTGCCCTGGTTCAGGTACTTGTCGCCGGCTGCGAGACGGTTGGCGGGTTGCGCGTCGCGGGTCTCCCAGCGGGCGCTGGAGACGAACTTGTAAATATATTCGCCGCGCGAATCGTCGCCCATGTAGGCCACCACCGGCTGGCCGGCCACCGGCCGGGCGAAAGTTGCGTTTTCGTGACCCATGCGGCCCAGCGCGGTACGCTTGCGCAGCGCCTGCGCGCCATCGTACGGATCGAGTTCGACGATGTAGCCGAAGCCGTTCATCTCGTTGCGGTAGTCCTCGCGCGCCGATGCGGCAGTGGCACCGTTGTTCCAGCGCAGGTACATGTCCTGCGGCCCGGCGGTTTCCCAGCCATGGCGGCTGGCGACACCGGCCCGGCGGCCATATCGCTCCAGCGCAACGATGGCCGGGTCCTTCTTGCCGCGGCGCTCGTCGTCCTTGGCGTCGCGGTGGAAATAACCGAACCAGTTTTCTTCGCCGGAGACAAAGGTGCCCCAAGGCGTCTTGCCGGTGCCGCAGTTGTTCAGCGTGCCGCGGGTGCGCGTGCCGTCCGCGCTGTAGCGGGTCACCAGATGGGCGCTGCCGCGCGCCGGGCCGTGGATTTCGGCCGGCGTCATTGTCGTGACGCGGCGGTTGAAGGCGGAATCCTTCTTGGCCGACCAGTTGCCGGAGCCGGACTCGACCTCGACCACCGACAGGCCGTGGATCATCAGCTCCTTGTCCACTTCGGCCGCCTTGCGCGGCAAGGTCGATCCTCCGCCGTCGGCATGCAGGAAAAAGGACGACAGTTTTTCGTCCGTCGTGGCCTCGTGGTTCATCGCGATCAGGCCGCGGCTGACGTAGCTGGTGGATGGCTTGCCCATGGCGTCCAGGCTGAACCACTCCATGCCGTCGTGGTGATCACCGGCGCGTTTGTCGAAATCGGTGTCGGTTCCGTCATTGCGGAACGCCGCCGCGCCGGGCAGGATCGGGTCGCCCAGCGCATACAGCACCTGGGCGCGATAACCTGCCGGTACTTGCACCGTATCGGCAAGGCTTCGGGCCACGGGCGTGAACCCCAGGCGGGTGATCGGGTTTTGCACGGCGGCACCGGCGCCCGCACCGGTCGTGGCGCAGCCAGTCAGGGCCAGGCCGCCCAGGGCGACGCTGGCCGCTGCGCCGGCACCCCCGCGCAGCAGCGAACGGCGGCTCAGGCGTTGTTGCACGATGGCGTCGAAGTGCGGATTGGAGGACGGGTTGGAGTCCTCGTCGTTGAAGAGCGCGCGGGGGGTCGGGGTATCAGAGTGCATGGAAATATGACAATCGGTTGGTGGAAACTGGCTGAGCATCGGTCAATCCGGTGACAGTTCCATGACAAGTCCCCGCGCGGTACAGGGCTGTCGGTGAGGCAGAATGGTCTTCGGGGGTGCCCGCCATGTCGCGTCGTTTCAAGGTTTTGCTGGTTGTCCTTGTCGTGCTGGCATTCTTGGGCCTGGCCACGGTGCTGGTGCTGAGCCTGCCGACCTTCGGCGGCCCGATAGACGGCGACCGGCTCGCGCGCATGCGCCAGTCTGCGCACTATGTCGGTGGCCGGTTCGAGAACACGCCGCCGTACCAGGCCGAACTGGCGTTGGTGCAAAACCTGCGCGATTACATGGGTGGCCAGAAGCGCGAGCCCGGCTTCGGCATTCCCGTCCTGCCGCTGGTGCCCGGCAGCCTGAAGCTGCCGCCACTGGCCGGCATGCGCGCGATCTGGTTCGGCCACTCGACCGTGCTGATCGAGATTGACGGAGTGCGGATCCTGACCGACCCGGTGTTGTCGCAGCGCGCTTCGCCGTTCCAGTTTGTCGGCCCACGGCGCATGCACCCACCGCCGATCGAACTGGCGCGCCTGGACGGCATCGACGCGGCGGTGATCTCGCACGACCACTATGACCACCTGGACCGCGACACCATCTTGCAGCTGGCGCGCGGCGGCACGCACTTCTTCGTTGCCTTGGGCATCGGCGCGCATCTGGAGCGCTGGAGCGTGCCGCCCGTGCAGATCCACGAGATGGACTGGTGGGAGCAGACCCGCTTCAAGGGTGTCGAGATCCATGCCACGCCGGCGCGCCATTATTCTGGCCGCAAGAGCATGGACAACTCCACACTCTGGTCGTCCTGGATGATTCGCGGCGCCGGGTATTCTGCCTATTACAGCGGTGATACCGGTTATGGCCCGCACTTCCGGGAGATCCGCGAGCGGCTGGGTGCACCGGACCTGGCCCTGATGAAGATCGGCGCCTACGGCAGCAGCTGGCTTGACATCCACATGGACCCGGAGTCCGCGGTGCAGGCCCATCGCGACCTGGGCGCGAAGACGATGTTGCCGGTGCACTGGGCCACCTTCAACCTGTC
>JBBRVD010000255.1:0-4486 GCA_038247175.1 Burkholderiales bacterium | reverse complement strand
CAGTCGGGGCCGACGCCGACAACACGGGCGGCAGCAGCCTGGGTTTCCTGGGCGACATCCGGTTGCTGCCATGATGGTCGCTGGCCCAGCCTGGCATCAGGGACAGCCCTGAACCCGTAGCAAAATGTAAGAATCCGTTGCGATTCACGACATAGTCATACAAATCCTTTACTCGACCCCGATGCCGCATCCGCAATCCATGATCGGGGCACAGCCGTGAGCCCGAAAAAGCTCGTCATTGTGCTGCTGCTCCTTGGCGCAGCCGTTGCATTCTTCTCACTTGACCTCGGGCGTTTCTTCAGTCTGGAGTACGTCCGGCAAAGCCAGGCCCAGATAGCGGCGCTGTACGAGACCCGGCCGCTGCTGGTCACCATGTCGTTCTTCGGGATCTACGTCGCGATCACGGCTCTTTCCCTGCCGGGGGCGGCCATCATGACGCTGGCCGCAGGAGCCAGTTTCGGACTGGTCTGGGGCACCGTCGTCGTATCCTTTGCATCGACACTGGGCGCCACACTGGCCATGCTGGCAGCGCGGTATCTGCTGCGCGACAGCATCGAGGCGCGTTTCGGCCGGCGCCTGGCCGAAGTCAACAAGGGCATAGACCGCGAGGGCGCGTTCTACCTGTTCACGCTGCGGCTGATTCCGGCGATTCCCTTCTTCATCCTGAATCTGGTGATGGGCCTGAGCCGGATGAAGACCCGGACCTTCTACTGGGTCAGCCAGATCGGCATGCTGGCGGGCACCGTGGCCTATGTCTTTGCCGGCACCGAACTGGCCAAGATCCACTCGCTGTCGTCCATCCTCTCGCCCGGACTGATGAGCGCGTTCGTGCTGCTCGGCATCTTTCCGCTGATCGCGCGCAAGATCGTCGATACCGCACGGCGGCGCAAGGTGTTCGCACGCTGGAATACGGTTCGCCCTACCCGCTTCGACCGCAACCTGGTCGTCATCGGAGCGGGCGCCGGCGGGCTGGTGGCCTCGCTGATCGGCGCGGCGGTCAAGGCCAAGGTCACGCTGGTCGAGTCGCACAAGATGGGTGGCGATTGCCTGAACTTCGGCTGCATCCCGAGCAAGGCGCTGATCCGCACCGCCAAGCTGCAGCACCAGATCCGCCACGCCGAACGCTACGGATTCTCCAGCGCAACCGCCACGTTCAGCTTCAAGCAGGTCATGGCACGCATCCACCAGGTGATCGCCGACATCGCACCGCATGACAGCGTCGAGCGTTATACCGGCCTGGGCGTGGATGTGCGGCTGGGCCACGCGACCCTCGTCAACCCCTGGACCGTCGAGATCCGGGCCCATGACGGCAGCACGTCCCGGCTGACGACACGCAGTATCGTCATCGCCACCGGCGCGCGCCCCTTCATTCCGCCGCTGTCGGGCCTGGACGGCGTCGGCTACCTGACCAGCGACACGATGTGGGATGCCTTCGCGCAGATGGACACGATGCCGCGGCGCATCGTCGTGCTGGGCGGTGGCCCGATCGGTTGCGAGTTATCGCAGGCGCTTGCACGGCTCGGCGCCGAGGTGCGGCAGGTCGAGATGGCGCCGCGCATCATGATGCGCGAGGACGCGGAGGTCTCCGAACTGGCGCGCCAGGCACTGCAGGCCGACGGCGTGCAGGTGATGGTCTCGCACAAGGCGCTGCGCTGCGAGAAGGACGGCGCCGCCTGCTCCATCGTGGTCGAGCACGACAAGCAGGAGGTCCGCCTGGAGTTCGACGCCTTGATCGTGGCGGTCGGCCGCACCGCGCGGCTGACCGGATACGGCCTGGAGGAACTGGGCATCAGCACCCACAAGACCGTGGACACCAACGAATACCTGCAGACGCTGTACCCCAACATCTATGCCGCCGGTGATGTCGCCGGGCCCTACCAGTTCACGCACACGGCATCCCACCAGGCCTGGTACGCGGCAGTCAATGCGCTGTTCGGCGATTTCAAGCGTTTCAAGGCTGATTATTCGGTGATTCCGTGGGCGACCTTCATCGATCCGGAGGTGGCGCGGGTCGGCCTGAACGAGCAGGACGCCAAGGAACAGGGCATCGCCTATGAGGTGGTGCGTTACGACATCGACGACCTGGACCGCGCCATTGCCGACAGCGAGGCCCATGGTTTCGTCAAGGTACTGACGGTGCCGGGCAAGGACACCATCCTGGGCGTGACCATCGTCGGCTCCCACGCAGGTGATTTGCTGGCCGAGTATGTGCTGGCGATGAAGCACGGCCTGGGCATGAACAAGATACTGGGTACCATCCATACCTATCCGACCTGGTCGGAGGCCAACAAATACGCTGCGGGAGAATGGAAGCGCGCGCATCAGCCCAAGCAACTGCTGGAATGGGTGCGCAGGTACCACGACTGGAAACGGGGCTGACAGCCATGCATGAGCGACGACTTGTTCTGACAGCGGCTGCAATCGCGCTGCTTGTGCCATCGCTGGGCGTTCACGGCCAGGCGTCGGGTGGCGAGTTCGACCACGGTTATGCGGCCTGGGACGCGCTACTGAAGAAACACGTGCGCTGGTTGCCCGACAACAAGCAAAGCCAGGTCGACTACAAGGGTTTTGCAGCCGACCGGGCGGCGCTGCAACAGGTGCTCGCAACCTGGTCGGCACTGACGCCGGCCCAGTTCGCCGGCTTCTCGCGCGACCAGAAAATGGCGTTCCTGATCAACGCCTACAACGGCTTCACGGTCGCGCTGATCCTCACGCAATACCCGAACCTCAAGTCGATCAAGGAGCTGGGCAGCCTGCTTCAGAGTCCGTGGAAGAAGAAGTTCTTCAGGCTGCTCGGCGAGGAGCGCCACCTGGACTGGATCGAACACGAACAGCTGCGTCCGACCTACAACGATTGGCGCGTGCACGCTGCGGTGAACTGCGCCTCGATCGGCTGCCCTGCGCTGCGCCCCGAGGCCTTCATCGCACCACAACTCGATGCCCAGCTCGACGACGGCATGACCCGTTTCATGGCCGACCGCAGCCGCAACCGGTTTGACAACGGACGCGCTGAAATCAGCGAGATCTTCAAATGGTTCCAGGAAGATTTCCAGAAGGGCCACCGCGGCGTCGGCAGCATCGACAAGCTGCTTGCGCTGTACGCCGACCAGTTGGCCACCAAGCCGGCCGACCGGGCGGCATTGCGCGCTGGCCCGGTCCGGGTGCGCTACCTCGATTACGACTGGTCGCTGAACGACCTGCAGCGCTGAACCGCGCCGTGACCCCGCTCGCTGCACACTGCGCCGGCCCCGGCCCGTCTTTGGCCCGGGCAGGAGGGCCGTGGAAAAATCCTATTGGGGATACCCCAGCGCCGGCTGGCCGAAGCCCTCGGCTGCGCGCCAGCCCGGCGGCTTGAAGAACAGGTTGGTCGCCATGCCGCCGGCGTCGTACACCGGCCACTGCTGGCCCGGGTTCTTCTGCTGCCATTCCTGCCGGATCTCGGCGCCTGTCTTGTAGTGCGGCACCTTGTTGGCGTAGCGTCTGAGCGACTGGTGACGCCAGCCCTGGGGGCGCGACTCGGGCCACAAGGCGTCGGCTTGCGCAACGTTCAAGGCTGGATCGAGTTGCCAGGCCGTCTTGCCCAGGGCATCACCGAAGATGAACAGGCGTCCGTCGTAGATCTGCCAGGCCGTCGGATCGCTGCCCAGCTTGAGCCCGTATGCCGCGCCACTGGAACAGAAGCCACCGTACTGCGGCTCGTATTTCCAGGGGCTGCCCCGAAACAACTCGCGGCTTTCGGCACTGGCGAAGTAATAGGTGCGGTCCGGATAGCTGACCCTGTACTCCGGCTTGCCGCGCACCGGTACACCCTGGGTGAAATAGGCAGTCGGGTCATGACCCAGCAGCATCACCGGTTCATTCTGGCTGCTGCCGGACACGGTGGCATACGGAGTGCCGCACCCAGCCAGCAGGCCGAGCATGCATATCGTCAAAACGACTCGCAAATAAGTCATGTGGTGTCTGCTCCTGGGTCGACGTTGATCGATGATGAAGGCTGGCGCGCCGGATTGCGCGAAGTCTCGCCGACGCCCCATTATCAACAAGGCACAGACCCCGCGAAAACCCGGGGTACGGCATCCCTGCGCCGCGCTACACTGCTCGTCACGACCACCCTCACTGATGGAGACAACCCCATGAACAAGCTGAACCCGCTACGCAGAACCGTGCTGGGACTGGCCCTGGCCCTGGGCCTGGCACAACTCGCCGTGGCACAGACCGGCACGGTCCGGCTGGTTGTGGGTTTCCCGCCCGGCGGCTCCGCCGACACCACGGCCCGGCTGCTGGCCGACAAGATGAAGGACACGCTGGGGGTGCCGGTACTGGTGGAGAACAAGCCCGGTGCCGGCGGCCGCATCGCCGCGCAGATGGTCAAGGACGCAGCGCCCGACGGCAACACCGTGATGGTGGTGCCCTTCGCGGTGATGGTGGTGCAGCCCATGGTATTCAAAAGCATCAAGTACGACACAACCAAGGACTTCACACCGGT
>JBBRVD010000254.1:0-4502 GCA_038247175.1 Burkholderiales bacterium | reverse complement strand
GCCTCCCGCATCGGCCTCACACAAGCGGCCGGCCTTCTCGGCAATGGCTTCGAACACCGGGCTGAGGTTACCGGGCGACGCATTGATGACTTGCAACACCTCGGCAGTGGCGGTCTGGCGCTCGAGCGAATCCCGGGTTTCATTGAACAGGCGCGAATTCTGGATCGCGATGACCGCCTGGTCGGCGAAGGTCTTGAGCAGGCCGTGTTCCTTCTCATTGAAAGGCCGTGGCGGCATCCGCGTGACATGAATGGTTCCAATACCCTGCTGGTTCCACACCATCGGCGCGATCAGCATCGAGAAGTTACCGACCAGGCGCGCCATGTCGCGCATGGCTTCGGGCACCTTGGGACCTTGGAGCATGTCGGGATAGTGCACCAACCGGCGCTTGCTGATCGGATAGGCCTGGTACGACTGCTCCAAAGGCCGCGGGAAACCGCGGTTCAGCGTTTCCAGAATGGCGGCTTCGTCACCGGCCCAGGCATCGGCGGCCTGTGCCGCCTCATGGCGTACCAGGCCATGCTCGTCCACCAGCGAAATCACGGTGTTGTCGCCGGCAAACAGGCGCTGGCAACTGGCAACGATGGCCTTGAACACCGGTGCGGTGTCGGCCACCGAACTGCTGATGACGTTGAGCACCTCGGACGTAGCCGTCTGCCGCTCCAGCGCCTCGCTGGTTTCTTTGAACAGCCGCACATTCTCGATTGCGATCACCGCCTGCGAGCCAAAGGTCTCCAGCAACTCGATCTGTCGCTCGGTGAACCGCTGAACGGATCCACTGCGGGCAATCGTCAACGCCAGCACAGGCTCGCCATCCTTGAGCAGCGGCACGCTGAGCATGGTGTGGAAGCTGGCCACGTTGGCCAGATCGCCGCGATAGGCCTTGGCGGAATGCAGGTTTTCCATCTGCAAGACGCGCCTTTCCTGCAACACGCGCCCGGTCAGGGATCCATCACCGGGCCGGATCGGCTTGGCCGTGAGCACCGCCAGAAATTTCGGTGGCATATTGTGGGGCGCCACCGGGCTGAAGGCGCCGCTGCCATCGGGTTTGAACATGATCCCGAAGTCGGCCCCGCACAGGCGCACGGCGCTCTCGACCAGGGTCTCGAGTACGGCGTCCAGGTCGAAGTTCGCGCCGCTGATGACCTTGAGCACTGCCGCGGTTGCGGTCTGCTGCTCGCGCCCGATGGAAACCTCGGCCATGCGCTGACGCAGCGCGTCCCTGGCCTGCAGGTTGGCCAGCGCGGCGCCGGCCTGAGCCGCCAGCAGCGTCAGCAGGTTGGCATCGGTATCGGTGAACCGGCCGAACGGGCCCTCCACATCGGCATACAGCAGGCCCAGCAACGCGCCGTCGGCCAACAGCGGCGCGAGCATGCAGGAGCGTTGGTCGATCGCAGCGACACCTTCGGGCCCATGGCGCAGGCGCGCGGCCCGGGAGCGGCTGGCCTCTGACAGCCAGGGCGTAATGGCGCGTTCCAGGTCGCCGGCGCCCTCACCCCTGGGCAGCCTGGAGCCGCGTACCGACAGACCTTGATCTGTCTCGAGCAGCAGCATGACGCGCCGCGCGCCGAGCAACGCCACCGCCGCCTGGACGATGGCGCGACACAAGGCGGTCTGCGTCGACTGGCGAGTCAGGCGCAGGCTGCTCTGCACCAGTCGCTCGAGCGGCTGGCGGCTGACCAATGGATTTTTCCGCTTTTGCATGTGCATCCGGTCCCTCGTCTGGTCCATGTTTCGACCATCGGATCAACCCGGCTCGGCCTGGGCAGCCTTTGGCTTGTCCGGGCCGCGCAGGGCGTCACGCGCGGTCGCCTTGTATCGGGGCCGACGTCGCCGTGACGCGCAACGATTTCGGGGCCATCCATGGCTCTGCGCCATGGCGCCTTTCGGCCTGGAGCAGGCAAGCTCCGTTCCGCGACCGGAACATGATACGCTGGCCTCCGTTTCGAGCGCCATCTCGAGCGCCATTGCGCAAGGCCCCGGGTCACTGCCATGGTTACAGGTTATCCGCCGCGCGACACCCGGTCCCGGCACACCCACGTATTCGCAAACATAGGAGATCCCATGGGCAAGACGATCAGCTTCAAGCGACCCGACGGCAAAGACGTCGAAGGTTATCTGGCCGAACCCGCCGGCGGCACGCAGGACGCACCCGGCATCGTCGTGATCCAGGAATGGTGGGGCCTGAACGACCAGATCCGCGGCGTGGCCGACCGGCTCGCGGCGGCTGGTTACCGGGCGCTGGTACCCGACCTGTACCGCGGCAAGGTCGGCCTCGAGGCCAAGGAGGCCCAGCACCTGATGGACGAACTGGACTTCGCAGATGCGGCCAGCCAGGACATCGCCGGCGCGGTAGCGCAGCTCAAGTCGGGCGGCAGCGCCAAGGTCGGCGTGACCGGCTTTTGCATGGGCGGGGCGTTGACCTTGTTGTCGGCCGTATTCGTGCCCGGCATGGACGCCGGCGTAGTCTGGTATGGCTACCCGCCGCTCGACTTCATCGACGCGAGCAAGATCAAGGCACCTCTGATGGCGCATTTCGCGCTCGAGGACGACGCATTCCCGATCGCCAAGGTCGATGAGCTGGAGGCCAAGCTCACGGCCGCCCAGGTGCAGTTCGAGTTCCACCGTTACCCTGCCAAACATGCCTTTGCCAACGAGGAGGCCGACAGCAAAGGCATGGCGATGCTGAAGTACGACGCCGCGCTGGCCGAGCACGCCTGGAACCGCACGATGGCGTTTTTCGACAAGCACCTGAAATAACGCCCTACGGCCCCCTTCGGCACCCTGAGGGCCCTGCGGCTCCGGGCAAGGCCCACCGCGGCGGGCCTTGCCCGGAGCCGACAAGGGAGGCGTCCGCGTTCGCGCCGACAATGCGCGTGCCCGGTGCCCAGCCTGGGCACATTCCGACTACTGCCTGCACGCCCGATGACATCCGCCACCGTCCCCCGCCGCGCCCTGTTCATGCTGATCACCCTGACCCTGGTCTGGGGCACGAACTGGCCGCTGTTCCCGCATGCCGTGCGCGAAATATCGGTCTGGACCTTTCGCGGCATCGCCATGCTCGGCGCGGGCGCTGCCCTGCTATTGTTCGCGCGCATGCGGGGCCATTCGCTGGTGGTCCCGCGCCGCTACTGGAAGACCGTGACGCTGGCGACCTTCTTCTACCTGGTGATCTGGAACGTGGCTACCACCTACGCCGCGGTCATGATTCCCTCGGGGCAGGCAGCGGTGCTTGGATTCACGATGCCGCTGTGGAGCGCGCTGATCGCCTGGGCCGTGCTGGGCGAGCGGCTCAATGCGCGCCTGACACTGGCCGTGGTCTTGGGCGGCATCGGCGTTGGGTTGTTGATGGTGCCCAGCTTCCAGACCTACGCCGCGGCGCCGCTGGGGTTCGCCATCGGCCTGTCGTCGGCTATCGGCTGGGCCATCGGCACACTGATCCTCAAGCGAGGCAATGTGCAGGTACCGGTGCTGGTGCTGACCGGCTGGCAGCTGGTGCTGGGTTCGATCCCGATCAGCATCGTCGCGCTGGCCATAGCCGACACCCCATGGTTCATGCCGAGCTGGCAATCAGTCGCGGTCATCACCTGGATCATGCTGATCCCGATGTGTATTGGCAACGTATGCTGGTTTACCATTGTCGGACTGCTGCCGGCCAACGTCGCAGGCCTGTCTTCGGTGATGGTACCGGTGGTGGCCATGATCTCGGGCGCCATCATCAACGACGAGCCGCTCGGTCCGCTGCATCTGGCCTCGATGGTCTGCTGCGTGGCGGCCCTGGCACTGGCGCTCGGGCTGAAGCTCGGCCCCGCCGCACGCGACGGGTAGACTTTTCGCTTTCCCGACGACAGCCGCAATGACGCGCCAACAGCCATGACTCCCGCGATCAACTATCTCAACCCCGAACTGCCTGCCGATTTGCGCATCGTCCCCATGCCGGTGCTGGACGCCACCGCCGAGAACCTGCAGGGATACGGCCGGCTAGTTGACAAACCGGAAGACTGCCTGATCGAGATCACGCGCTGGCCCGCCACCGGCTGGCGCCCGGTCGATACCGACACCGGCGATGAGGCCGGCACCACCGAAGGCATCTTCGTCAGCGAGTGGCAGGGTGATGTGCTGTACGGCCGCAACGACGCCGTCGGCGGCCACTATGTCCTGGCTTACGCCGAGCCGCCGGAACAGGCACGCGAAGACCACCAGCGCCTACCCAGGCGCATGTTGCTGTGGCATGCCAACTACCATCCCGACGGTGGCCAGCTTTTTTTTCCGCAGCAGAAAAAGCCCTTCCTGGTGCCGCTGGCCCTGCCCGGCGATGACATCATGCCGGACAAGTTCACCTGTTTCCGCTTCGACGGCTCCCAAGGCTTGTACATCCATCCCAACATCTGGCATGAGGGCGTGTTCGGTGTCTCGGGCACCCAGAAGTTCTTCGACAAGCAGGGCGCCGTGCATGCCCGCGTGTCGGTCGATTTCGCACGCGAATTCAGCTGCCTGCTGTC
>JBBRVD010000253.1:0-4546 GCA_038247175.1 Burkholderiales bacterium | reverse complement strand
TCGGTGACCGGCGGCAATCCGGGCTCGTCCAACAACCGGATCAGATCGCGGCTTCGCGCGATCTATCCTTATTCGTTAGGCCTCACCGAGGTCTCAGAACGGAAGATCGTCGTCATTGACCACTCGGCCCTGGGGTTCAATACTCATACTCGGCGGCGCAGAGAGCCTCTCGATTCGTATCCTGATTCGGGCATTCATCTGGTCCGTGTAACTCGGCAGAGAGTCTGCTACTCCCCTGTAGCTCGCCTCAGCGAACTTGGAGTCGAGGTAGCAATCCATTTCGAATGCTTCTCTCGGGTATCCCGAGTAA
Organism: Burkholderiales bacterium; assembly: GCA_038247175.1. Lineage (GTDB taxonomy): Bacteria > Pseudomonadota > Gammaproteobacteria > Burkholderiales > Burkholderiaceae_C > CAISIP01. The sequence continues at coordinate 4,236 of JBBRVD010000253.1, read as the reverse complement.
TGGCCAAGTGTACTGACCGCATGGCGAACTTGGTCCAAAGTGGTAGCTGGAAGTCGTCCGCGATTCATGTCCTCGTGGAAGCTCCGCAACAATTCGTTCGCCTTCGCAATTTTGTCTTCGTGTCCCCTCGGATCGCTGACTTCTCCAAGGTGCTCTTCCAGTTCCGTTGGAAGAATCAGCTCAGCATCGGCGGTTCGCTTCTTTGGCATTTGGCGGATGAGGTGGAAAGGTGCTGGCTATGACGCCTAACCCAATATGTAGACGTCAGGTCTGTCGCCATAACATCGCCCGAGTCTCCCTAACATCGACGGGCTGACTCGCCGAAAACCCGCTTGCAATCTGGCTTTCAGCCGATATACTGGATAAATGAACAGTCATAACAGTTCCACAAAAGCCAGCATGCCGGTTTTGAAGTCAACCCGGCTGCTGGACCAGTTGCGTGAGCAGATTCGTTACTTGCACTATAGCCTTCGCACCGAAGAAGCGTATGTTTATTGGGTCAAAAAGTTCATTCGTTTTCACCAGATGCGGCATCCGCGGGACATGGGGCAGCGTGAGGTCGAATCGTTCTTGACCATGATGGCAGTGGAGCGCAGGGTGTCTACGTCCACGCACCGCCAGGCTCTGAGCGCCTTGCTTTTCTTGTACCAAAAAGTCTTCGGGGTCACGCTGCCGTGGATGGACGAGTTGGCGCGGCCGGTACCAAAAAAGCGCATTCCTGTGGTGCTGACGCGCTCCGAGGTGCAGGCGGTGCTCGGCAAGCTGGAGGGCACACACAAGTTGCTGGCATCGCTGCTCTATGGGTGCGGTATGCGTTTGATGGAGGGCCTGCGCCTGCGCGTGAACGACGTTGACTTTGACCGCAAGGTCATCATCGTGCGCGATGGCAAAGGCGGTAAAGACGCCTCAATGGTGAAGCCATTGTCTGCCTGGAGGCGGTGCTGTGCCCCAACGTCTTGACAACCGCAGAACGTCTGGCCCGTGCGCGCGCGCTTCGCATTCGCGCAAGCCTGGCAGCAACGCAGTTTCATGCATGCCTATCCGGTTGACACAGGTTGATGGGTGTTTTCTGATTTCCTGTCCGCCCGCGCGGCACTGTATATTCCCCGGTAGGTCGGGGCCTTGTTTCCTGGAGCCGATCCAAATAGGCCTGCCGACTATCCGAAGGCCAAGCACAGAGATGGGCACGGTCGCGGCATCATCGCCGGACGGCTCCGCCTCCAAGTGTCTCGCTGCGGGCGAACCATCGCAGCACGCAATTTGTGAAGCATCTGGAATGCAGTTTCGTAACGCCCGAGACCGAGCTGTTTTTGGAACTGCAGCTCGCTCATGCCGGGGGTCTGTGTCGTGACCAGGTAGGCAGCCCAAAACCAGACGTGCAGCGACTGCCGCGAGCCGTGCATGATGGTGCCGGCTGTGAGACTGGTCGGGTTGCCGCAGTGACGACATTCGAGCACCCGAGGACGGGCCAAAAGTCGCCACGGGCAATCGGCGAATCATCTCCTCATCACCGACCTTGGTCGATTCCATCGCTTCGCGCCTTTGCCATGGGTTGGACAATGACCGAACTCTTCGACACATCACTTTGAATCGCCCCCCCGTCCGATGTGCCGATGTCCGTTGCCAAGGGCGCCGCCGCGGTCTAGACTGGGCACCCGAACGCCAGTGCGCCACAGTGCGTCAAAAGGGAGAACACACCATGCATGCTGCCTTGCACTGCCTCGTGGCCGCCGCTGCCATCACGCTCGGTCCTGTGACCCTGGCCCAGACGATCACCGCAAGTTTCGACGACCTGTCGGCCTTGCCGGCCGTCAATGCCGCCACGGGGCTGTATTTCGCCAACGGTGACAGCCTGATCTACCAGGGCGTGATCTGGGATGAACGTTTCAAGGTGGTCGGTGATGCCTACCGCGTCGATCCAGCTACGCCCGGGCCGTTGTACGGCATTCCCCATTCAGGCAACTACTTTGTCACCAGCGAATTGGACGATCCGCTCAACGACGGATTGCTGATCACCACGCCCTTGCGGCTCACTGGCGCCTGGTTCGGGCGCAATGCCTACTACGGATTCGGCGCCGGTGCCGACCAGATCACGATCCATGCACTGGCCGGGGCACAGGTGCAGGCGTCGGTGGTGTTCAATCTGCCCGATACCCATCCCGGCAATCCGGCGCCGCTGCAGTTCGTCGATACCGGCGCTTTTGCGACGCTGGCCGGAATCACCGGGTATCGCATCGACCGCCGCGCAATGGGTGAACAGAACGGTCATTGGGTGGCGGACGATTTCACGTTTGCCGCCGTCTCTGCGGTGCCCGAGCCGACACCGGCGCTGATGTGGTTGGCTGCGCTGGGTGTGCTGCTGGCCGGCAACTGGCGTCGGCGACGCCGTTGAATCTGCGGTTGAAAGGCGGGCAGACCAGGCGTGGCGCCAGTCATCGGCGGCCCACAGAAGCTCGAAGTTCATTGGCTGGGTTGCGATGAACCGCCGGTCTTCGACAACCGCCGCGCCAATACGGCCATCCACACCGCCAGCACCGCGCCGCCGCCCGCCAGCAGCCACACGGCCAGCGTGACCTGTTGCGGTTGCAAAGGCAGGTCCAGCCCCACCGCCTCGCCAACCAGACCGCCAATCGCCGCGCCAACCGCCCCGCCCAGCGCGCCCAGGGTGGGCGCCGATCCGGCAGTCGCGTCCTCCTGGCCGGCTTGTGCGGCGGCCATGACGCGCTGGTTCAGGAACGCATACGAAACGCCGAAGCCGCTGCCGATCAAGACCAGCGACACCACGACCCAGGCCAACGGCTGCGCGGGCAGGGACCAGGCCAGGCCCGCCAGGCCAATGCCGAGCAGCACGGGTCCGGCCTGGATACACAGCGCCTGTCCGCGCGCAGCGAGCGGCGCGACCAGGACAGCCGCGAGCGACCAGGCCACCGCATGCACCGCACCCAGGTAACCCGCCACGGTCGGACTCTGGCCGCGATGGAATTGCAGCAGGAAGGGCGTGTAGACCGAGATGCACATTTGCCCCAGCGGCATCAGCAGCAGCAGCCACAGGCCGAGCGAGACCGGATGCGCCAGCCCCGGGAACGCGGTGGGAAAGATATGGCGGTTGCTGACGCGGTCGAGCCGCAACATCCATGCAATCAGGCCGAAGCCCAGCAGCACCAGCAACAAGCCCCAGCCGATCGGATTGATCCGGTTGGCCACCGCGATCGCCATCACGCCCAGTACCAGCAGGCACAAGCGCAGCGCAGGCACCGCAACCCTATCCGGGGAGCGCACCGGCGCGCCGGGCAGGACCCAGCGCACCAATATCAGCATCGGCAGCGGCAACAACGCGGTCCCGACGAAGGCGGCGCGCCAGGACCAGGTCTCGGTCAGCCAACCGCCGGCCAGGGGCCCCAGGAAGATTGCGAAGGCCCAGGTCACGGCCTGGATGCCGAACACCCGCGGCAGCAACCGGATGTCGAACAACTCGCGCACCAGGGCGTAACTGAGCGCCACCAGCACACCCTCGCCGACACCCTGCAACACCCGTCCGACCAGCACCAGCGCGATACCCGGTGCCATCGCTGCCAACAAGCCGCCGGCCATCACCACGATACCGGCCAGCAACAACGCCGGCCGGGCGCCGAGCCGCGCCTTGAGCAAGGCCATCGACGCGCCGCCCAGGATGGTCGAGACCAGGTAGATGCTGGTGGCCCAGCTCAGGTAAGGCGCCGCGCGCAGGTCGGCCACGACGCTGGGCATCGCGGTGACGACCATGAACCAGACGATGGCGTGCGTTCCCACCCCCAGGTTGACCAGCACCAGCGCAGCCAGGTTGCTGCGTTGCAATAATGCCGGTTGCGGGTCCTGCATCGTTTTGCCGTTCCCTGGATCAGCGCTGGCTACCCGAGGCGCCGCCGATGTGCACCACCGTGTCGTTCATGTGCAACCCTTCGTCTCGCCCAAGGCGGTGCTGGTTCTATCTGCCGGTCCAGTTCGGCTTGCGTTTCTCGCGAAACGCCAGCTGACCCTCGACCGCGTCTTCGGTCAGCGAGAACAGCGCGATCTGGCTCTCGGTGAACGACATCGATTCCTCGAACGCCATCTGCTCGATCGCCGTCATGGTGTACAACCCGCGCCGGATGGCCGACGGCGATTTGTCCAGGATGCGGCCGAGCAGCCAGTCGATGCCGCCGTCCAGGTCGTCGCGCACGTAATTGACCAGCCCGTATTCCAGGGCCTGCGCGGCGC
>JBBRVD010000252.1:0-4561 GCA_038247175.1 Burkholderiales bacterium | reverse complement strand
TCGGGGTGGTCGCGGCGGTGTTCCTGGACCAGGACATGCGACCGTTCAGCGACAAGGAAGCGCGATTGCTCAAGTCCTTCGCTGACCAGGCCGTGATCGCGATCCAGAACGTACGCATGTTCCGCGAAACCCAGGAAGCTCTAGAGCGCCAGACGGCAACCGCCGATGTGTTGCAGGTTATCAGCGGATCGATGGCCGACGCCCAGCCGGTGTTCGACAAGATTGTGGAGAGTTGCGCCCGGCTGTTTGCCTGCCCGATCGTTGGCATCGGCCTGGTGGTTGGCGACGACATGATCGATTGTGCCGCCTACAGGGGTCCCGACGCGCAGAAGTTCCGCTCGATGTTTCCCCACCCACGTGAAGACAGCGGCACCCAGCTGGTGATCGACGCGCGCCGCGCGCTGGATTTTCCCGATGCCTTGGCGCCTCAAGGTGTGCCTGGCAGCGTGCGCAGGGGTGCTCAGCTGATGGGTGGTCGATCTGCGGTGTTCGCGCCGCTGATGTGGGAAGACCGTGGGATCGGTTCGATCTTCGTCTGCCGGGACAAGGTGATGCCTTTCGTCGCGCGCGAGATTGCGCTGCTCAAGGCGTTTGCCGACCAGGCCGTGGTCGCGATCCAGAATGCCCGGGTGTTCAATGAGCTCGAGGCGCGCAACCGCGAGGTGACAGAAGCGCTGGACCAGCAGAAGGCCTCGGCCGAGATCCTCACTGTCATCAGCAACTCGGTGTCGGATTCGCAGCCGGTGTTCGACAAGATCCTGCAAAGCTGCCAGTACCTGTTTGGCGGCGATGAACTCGACGTGTTGCTGGTCGACGAGCAGGGGCAATTGCGGATCGGCGCCTATCTGGGCAAATCTTATGACACCGTTGCGGCGACCTTTCCGGCACCGGTCGAGCGCACGCCGGCGGGCCAGGCGATCCGGGAACGCCGCGTCGTGCATTGGCCTGATCTTGTCCATGGCGAAAACGTGCCAGGCGTGCTGCGCAAGATGGCCAAGCTGGTCGGTTACACCTCGCTGATGTTCGCACCGATGCTGTGGGACGGGCGTGGCATCGGTGCCATCGGGGTCGCGCGGTCCACCGGGCCGTTCCGGCCCAAGGAGCTGGCGCTGGCACAGACCTTCGCCGACCAGGCCGTGATCGCGATCCAGAACGCGCGTTTGTTCAAGGAAACCCAGGACGCGCTGGCGCGCCAGACGGCGTTGGCCGAAGTGCTGCGGGTCATTAGCGAGTCGCCGACCGATGTGATGCCGGTGTTCGACGCCATTGTGGCCAGCGCGGTGCAGCTGATCGGATGCGACATGGCCTTCGTGATCCGCCGGGACGCAGATCGGTTCACCCCGGTGGCCGGTGCAACTGTTGCCGGACACATGGTGGATCTGGGCCCTTCGAACCTGCCAATCGAGCCAACACTCAATTTTCCATCGCGCGCGATGGAAGACCGCGCCATGCTGCATCTGCCGGACTGGCGCGCCATCGCGCTGCCGGAACATGAGCGTGGAATTCGGGAGAAGTTCGGCATCGAGTCGGCGCTGTACCTGCCGCTGATGCGCGGCGCGACATGCATCGGGCTGCTGGCTTTCGCGTCAAGTCGACCCAATGCCTTCAGTCCGAACAAGATCGCGATTGCCGAATCGTTCCGCGATCAGGCCGTGATCGCGATCGAGAACGTGCGGCTGTTCAACGAGACCCAGGAAGCGCTGGAGCAGCAGACCGCCAGTGCCGACGTACTGCGCATCATCAGCCAGTCGCCCGACGATGTGCAGCCGGTTTTCGATGCCATCGCCGACACCACCTACAAGTTGCTCGACTGCGCGTTTGCCGTGGTGATGCAAAGGGACGACGAAGCGTACTGGGTGGCGGCTCGGGCAGACGGCGAGCCTCGCAAGGACGATGGGACGCCGCCGACCCGCGTACCGCTGGACGATGCGGGCAATTTCCCGAGCAGGGTGTTCGCCACTGGTCAGATCCTGCATCTGCCCGATTGGACCGTCATCGAGTTGGAGGGCCATGAGAAGGGCTTGTATGAACGGGTCGGCATACGGTCTTCCTTGATGGTGCCATTGCTGCGCGGCGGCAGCTGCATTGGCACGCTGGCCGTCGTGCGCAAGGTGATCCGGGCGTTCAGCGATCGTGAGATCGCGGCCATGCAGGGCTTTGCAGACCAGGCGGTGATTGCGATCGAGAACGTGCGCCTGTTCAAGGAGACGCGCGAGGCGCTGGAACAGCAGGAGGCGTCGGCCGCCGTGTTGTCAGTGATCAGCAGTTCGGTGGCCGATACCGCGCCGGTGTTCGAACGCATCATGGACAGTTGCGAGAAGGTCACCGCTTTCAAGCGCATGGCGATCTTCCTGCGCGGCGACGACGACCAGGTGCATATGGCCGCCGGCCGGGATAGAAGTCCTGTTGGCGAAGTTGCCATGGCGGCGGTTCGGGCCACGTTTCCGCAGCCACTGTCGCATCAGCCCATGGCATTGGCGTTCGCGCAGCGCAGGGCCATGTTTTTCGGCGACATCGCCAATAACGCCGAGGCGCCCGAGTCGCTGCGCCTTGCTGCCTCGCGCATCGGCAACTTCTCGGTGCTGGTGGCGCCGATGATGTGGGAGGGGCGTGGCATTGGCGCGTTTCATGTTGCGCGCGAAGCCGATGAGCGTTTCAGTGACAAGGAGGTGGCGCTGCTCAAGACCTTTACGGACCAAGCGGTGATCGCGATCCAGAACGCGCGCATGTTCAACGAGACCCAGGAAGCGCTGGAGCAGCAGACTGCTTCGGCTGCCGTGCTCGATGTCATCAGCGGGTCCATGGCCGATCCGCAGCCGGTGTTTGACCGCATTTTGCAATGCGCCGACGATTTGTTCGATGCCGATATCCGGGGTGTCTTCGTTGTTGGCGAAGACGGCTTGATCCATTGCGCCGCCACGCAAGGCGATCTGGCGACCTTTATCAAGTCAAAGTTTCCCATCTCCGCAGAAGGATCCGCAACGGCGAAAGCGATCAGCGATGGCAAGGTGCTCAGCTACAGCGATGTATTGAATGGTGCGGACACGCCCGAGGGGCTGCGCAAGCTTGCACAGGCAATCGGGCGTAACTACGCCTTGGCCCAGGCGCCGATGATCTGGCAGGGCAGAGGCATCGGGGCGGTCAACGCGGCACGTTTTGACATGCGGCCTTTCACGGCAAAGGAGTGCAGCATGCTGGAGACCTTCGCCGACCAGGCGGTGGTCGCGATCCAGAATGCACGGCTGTTCAACGAAGCCCGGGAGGCCCGCGCTGCAGCTGAGTCGGCCAACGCCGCCAAGAGCAGCTTCCTGGCCACGATGAGTCACGAGATCCGCACGCCGATGAATGCGGTGATCGGCATGAGCGGTCTGCTGCTCGACACGCCTCTCAATGCCGAGCAGCGCGACTTTGCCGGCACCATCCGCGACTCGGGTGATGCGCTGCTGACCATCATCAACGACATCCTGGACTTTTCCAAGATCGAGGCCGGCAAGATGGACGTGGAGGCGCATCCGTTCGATGTGCGCGAATGTGTCGAGTCGGCGCTGGACCTGATTGCGGGGAGGGCGGCAGAAAAGAAGCTGGAGATCGCTTACCAGTTTGAAGGAGATGTGCCGATCGCCATCAACGGGGACGTGACGCGGCTTCGCCAGATCCTGCTGAACCTGCTGTCCAACTCGGTGAAGTTCACGGAGAAGGGTGAAGTGGTGCTGACGGTGAGTGTTGCCCCAACCGTTCGGGCAGAGACCCACCCGGTTTGGGCTGAGCTTTCCTCGTCCGTTCGGGCTGAGCCTGTCGAAGCCCCTTCGACAAGCTCAGGGGAGGCCCTTCGACAAGCTCAGAGCGAACGGAGTGGGGCTCAGGGCGAACGGGGCCGATCGGAATTTGACATGCTTGAATTTGCCGTGCGCGACACCGGCATCGGCCTGTCGGAAGCCGGCCAGGCCAAGCTATTCCAGAGCTTCAGCCAGGCTGACTCCACCACCACGCGCAAATACGGTGGCACCGGGTTGGGGCTGGCGATCAGCAAGCGGCTCTGCGAGATCATGGGCGGCACGATGTGGGTGGAGAGTGAGGGGCCGGGGATGGGTTCCACTTTCCGCTTTACCATCCGCGCGCCAAAAGCCGAGATGCCCGAGAACACTCGGCGCAGCTTCCTGGGCGAGCAGCCAGCGCTGGCGGGCAAACGCATCCTGGTGGTGGATGACAACGCCACCAACCGCAAGATCCTGAGCCTGCAAACAGCGCGTTGGGGCATGGTTCCGAAGGACACCGAGTTTCCAGCTCAGGCGCTGGACTGGCTTCAGGCGGGGGAGAAGTTCGACTTGGCCGTCATCGACATGCACATGCCGCAGATGGACGGGGTGGAGCTGGGGCGGCGCATCCACGAAAAGCACCAGGCGCTGCCGCTGGTGCTGTTCACCAGCCTGGGCCGGCGCGAGGCCGCAGCCGAGGCCGGCGACCTGTTCAAAGCCACATTGGCCAAGCCGCTGCGCCAGAGCACGCTGTTCGACACCGTAATGAACCTGCTGGCAGCAGAAGGGGCACATAAGGTCGAAGC
>JBBRVD010000251.1:0-4661 GCA_038247175.1 Burkholderiales bacterium | reverse complement strand
CGAAACCGGATCCAGCCGCGCAACACGTAATTGAAATGACCGGTCATGTCGTGCCAGTGCCAGCCGGTCTCCTGGCCGAAGGGTGCGATGGCCCGGATGTGGCGGGCGCCGATACGGCCCTGCGTGCTGGCCGTCAGCCCCAGATCGCGGTACTCGACGTCGGCACGCGGGCCGTCACGGGTGAAGGCAGCGTCGGACAGTTCGACCAGACCCAGCAACGACCGCGCCGCGTCGAGGCGCAGCGGGCCCGGATAGTTTGGCATGGGTTCGTTTTGCATGGGAGCAACCTTGCGCCAGATACTAGCATATTAATGGAACGGTGTTCCATTACAATCGGTGGGCATATGACCAGCACGCGCACCGGAACAGCAGCAGGTTGCTGCCCAGCCCCGACCCTGCGACCATGAGATTCGTCCAGGGCCTTCTGAACCGCTGCCTGGAGGTGCTCGAGTTGCTGTCGATCGACTCGCAATGGCGCCGCCTGTCCGATATCGCGGTGGCGCTCGAACAGCCCAAAGGGGCCGTGCACCGGCTGCTGGCTGAGTTGCAAAGCATGGGCTGGGTCGAGCAGGACCACGACACCGAGCGTTACCGGCTCACGCTCAAGCTGGCCTTGCTCGGGCAGCAGTACCTGCGTGCGACCGGCCTGCCGGGCGTCGCCCAGCCGATCCTGGACGAGGTCGCCAAGCGTTGCCGCGAACTGGTGCGGCTCACCGTGCTGCAGGACAACGCCTTGCACTGGCTGGCCTCGTCGCAAGGCGCCCCCACCGGCCTGATGTACCAGCCAACGCTCAATGGCCAGCTGACCCTGCACACCACGGCCAACGGAAAGATCTGGCTCTCCACGCTGGACGACGCCACGGCGCTGCGCATCGCCAAGGACAACGGATTCGGAATGTCCCCCCGTACGGGCCAACTGCTGGGCCCACGCGCGTTGCAAAACGGTGAAGCCCTGCTGCGCGACCTGGCCACCAGCCGCAGCCGCGGTTACGGCCTGGCCATCGAGGAGGCCGAACCCGGCGTCAAGGCGATCGCCGTCGTCGTGCGGGCGCAGCACGACCAGCGGGTACTGGGCAGCATGAGTATTGCCGGCCCGCTGGTGCGCATGGGTCCGCAGCGCGACGCTGAGTTCCATGCGCTGCTGCAGCAGGCGGCTGGCACCCTGGCGCTGGTGTGGCCACACGACAATTTGCCACTGCCTCGAACCGCATGATGCGCCGCGCCCGCCCCATCGCGCGCCAGCCTGCGCCAGGCCCCACCACAAGGAGACCGGGATGAGTCTGTATGGACACGGCGCCGTCACCATCTGGCACGACCTGCTGCCGCAGGCCAAGGACGCGTTCTACGCCTGGCACAACCAGGAACACATGCCCGAGCGGGTCGGCATTCCGGGTTTTCGGCGCGGGCGGCGCTATATCGCCCACAGCGGCACGCCAGAATATTTCAACCTCTATGAGGCCGACAGTCCCGAAGTGTTGTCGGGCCAGGACTATCTGAACCGTCTGAACGCGCCGACCCCGTGGACGCGCGAGCTGGTGCTGTCGTTTCGCAATGTCACCCGTGCGATCTGCCGGGTGCTGTACAGCGCTGGCGTGGGCCAGGGCGGCAGCCTGTTGACGCTGCGTTTCGACGTCGCGGACGCGGCTGCCGATGCCGTCGCAACGCTGCTGCGCCAGCAGATCCTGCCGCCACTGGTCGATGCACCGGGCATCGTCGGCGTACACCTGTGCCGGGCCGACGACAGCGGCAGCCGGATCGAGACGGAAGAGAAAAAGGCGCGCAACCAGGAGACACAGATTGCGCGCTGGGTCCTGCTGCTCGAGGGCATTTCGCCGGATGCCGTGCAGCGCGGCGCCGACCGCCTGCAGCAGGCACTGGCACAGCACGGCCAGCCGCTGGGCGACATGCAACAGGCCGTCTACCGGCTTGAATCGCAGCGCGGCAAACACCCCTGGGGTTGAGAGCCTGGCCCCTGCAGGACGATCTGCGCACAATCAACGCTATGCGCAGACGCTGCGCACTGCGACCCGGCAGGGTCAGGTTTGTCCGGCGCCGGTTCCCGCACCAACAAGGAGTGGACATGAAGAAAGTCGTCTGGGGCGTGCTGGGTTGCGCCAAGATCGCACGGGAAAAGGCGATACCTGCGATGCAGGCGTCGCAACACTGCGAAATCCGCGCCATTGCGTCGCGGTCGCTGGAGCGCGCACAGGCGACCGCTGCGGACCTGAACATACCGCTGGCCTGCGGCAGCTACGAGGCCCTGCTGGCCGACCCGCAGATCGAGGCCATCTACAACCCGCTACCCAACGACCTGCACGTGCCGCTGACGCTGCTGGCCGCGCGTGCCGGCAAACATGTGTTGTGCGAAAAGCCGCTGGCGCTCGACGCGCAACAGGCTGAGCAACTGCGCGAAGTCGCATCGCGGGTCCACATCATGGAGGCCTTCATGGTGCGCTTCCATCCCCAGTGGGAACAGGTACGCGCCCGGATGCGCGCCGGCGAACTGGGCACGGTGCGCGCGATCCAGACCTGGTTCTCCTACAACAATCAGAATCCGGACAACATCCGCAACCACCTGGACCAGGGCGGCGGCGCCCTGTACGACATCGGCTGTTACGCCGTCGTCACCGCGCGCTATCTGTTCGGCTGCGGGCCGCAGCGCGCGATCGCGCTGATCGACCGCGACCCGCAGTTCGGCACCGACCGCACCATCAGCGCGCTGCTGGACTTCGGCGCCGGCCGGCAGCTGACGTTCACCGCGTCGACCCAGTGCGTGCCCCACCAACGGGTGCAGGTGGTCGGCGACCTCAAACGCATCGAGGTGCGCATCCCGTTCAATCCTGCCGCCGGCAAGAGTACCGAAGTGCTGGCCGACAACGGCTCGGCACTGGACGGCAGCGGCATCACGGTCAGCACGATCCCCGCCTGCGACCAGTACGCTTTGCAGGGCGATGCGTTTTCAAGGGCGATCCGCACGCAGACGCCATTGCCCTGGGGCATTGACGATGCCGTGGCCAACATGCGGGTCATCGACGCCTTGTTCGCCTCGGAGAAAACCGGCGCCTGGGTCGCGTTGTGACGCTGGCCCGGCAAGCCGGACGGGGGTTCAGGCCACCAGCGCCAGTGCGGCGTAGTCGCCCAGTTTGTCGCCCAGGCCGGCCTCGACCAACCCCACACTGTCGGTCAGCGCCGGCAACCTGCCGCTGACATGCGCCTGCAGCCGGGGCAGCAGGAAATCGCGGTGGTGCCAGAACACGCTGCCGCCCATGCTGATGCGCTGCAGGTCCAGCGTGGCGACCAGGTTGTACAACATGCGGCCCATGACCCGGCAGACGGCATCGACGAGGGCCGTGGCCTGCGGATCGCCGGCCTTGGCCGCCAGCAGCAGTGCGGCGGCATCGGCAAAACCGCGGGACGCAAAGCGCCGCGCCAAGGCATTGCCCGCCACCTGGCCCTCGACATCGCCGATATTGCCGCAGCCACACAAGGCGTCGTCGTTGTCGTCGACGAACATATGACCGGCATGGCCGGCGTTGCCGTTCTTGCCGCGCAGCACATGGCCATCGACGCACAGGCCCACGCCGATACCGGTACTCCAGGTCACGTAGGCGCAATGATCGAGTCCTCGCAGCGCACCCCAGCGACGCTCCGCCCAGAGGGCTGCGATCGCATCGTTGGTCACCTGCACGGACGGGAAAGCCGCGCGCAGCGGCGCCTCGAGTATGGCGCTGGTCCAGTCGTTGGGCAATCCGCGCGCGGCGCCCGCCAGACCACCACAGATGTTGGGCGCAGCCAGTTCGACGCAGCCATCCCGGATCACGAACGGGCCGCAGGCAGAGACACCTACCGCGTGGATATCCTCGGTCGACACGCCGGCCTGGGTGCAACTCTCGTCGATGAGCCGCAGCACCTGTACGGCCAGTGCGTCGTTGCCGCCGTGGGTGGCGGTTGGCTCGCTGACACGCCCGCGCAACCCGCGCGCATCGGCGACGCTGACCGCCACCTTGGTGCCGCCGATGTCGACGCAGGCGCGCACACCGGTGATGCCTTCAAAGACCGCCCGGTGGTCCAATGGATCGGATAGGGATGCTGAATTCAATGAATCGTCTCGCGAAAAAATTCGTCGGCCGTCAACTGGCCCGGACACCGGCCCGGACACCGGCCCGGACACCGGCCTGGACACCGGCCTGGACACCGGGCCGGGCTTGCCGGAGCGGCGTCACCCGACCGCCAACCGATGCCTCTGACATCCTACCAGCGCCCGTCAGGTCCTCGTCGCGTAACCGGCTATCCGGCTAACCGGCTATCCAGCTGTTGGGCTGTTGGGCTGTTGGGCTGTTCGGCTGTTCGGCTGTTCGAAGGCTCGCGCGCCAGACGACTGCACGCTGACCCGGTCGATCGCCTGCCACCAGCCGCTGGCCTGTGGCGGCTCCATCGTGAACAGGAAAAAATTGCCACCCCCATTGGCTGGCTGATCCCGGCGGCGATCGATCGGCTCTCCAGCCAGATGGCAATACAGCAAGGTACCGACCGCACCGTGCGAGACGATGGCAATCATTGCACTGGTCGTGTCGCAATGCGCAATACCCCGCACCGCGCCCACGATCCGGCGCTGGGCATCGAGGGCACGCTCCCAGCCGCGCACCGACAGCTCCGGCTGG
>JBBRVD010000250.1:0-4662 GCA_038247175.1 Burkholderiales bacterium | reverse complement strand
GGATCGGCCTGCTTCGTTGCGGCGTTAGGCTGCGCTTCGGCGGACGGGCCGCCTTGCTCGGCCAAAGCCGCATCCGCGGCGCTGAGGTCTTCCGTCGCAGGTGCGGTGGCGCCAGTATCGCCTTGGCCAGCGGCAGCGGCACCCGTACCGGACGCAGCCCGGGCCGGCGCCGCACCGGCTGCGTCACGCGCCTGTGCCTGGCCGCGCAGCGCAGCCTCCAAGCCGGCCACGGCAGCTCGAATTTGCTGTGCGTCGCCCGATTGATTGGCCGCTTCCAGCGCCTTGGACGCCTCCAGCACCCGGCGGTCGTGCTCACCCAGGGCCGACTCTTCCTGCTGCCTTTGGGTCGACTTGCGCTCGAAGGCGTCATCGATTGGCTTGCGGAACGTGTCCCACAACTTCTGCTCCTGCCGCCGGTCTATCGGCACCGACTGGGCTTCACCCTGCCAGCGCTGCTGCAGGGCCTTGACCGCGTCGACCCGCAGCATCGGCGCCTCGCCGAGCATCCTGGCCTCTTCGATCATCGCCTGGCGTCGCAACACGCTGGCCTGCTGGAGCCCATCGAGCGGTGCGGATGCCTGGCTGATCGCGGCCATCCAATGCGGCTGCAACTCGGCAAACATCTTTTCGCCGACATGTCCGGCGTCGCGCCAGCGGTCGCGGAACTGGTGCAGGATGCGGGCAAAGCCGCGCCAGTCATCGTCGCGAGCGGTCGTGTTGTCGGCTGCCCAGGCACGGACTTCCTCGATCAGGGCCAGGCGCTGCGCGCGATGCTGAGCCGCATCCGCCTTGACCTTTTCGATCCAGGCCTCGACCACCTTGTGGGCCTCGTTGCAGGCTTCGTCGAAACGCTTCCACAACGCGTGGTTGGGCACGCCGCCCTGGTCGGTCTGCTTCCATTGTTCACGCAGCTTGCGCAGCGACTCCTGCATCTTGCGCCCGCCCATCGCCTGCCCGGCCGGACGGCTCAGCAAAGCTTCAGCGGCAGCGACCAATTCGCGGCGCAACTGGTCTGCGCGCCAGCGTTGCCAGCCCTCGAGTTCGCTGGCCGCTGCCAGTGCCGTATGCGCCTGATGCTCCAGCGCGTCGTCGATCGCCCGGCCGTGCTCCTTGAGCGCCTGGCGCAGCGCCGCGGCCACGCCGGCGCTGGCCTTGCCGTGGCCTTGCGCCATTTCACTCTCCAGCGTCGCCAGTACCTGGCCCACCGCCGCGTTGGCCTGCTGGCGCAACTCCGGATCGATCCGCGGTTTGGCCGCCTTGGCCACCGGCTGCGCCGGCAGGCCACGCGCACTGCGCAGTTCGTCGGCCCACACCGGCACCGGCGGCAACGGCGCCTGCGTATCCTGCGATGCGGCTATCGCCTGCGCCAGTGCGCCCTGGAAAGCGTCCCAGACCACCAGCAGTTGCCCGCGCGATGCCTGCAGCAAGGGCGGGAATTTCAGGTCGACGCTGTTCCAGTTGGCATCGGCCTCCAGCGCCGCGGCCTGCTGCTGCCAATGCGCCACGTCTTCCCGCAGCCCATCCCACACCGCCTGCGCCGCGCTCCAGGGTTTGGTCGACAACACCTCGATGCGCTGGGCCAGCAGCACCGCCGCCTCGCGCTGCACCTGCACCGTGTGCTGCAGGTCCTCGATCACCCGCACCCGTTCGGCCAGTTGCGCCTTGAGCGCGAGCAGCGGCTCCTTGCTGAGCGGCGCGCCGGCCTTGGCCGCATCGCGCTGCCAGGCCAGCGCGTCGGCGATGTTGAGCTTGGGCTGGGCCAGCAAGGCCTCGGCCTTGGCGGCCCAGGCTGCTGCCACCTGCTCCTGGTCCTTGGCGCGCCGGATCTCGTCCAGCCGCTCGCGGATCGGCCGGGCCGCGCCCTTGTCGCGCGCAGCCAGTTCGCGAAAAACCTCCTGCAGTTGCTCGTGTCCGGGGTCCTGCGACAACCACGACCGGATGCGGGTGGAGCGTTCGCCCGAGGTCGGCGCGCTGAAGGCGCCGTCGGTCCATGCGTCGAGTTTCTGGATATCTGCGTTCTTGGGGCTGGAGGTCATCGTGACGATCGATTCAAAACAGGTGGCCGCATGCGGAAAACCGGTATTTTCGCCCCGAAAACCGTCGGCGCGCGGACACAACGTCGCAAAGTCAGTTGGTACCGAGCTTGAGTTCGGCCCGCGGCGTCCATGCGGCATCGGGTTCCGGCAACCTGGCGGCTCCCAGAAACAGGCGCTCGACGGGCAGTTGCCGGCTCGCCAGATAGTCCTTGACGGCGACGCTGCGGCGCAATGCCAGGTCGCGCATGGATTGCGCGTCGACAGGAATGTTGGCGAGCAGCAGGGCCTCCATGTCCGGCGGCGCGAGTGCCAGGGCTTTGCCCGCCAGGTCGCGCGGCTTGGTGATCTCGGAGCGCGCAAACAGTTGCTGGAGCAACTCCGACGCCTGCGCCGCCTGCGCCGGATCGGGGAGCGATTCGGCTGGCGCAGTGTCGGACGCCGTCGGTACCTGCCCCGCGGTGACTTGCGCCCGGCGCTTTTCCGCCTGCAACAGCGCCTGCAGGCGCAAGCGCTTGAAAGCCTCCCGTTCGACTTCCAGGTTTGCCGTGCCAACCACCGTCATCTTGAGCGCGGGCCGTTGCGTCAGCGCCTGGGCGACCTTGTCCAGCGTACCGCGGGCCTGCGGCAGCAGTCGGTCGGAACCCGGGGCAAACGCGACCTGACTGAGTTCATCACTGCTGCTACCGAACGCGCTGGCCAGCAAGGTGAATGGCGCTGTCAGTGCCTTGCCGATCAGGTTGACGATCACCTTGACAATCACCGGTCCCAGTCGAAACTGCGGGTCGTTCAGTGAACCGCTGATCGGCAGGTTGATGTCGATCACCCCATTGCGGTCGGCCAGCAATGCGACCGCCAGCTTGACCGGCAGGCTGTTGGGCGCGCCATCGACCTTGTCGCCGAATGCGAGCTGGTTCAACACCACCTGGTTGCTCGCGGTGAGCTGGCCGTTGGGCAAGACCTGGTAGGCCACATCGACACTGAGTTTGCCCCGCTCGATGCCATGGCCGGCGTATTTGATCGCGTAAGGCGACAGCGGTGGCAACTCCAGGTCCCGCACCACGCCCTTGATGTCCAGCGCCAGGGGCTCCACCAGCGGATTGAGCTTGCCCACGATCTCCAGCGATGCCGTACCTTCCGCCCGCCCACGCAACTCCAGGTCGGCCATGGCAGCCTGGTCCTGCGCGGACGCCGAGGAAAAGGCACTGAGCTTGCCGGTCAGCTCGCTGAGATTGGCGGAGTAGTTGGGCTTGACGAACCGATCCGAGAAATAGACCCGGCCTTGCACCAGGCTGATCGGTCCGATCCGGATTTGCGGCGCCAGCGCATTCGCGCCAGCCACGGCACCGGGGGGCGCCGATTGCGCGCCGCTGCGGCTGGAGGTCGCCGCAACTGCCACGCCGCCTGCCAGCGGCCCACCGGCAGGCGCGGACGGCGCGGACGGCGCTTCGCCGCGGACCAGGTCCTGCAGGTTGATCCGGCCCGTCTCATGCACGATCACCCGTGCAAAGAAGTCGCTCAAGGTGGTCTCTCGAACCGACAGGCGCAGCGGTTGGCCGGGGGCCAGCGACAGGTCGACACCCCGCAACCCCAGCGCCTTCCAGTTGAGCAGTTCCTGCGCCAAAGCAGCCTCGCCGCCGCCAGCGGCAAAACTGTTGGCCCGAAAGTCCTCCAGCACGGTGTCGCCCTTGAGGCTCAGACGCGGTCCGCGCGGTGTGGCGGCGAACGCCACATCGCCATTGAAGCCCGCATCGGCCCGCAGTATCTCGACATTCAGACCGGCGCCAAAATAAGGCTCCAGCGCATGCAGGGGCCATTGCGCCACCTGCAGCCTGCCCTGGGTCTGCAGCGGCTCGAGCTGAACGCTGCCACGGTAGTCGACCGTGCCCGGCTGGCTTTTGCCGGCCGCGACCCGGGCTGACAACCGGGTGACCATCGGCTGACTGCCGTCCAGCACGATGTTGCGCAAATCCAGTTGCAGGGCCGTCGCCGCCAATTGCACCGGCTTGGCCTGCGCGCGGTCATCAAACGACACGATACCGCCCTGCACCTGCAGCTGCGCCAATCGCCCAGTCCACGCAGCCTGGGCGGCGGCGCCTGCACCGGGTAGGCGCCGGTCGTTGCCCACGCTGGCAGAGGTCAACCAGGACTCGAACATCCAGCGCCGGTCGGCGTCCCGAGTCACTGCCAGCTGGGGTTGCGTCACCTCGAGCCGCTCGATCGCCAGCGTGCGCCGGGCCAGGTCCACGGTTGCGGCGGACACGGCGACACGCTGCACCTGGGGCAGGTCGGGTTGTTTCGCTTTGCCATCATGCACCATCGCAACACGGTCCAGCGTCATGGATGGCACCGACAGCTGCAGTCCGAGGTCACTCCAGCGCAATGCCATGTCGGCATTGAGCTGGCCGCGCAGCTGCGGCGTCAGAAACTGCGCGACATAGGGGGTCGCCAGGTCCAGCGGCACATCCGACACCGTCAGCTGAAGCGCGGCCTGCCGGTCCGAGGCGTTGCCGTCGAACACCAGGCGGGTGGCTGCGGTTGCGGCAGCAGCCGGCGACGCACCGTTCACGGCCGCTGCACCCTTGACGGGCGACTGCAGCGCCAGCGACCCCTTGATCGACGCGGGACG
>JBBRVD010000249.1:0-4697 GCA_038247175.1 Burkholderiales bacterium | reverse complement strand
TCGAGGCCTGTTTTGCCGAGTTGACGGCCGAGCAGGTGACTGGGCGGCTCGATGCTGCGCGCATCGCCAACGCCCGTGTCAACACGGTGGCGGACCTGTGGGCACATCCGCAACTGCTTGCGCGAAGGCGCTGGGCTATGGTCGAGACCGAGGCGGGCGTCATACCGGCATTGTTGCCACCGGGTGCCGATGCGCGCGACCTGCCGCGCATGGATGCGGTTCCGGCGTTTGGCCGGCATACCGACGCCATCCTTGCAGAGCTCGGCCTGGGCGCGCCGGAAATCGCACAGTTGCGGGATCAGGGCGCGTTGTGAATGGTGCCCTGCCGGCATGCCGTCGACCCTGTGGCCGTGGCCGCGGCCGCGGTGCTCGCCTCACCTCTGTGAATGGAGATTCATTGATGAATGTCAGATTTTGGCGATCGCCAGCATGGCCTTAAGCATGTCTTAAGGCTTATGGTCAAAACTGTTAATGGTTCGGTCGTGCCGGGTTCAAGAACAGCTTTGAAGGGGAAATTCTGATGCGCAAACTTCCATCGGCCGTTGGCGTGGTGATCATCGCGCCATGGTTGCTCGCACCATTGGTGGCGCATGCCAGTGTATTTGGGTCGCTGGCCAATTTCGATGTCGTCAATGACACCGGCAAGGACGCCTGGGGCTTTGAGATCGAGATCGAGGATCCCCTGTTCGACCATACCAAGGTGGTCAGCATCTTTGGCAAGAACCGCAGCTTCGGTTCGGTCGCCGGTGGCGATCCGCTGGCGGTGGTTCGTTTTGGTTCAGTCGACGTGATCGACCACGCCGGGGGCGTGACGATCCGGTATGGCGGCAATCTCGCAAGCGGCATAAAGACGCCTTCCGGGGTGTACGTTACCCCCGGCGAGAGCTGCTGGCCGGGTGCGAACCCTGGATGGCAGGGCAACCCCTGTGACCATTTCGGAATCACGACCGTGGGCACACCTGCGGCGACCAAGTACAGCTGGCTGGTGGAAAGTTCGGCTGGTTCGGGCGTATTGGTAAACCAACAAACCGGCGTGCCATCGGTGAGCTTCACGCCCCAACCTCCGCTGGTCCAGGGGCAACCTCAGGTAGTACAGGTGCAGATACGGGCCGTTGCTCCGCCTCTGCCTCCTGTCGTTGCCGAAGCGCCAGAATTCGTGGCGCTATGGGGTGAGCCCTATTGGGTCAAGATGACCAAGACATCGATGAAGATCGGCGAAAACATCGACCTGGCGGATTTGTTGCGGGGCGCAAACGGCAATCCCGATTTCGAGACCGAAACGGAAATCGAATGGAGCGTGCTCCAGAATGCGCCGGCGAACCGTATTGGCGACGGAGTCAACGAGGTCAAGGAGAAAAACGATGAACTCGGTGGCAACGACAAGGCCATCATCCGGCGCTACGAGTTCTACAAGTACACCGGCCTCGTCAACGAAGACGGCAGTGGTGAGGTCGTCTGCAACGATCTCTGTGAGACCGATCCGTACGGACTGGTGTCGGGCGACCCGAACGGCCACTTTGGCACCATCTATGTCGGCACCTATGTCGGTCAGCAGTTGGCCGGATTCAATGCGGTCCAGGCTCTTGCGCCGGTCCCGGAGCCCGAGACCTACGCCATGATGCTGGCTGGCCTGGGCATGGTGTTCGGCGTGCGCCGGCGGCGTAAACCGCGCGGCTGAAGCGGAAGCGGACCGTCAGCCTTTCTCCACCGGCCGCGCCGGGTCGCTGCACCATTCGCTCCAGCTACCGGCGAACAGCGCCTGACGGCCCAGGCCCGCCACCTCCATCGCGATGATGTTGGGCACGGCGCTCACGCCGCTGCCACAGTGATGCACCACGCTGTCCGGGTCGCGGCGGCCATCGAGCAGTTCGAGCAGTTCGGCCCTGAGCACGACGGCGGGCTTGAACAGGCCGTCGTCACCGATGTTGTTGGCAAACGGCCGGTTCAGTGCGCCAGGAATATGGCCGGCAACCGGATCGATGGGTTCCACGGCCCCCTTGAATCGCGGTTCCGCGCGGGCGTCAATCAGGCTTTGGAATGGCTGGCCAAGTCCTTTTTGTACCTGATGCACGCTTGCCAGCGTGGCGCGCGCCTCGCTCGGTATGAACTGGGTCGGTGCATGCCCGGTGGCCGCGCCGCTGGTGACGATACCGCCGGCGGCGTACCAGGCGGGCAATCCGCCGTCGAGCACGGCCACGTTTTCATGCCCGACCCATTTGAGCATCCACCATAGGCGGCCGCAGTAGTTGGCGCGCTGGCGGTCATATACCACCGCCTGCATGTTGGCGGCGAAGCCGACGCTGGCCAGCCAGGCGGCAAATGCTTCGCGTGCCGGCAGGGGGTGTCGCCCACCGCAGGCAGCGGTCGGCGCGCCATGCGCCGCGCTGAGGTGGCGGTCCAGGTCAGCGCGTACGGCGCCGGGAATATGCGCTTCAGCGAACTGCTGGTCGCCCGCCTGCGGCTTCATCAGGTCAAAGCTGCAGTCGAACACCATCAGGGGTCGGTCAGTCTGGATCAGGGCCAGTAACTGGTCGGCAGAAATCAGCGTGGTGAAATGGGCTTCAGTCATGTGGGGTCTCCCATGGTGTCATTGTCCAGCGCGTCCGCGCCGATCACGCCCCGGTACCACTCGTGGAAGTGCTGCATGCCGTCTTCCATCGGGCTCTGGTAAGGGCCCGATTCGTTGACGCCCCGCTGTATCAGCGCACGCCGTCCAGCGTCCATGCGCAACGCTATCTCGTCATCTTCGACACAGGTCTCCATGTAGGCTGCTTGCTGCGCCTGGACAAACTCGCGCTCAAAAGCCGCGATTTCCTCCGGGTAGTAAAACTCGACCACGTTGAGCGTCTTCTGCGGACCCTGCGGGTACAGGGTCGAGACGGTCAACACATGCGGATACCACTCGACCACGGTGTGGGGGTAATAGGCGAGCCAGATCGCACCGAATTTCGGCGGTTTCCCATCCCGGTAGCGCAGCAGGGATTCCTGCCAGCGCTCGTAAACCGGGCTTCCGGCCTTGCCCAGGCGATTGGCCACACCGACGGTCTGCACACAATAGTTGTCGCCAAATTCCCAGCGCAGGTCTTCGCAGGCCACGAAGCTGCCCAGTCCAGGGTGGAACGGGCCGACGTGGTAGTCCTCCAGATAGACCTCGACAAAGGTCTTCCAGTTGTAGTTGCATTCGTGCAGTTCCACGCGATCGAGCACGTGGCAGGAAAAATCCAGTTCGGCGATCGGCCCCAGACGCGCCAGGTCTGTCGCCACCTGGGGGCGCCGTGGCGTGCCGGGCCCGGCAGGTGCGCGCGGCGGTTCGAACAGCAGGCCGTTCCAATCCTGCAGCGGGTAGTTCTCCAGATTCAGGCAAGGGTCCTGCGCAAAATGCGGTGCGCTCAGCAAGGTGCCAGCCCGAGTGCCGGCATTGCCGCCACTGTAGGTCCATCGGTGCAGCGGGCACACCAGATTGCCGGCAGCGCTGCCGGGCAACTGTGTGACCAGGCTGCCACGCCCCTTGAGGATCAGCGCCTGCCGGTGACGACACACATTGGAAATCAGATCGACGCCGCCAGGGGTGCGCACCAGGGCGCGTCCGGCGGACTCTTGAGGCAAGGTGTAGTAATCACCGACCTCGGGCACCGCGCGGACGTGGCCAACATAACGGGCCTGGGCCAGGAAGATTTTTTCCTGCTCGGCGCGATAGACGGCCTCGTCAAAATAACTGTTGACGGGCAACGGGTTGGCGGATTGCTGCAGTCGAAGACTTAAATCAGACATGGAGGCCCTGACCTAAATGCTCCCCACAGGGAGCAGACACCCGAATTTGCGTCGGCAAACGGCGGTGACAAGAAAACCCGGTCGGGCCGGCGAGGAAGGAATTTATTGTATCCGTGTATCCGCGCGGGTGAGACTCCCTCCCGGAATCGGGCCGACGATGCCATGCGCCTAAAATGCCATGTTTCCAAAACATTGAAAATCATGGCCAAGGCCCCCGTAACTTCCTCCCTGGACGCGACGCCAGCCAGCTACGAGGCCGCATTGCAGGAACTCGAGCAATTGGTGAGCCGACTCGAGTCTGGTGATATGCCGCTGGAGCAACTGCTCAGTGGCTACCAACGCGGTGCGCGATTGCTGCAGTTCTGCCGCGACAAGCTGCAGGCAGTGGAAAACCAGATCAGCGTCCTTGACGCCGGAACCCTCAAGACATGGATGCCCGAGTGAAACCGTTGTCTTCGCCGTTGCAGGCGCTCGATTTGTCGGTCTGGATGGACGAACGGCTGGGCGAGGTCGAGCGAGCCTTGTCGGCATGGGTCACTTCGGACGCGCCGGTCGGCCTCGACCATGGGGCGCCAGCCGAACTGGTCCAGGCCATGCGATATGCCGTGCTCGACGGCGGAAAAAGGCTGCGCCCGCTGCTCGTCATGGCCGCGTCCGAGGCGCTTGATGGCCATCCTCATGCTGCGTTGCGCGCCGCCTGTGCGGTTGAGTTGATCCACGCGTATTCCCTGGTGCACGACGACATGCCATGCATGGACAACGACGTGCTGCGCCGGGGCAAACCCACGGTGCATGTAGCCTTTGGTGAGGCCACCGCCTTGCTCGCAGGCGATGCTTTGCAGGCATTGGCCTTCGAATTGTTGACCCCCGACACCGACGAACAGCTTCCGGTTGCGATGCAGGCCCGGCTGTGCCGCCTGCTGGCC
>JBBRVD010000248.1:0-4704 GCA_038247175.1 Burkholderiales bacterium | reverse complement strand
GAGCGGTGAGGTCAATGCGCGTGTGGCCGCCGCCTTGCTCAACGAGCCGGGTGTACGAAAGGGCCTCTCACAGCGCGGCATTGACATACCCAGTAGCACCTGGTTCGTTGGCGCGCTCCACAACACGACGTCAGACGAGGTCGCCTTGTTCGACCTGGATCAACTGCCACCGTCGCACCGCGAGGACGTCGCCACCCTCGTCTCGTGGCTCGAAGCGGCCGGGGACCGGACCCGGACCGAACGCGCGGGCATGCTCGAGCTCGCCGACGTCGCGCCCGAGCAGCTTCACCGAGCCATTCGCGCGCGCACGACGGACTGGGCCCAGGTTCGCGCGGAGTGGGGACTCGCCAACAACGCCGCTTTCATCGTGGCGCCCCGTGAGCGCTGCCGTCACGTGAACCTACAGGGCCGCTCGTTTCTCCACGAGTATCGGCACGCCGAGGACGACGGCTTCGGCGTGCTGGAGCTGATCATGACGGCGCCGATGGTCGTCACCAACTGGATCAACATGCAGTACTACGCCTCGACGGTGGACAACAAGCTCTATGGCAGCGGCGACAAGGTGCTGCACAACGTGGTGGGCGGCGACGTCGGGGTATTTGAGGGTAACGGCGGCGACCTGCGCATCGGCCTGCCCCTGCAGTCCATCCACGACGGCGAGCAGTTCGTGCACACGCCCTTGCGGCTGTCGGTGTTCATCGAGGCGCCGCGCCAGGAGATCGACAACATCATCGGCAAACATGCCGTCGTCAAGCAGCTCACCGACAACGAGTGGCTCCACCTGTTCCACATCGAGCCCGCAGGCACGACGGTCTCGCGCTATCGCCCCGGCGGTGCGTGGCAAGCAATCGAAGCGAGCCATTGACTCACCGCGGGTCCGCCGCCCTTCATGACCTTGTCCGGTTGGCGCGGGCTGGGCCGGATGCATGGCCGCGCGAGCCGTTCTGCGCGGTAACGCGCGTGGTTCTGCCAGGAACTGGCTCAATGGCGAGACCCGTGCGTGCGGAGCCGATCTGATGTCCAGTCGGTCGCTTTATGCAGGCCGCAAGGTCGCCTTTCTGACCCAGCACGGCAAGGAACAAGTCGTCGCGCCGGTTCTGGAGCCGGGTCTGGGCTGTGTCATCGAGCATGTCACCCGGTTTGATACTGACCAACTCGGCACCTTCACCCGAGATGTGCCCCGACCCGGTAGCCAACTCGATGCTGCGCGGCGCAAAGCCCGCAAAGGCATGGAGTTGTCGGGGCTGCAGCTGGGCCTGGCCAGTGAAGGCCGCTTTGGCCCTGACCCCTTCAGCGCAATGTTTCCGTGGAATGTGGAACTGCTGGTCTGGTTGGATGACACCCTGGGCATTGCGGTGGTGGGCATGGCCCAGGGCGCTGGCCGCAGCGCTCATCTTCAAAGCGGCGACTGGGAGGAAGTCAAAACCTTCGCGGCCCGCGTCGACTTTCCATCGCACCGATTGGTCATGCGTCCCCACGGCCAGAATGACCCGCGCATCCAGAAAGGCATCGCAGATTCGGGCCGACTGAAGGCTTGCTTCGACGAGTGCCTCGGACAGTCCGGTAACCGGCAGGTCTTCGTCGAGACGGACCTTCGGGCTTTCGCCAATCCAAGTCGCATGAAAACCATCGAACAGGCCGCGCGCGATCTGTTTCAGCGCATCCAGTCCTGTTGCCCGCAACGCAAAAGCCCAGGCTACTGGGTGACCGAGAGACTGCCAGGACTTCCATGCTCGGCCTGTGGCTTACCAACCTCCAGTTATCGCGATGAAGTGTGGAGTTGCCTTTGTTGCCGGTACACATCCATGAAGACGAGGAAAGACCGCGCTGCAGCAGAGCCTGCGCACTGCTCGTATTGCAATCCTTGAGCGACGCTGCAACGCTTGTTCATCGAGGGCATCCAGGCCACACTGCACCCCACCGCGTTGGGTTCGAGCTGCCACGCCTCGACTTTGGCGTCATCGAGGACCGGTTCAAAGGGGTCCGGCGAAATATCGGCGCCGCCGGTGGACTGGCTGGTGTGGGCTTCCTGTTGCGGCACACGTCGGTCGGGCGTAGAATTTTGTCGGTCAGCTCGTCAGAGGCGTTATTTCGCGCCCAACCCCTGGTTAGCGCCACAACCCCGGAGCGCGATACGGAGCAGCGCTATCACACGTGTTTCGGGAAATTCGACCTTCTCCACCTCTGCGCAGCATCATCGACCGCTTCTGGTTGTGTGACGACGTGCCCACCTCCACCTCGGACGACCCGTTCGAGGTACTGCCAGATGGTTGCGTAGAGGTCGTATTCGCCCTCGGTGAGACGCGAGGTCGGATGCTGGCCTTCGGCACAGCGACGCATGGCAGATTGTTTGCCACGCAACCGGGCACCGTCTATCTGGGCATGCGCCTGCGCCCGGCGCGTCTGCACGGCCTGATCGACGCCAAAGCCAGTAGCCTGACCGATCGACACGATGAGTTGGATTGCCTGGGCGAGATGCGCGCCGATGATTTACTGGCGCAGTTGTACGAGGCAGCTTCGGTTGAGGCGCAAGTGGCTGCGTTGGAACAGCATGTGCGGCATGCATGGCGTGCACAGGCTCGGCTTGCAGCGCTCGATCGGGTTGTGGCGGCCATTCAACGCCATGCGGGTGACATTCGTGTGGAGCAGTTGGTCGAGGATGCCTGCCTCAGCCGGCGGCAACTTGAACGGCAGTTTCGAGATGCTGTCGGCCTCACGCCCAAGCAGCTCTGTCGCGTTGTTCGCTTCCAGCAGGTAGTTGCAAAGCTGCGGGACGGTCAGCTCAATCGTGCGACCTTGGCTGCCGACCTCGGCTTCACCGACCAATCGCACTTGCGACGCGACTTCATGGCGCTGGCCAATCGCGCTTTCGCCACTGCGTGACACCAGAATGTCGCATTTTTACTAGGCGCAATCGGCGCCGATTCGTAAAGTCGTGACCACGGAGGTAGATCGATGAAATTGAATCCCGGCATCGTCACGCGACATCTGGCTGAGTCCAAGTTCTTTTACCAACAGCTCGGCTTTGAGCTGGTCTTCGAAAACGACTGGTATCTGTTGTTGCAGTTGAATGGCCATGAGCTGGCCTTCATGCGGCCCGATCTCGATCTCCAGAAGCCGATGTTTCACCGTGCGTATTCCGGCCACGGCCTGTGGCTGACGATCGAGGTGGACGACGTGGATGAGGCTTTTGACAAGGCCCGGGCGAACGGCATCGCGATTGCGTTCGAGCCGTTGGATGAGCCGTGGGGCGATCGCCATTTCGCAGTGCTGGACCCGAACGGCATACCCGTGGACTTCGTGCGACATACGCCGCCGCAAGCGTCATGAACCGCTGCAGGCGCCCGAGATCACGATTCGCCGCGCTGATCGGCATGCGCTGGGATGACGTGCCGTCGGCGACAAGCGCCTTGCTGTCGAAAGATGGTGGCCGGGCGTGCAGGTTTGAGTGCAGACGGGCGGTTGGCAGGAACGGTTCGTCCTAGCCCAGTCCGGTAGCCGACTGGCGGGATGCGTTACGGCGCGCGCGCCAGGCACCGAACAACACGAACAGACCCGGGACAAGGATCAACGCCCAGATCACCTTGTCCATGTTGGTCTTGACCAGCGGGATGTTGCCGAAAAAATAACCGATGGTCACGATGCCCACGACCCATAACAAGGCACCGACGACGTTGAACAGCGTGAACTTGGAACGGTTCATGAAAGCCACCCCGGCCACGAACGGCGCAAAGGTCCGCAGGAAGGGCAGGAAGCGCGCAGCGATGATGGTCACACCGCCGTATTTTTCGTAAAACGCATGTGCCTGGTCAAACGCACGCTTGTTGAAGAAGCGCGAGTTCTCCCACTGAAACACCTTGGGGCCGAAATAACGGCCGATACTGTAATTGCACTGGTCACCCAGAATGGCGGCCACCACCAGCAAACCCATGATGGTCGGGTAATCCATCAAGCCGGCCCCACACATCGCGCCTACCACGAACAACAACGAATCGCCGGGCAGGAACGGCATCACCACCACACCGGTCTCGACGAAAATGATCAGGAACAGCAGCGCATAGACCCAGGCGCCGTAGTTCTGCACGAAGGTTTCCAGATAACGGTCGACGTGCAGGATGAAATCGAGGAGGAATGCGGCAAGTTCCATGGGATGCGATTATGGCCGCTGCCCGGGCACGGCCTAAAATAACCCGGTGACCGCTGTCCATTTCTCCACGCCGCGCCGCGCCATCCGTGAACTGCCCGATGAACTGATCAGCCAGATCGCCGCCGGAGAGGTGGTCGAGCGACCGGCCTCGGTGGTGCGCGAACTGGTCGACAACGCGCTGGATGCCGGCGCGCGCAACATCACCGTGCGACTGCTGTCCGGCGGTGTCCGCCTGATTGCGGTGGAAGACGATGGCATGGGCATCGAGCGCGATGAGTTGCCGATGGCGTTCAAGCGCCATGCGACCAGCAAGATCTGCAATCTGCAGGATCTCGAGTCGGTGGGCAGCTTCGGTTTTCGCGGCGAGGCGCTGGCGGCCATCAATGCGATCGCCGAGTGCGTGATCGCCTCTCGCGCCGACGGCGCCGACAGTGCATTTGCATTGGACGGGCGCACCGGCGAACTGCGCCCGACGGCGCGCGCCACCGGCACCACCGTCGAGGTCAAGGAGCTTTTCTTCAGCACACCGGCCCGGCGCAAGTTCCTCAAGACCGATG
>JBBRVD010000247.1:0-4724 GCA_038247175.1 Burkholderiales bacterium | reverse complement strand
TTGACCACCGCCAACATTGCCAAGTTGCTGGCGCCACGGGTCGGCGACGTCGACCCGAACGACTGTTTCATTGCCGGGCTGCTGCATGACTTCGGCAAGGTGGTGTTTGCCCAGTTCATGCCCAGGGAGTTCCGCGAAGCTCTGATGATGAGCGAATGGGGCGAGGTCTCGCTGTACCAGACCTTGCGCGAGGTCATCGGCACCGACCATGCGGTGGTGGGCGGCATGCTGGTCGAAAAATGGCGTTTTCCGGCGCCGCTGGTGGAGACCATTCGCCACCAGCACGGCGAAGACCTGCGCGACACGGAGATGATCGCCTGTGTGTTCGCGGCCAACCAGATCAGCAAGAAGCTCAAGTTCGGCGCTGGCGGCAATCCCGAGGTGGAAGAACTCCCCCTGTTCATTCAGCAACGCCTGGGCGGCGACCTGGACGCGGTGATTGCCTCGCTCGGTGACCTGGACCGGATGTACGAAGAAGCGATGGTGTTCGCGAATGCGTGAATTCCGGTTGCGCTGTGTACCCAGGGTATTCCCGAATAACCCTACTGCGATAGAACTTTTTGTGACCCTTGCGGTCTATCGGTCGCAAGTCATTTGTTGTTTCCAATTGTTCAACCCCCCCCCAGTCCCAGGAGTCCTCATGAAAATTCTTGCCTCGTTCGTGCTCGCCGTCGCCGCAATCACCCTCGCTGCACCGGCCCAGGCCCAGTTCGCCAAACCGGAGGACGCGATCAAGTACCGCAAGGCGGCCTTGACCGTGATGGCCGCGCATTTCGGCCGGGTGGCGGCCATGGCCAACGGGCGCATACCGTTCGACGCGAACGTGGCGGCCAGCAACGCTGCGACAGCCGAGATGATGTCCAAGCTGCCGTGGGCGGGTTTTGGTGAAGCTACCGACAAGGGTGACACGAAGGCCCGCCCTGAGATCTGGTCGGACAAGGCCAAGTTCACGGCGGCTTCGGAGAAGATGCAAGGCGAGATGACCAAGCTGGCGATGGTTGCCAAGGGTGGCAATCTCGATGCGATCAAGGCCCAGGTTGGAGCCACCGGTGGTTCCTGCAAGGCCTGCCACGACGATTTCCGCAAGGACTGATACCCAACCGCGGCCGCTGCGCTGTCAGCGTGGCCACCCCGCCAGGCAAAGGTCGGCCGTTCGTGCAGCCTAGCATTTGCCGATACCCGATGACGAAGGCCGCCGCACGGACCCACCGTGCGGCGGCCTTCGTCGTTCAAGGCGCTTGACGTGCGCCGGCGGGTGTCCGCACCTGGTGCGCGCCCAGCCACTCGGCAAAGCGCCGATGCCAGGCCTCGGGCAACCACTGGCGTAACAATTCCTGCTCCTGTTGGTAGAACTGCCCGAACCAGGCTACAGCGTCGGCCACCGGTGGCTGGATCAGGCTGCCGTCGGCGCTGCTGGCGGCGGACAGATAGCCGTAGCTTGCCGCGGCACCGTCGCGCAAGTAGCAACTCGACAAGGTTTCACGCAGCCGCAATATGCCGCCGGTATGGTGAGCGAACTGCATCACCAGCCAGAAGCCGGCTGCTTGCAGTGCCGGCGGAGCCGATGGCGCATGGGCGAACAGTCGGTCCAGCAGCAGGTTGCGCCGCAGCATGCAGCCTGCCATCGGCGGAGTCACCCAGTCGCGCAGGCTGGTGGCCAGGGGCGGTACCTGCTGGATCGGTTGTTTCCAGGCACCGCTGTTGGTGAACACGTCGGCATGCACCAGTGAGCCCGTGGAGCTGATCAGGCGAATGTCGCTGCAGCTGGCCGCCACCAGCGCGCCGTGCTGGCGCAGGGACAGGTGGCGTTCGACGAAGGTGCGGTCGAGGCGGTCGCCGGCACGCAGGAACACCACGTACTCAGCCGGATTTTCAGCCCATGCGCGAGCCAGGCGCAGCAACTCGGTGTCGCCTTCGGCCGGGGCGCAAGATACCGTGACCGGCTCATGCGACTGCAGGCTGGCATTGATGGATTCGCGCGTTGCCGGGTCGTCGGCATTGCCGAGGACTGCGACCGACACTGTCGGCGAGGCAAGCCGGTGCGAAGCCGACAGCCGGCGGCCCAGGTGTTCCCGGCCTCGCAGGTATTGCAGCGCCAGCATTCGCTCGGGCGGAGTGTTGTCCTGCAGGTCGAGCCAGTGTTCGAGGAAGCGCTGCGTCTTGGGCGCGCGATTGTGCGGGTTGAAGCGCGGTATGTACCTGCCATCGACAATGCTGGCGAACTCATTTGCCCCATGGATACGATAGATGCCCAGCGTTTCGCGTAGATAGTGTGTACGTCCGGTGCGGATCAGTGCCGTTGGGCATAGGATGCCGTCGGCGCCACCGCGAAACTCCCAGGTGGGCAGGGCTTGCAGGCAGTCCGTGACCAACACGCGCGAGAAGACCAGTCCACACGGGATCGAAAACGGAAAGTGGGTGACCGGAAGGTCGAGCGTCAGACGATCCGGCAGCCGGGTCACGCCGACCAGATCGAACCAAGTCTGAGTTAGGCGGATGGTGTTGTCGGATGCATCGTTGCTGTCGATCGACAGGTCATGGCACAGAAACAACCGATCCGGCTCCTCGTCCAGGAGGGCGATGTGCGCCGCGACGCGGCGCAGCTTGTGCGGCAGGAACTGGTCGTCCGAATCAAGCAGGCATACATAGTCGCCGGTGGTGCGGCTCACACCGGCTTCGTAGGTCGCCGTCTGGCCCCGGTTCTGCTGGAGCACAGCAGTAAAACGCGGATCGTCGGCGAATTGTCCGTAGACGGCGCGCGATTCGTCTGTCGAGCCGTCATCGACCACGATCACCTCGAGTTTGTCCGCTGGGTAGTCCTGCTGCAGTGCGCTGCGGATCGCATCGCCAACGAACTGTCCGTAGTTGTAGTTGCAGATGACAACGGAAAACCGGGGCAGGTCGTTCATGGGGCGAGGCTGTGTACGACCGCCTCGCACCGGTCGGCTGCGCTGCGGATCGTCGCGTGTTGGTCATAACCCTGGTGCTGCTGCGCGAACGCCTGGGCCGCTTGCGTCAGCGAGGGGTCGGTCAGGGTCTTCTTGAGCAGGCGCGGCATCTGGGCGCTGGCCTCGGCGGCCAGCACGACCGCAACGCCGAGCCCGGACAGGCGGTGGGCCGACATGGTCTGCTCCATCTGCATCGGGAACACCATCAGCGGTTTGCCAGCCAACAGCATGGCGGCGGTCGTGCCGGCGCCGCCGTGGCAGATCGCGAGATCGCAGCCGCCGCGCATGGCGCCCATGTCCAGGGGCTTGGGTGACACCACCATGCTGCCAGTGCTGAAGGTCTGCAGCGTCTTGCGAGCGGCGCCGGGCACATGGACCAGCGCGCTGGCGCCGGACTTCTGCAGCGCCGCCAGGATAAGGTCCAGACCGGCGTATTCCGGCTTGAGGTAGGCGAACACGCGCGGGCCTGCTGCCGCGGGCCATGCGATCTCGGCACCCTGACCGAGAGAAAAGATCGGCCCGAGGTAGTCGTCCCCGTCCCGCTGCGGATAGTGGTCGAGTTCGGCAAAGGTGCACATCAGCGTGGCATCGCAGTCGCGCAATTCGCCCAGGCCATTCATGGTCGGCGCGCCCAGCTCGATCAGCACCTGGTTGGCGGCCGACACCGCGTGTTGCTCGGAGTCCTGCACCCGCACCATGTTTTCGCGCATCCACCAGCGGAAATGCGGCATCGGCCTGCCGTGCGGTGGAATGCAGAAACCGTCGCCGAAGTTCACCCGCGCCAGAGGCAGGCCACGCGTGGCCAGCAGCGCGGTCGGCGCATGGTCGAGCACCACGACATCGGGCGTGAGTAGCTCGATCAGGTTGCGCCAGGCGCGGCAGATACCGGTGAGTGCGGTCGCGTTCAGGTAGCCGAAACGCATCAGCAACTCGGCATAACTGATCGCATCGGGCAACTGCGTTACCTTGCGCAGCCACAGGGGCGCCTGGTAGGTGCGGATGCCGTGGGGCGCCAACAGCTTTTCTGCGCCCATCAGGTCGCGCACGGCAAACACCACGTCGTGGCCGCGTGTGCGCAGTTCCAGCGCCACCGGCAGCAAGCGCGCGAGGTGGCCGTAGTCGCCACCGAGTTCCCATGCAAACAGATATCGTGCCATGGGGTGATGCTAACAATGCCGGAACACAAAGAATGACGGCACCCGCAGGTGCCGTTGGGTTCAGGAAGTTATTTGTATCACTGAGCCTTTACCGCATTTATCGCCTTCTTGCGCCGCGCGATGGCGAGACCCGCGAGTCCCAGCCCGATCAGCGCCATGGAGCCGGGTTCAGGCACGCTGGCGGGCGCCACCTGAAAGCTGGCTTGTGCAGAGGGGTTGTTGATGTCTGCACTGGCCGCTTGGTTACCAAAGAGGGGGCCGTTGAATGGGTCACCAGAACGCGCGATGGCCGAACCGGGGAAGAACTGATTGAACGTGCAGATTTCCTTGTCAGGGACGACGGCGTCACCACCGTAACCGTCACCACCGCCATAACATGCCTGATAGTAGTTGCCTGAACTGGAAGTGAGGTCGCCGGACACCGTCGCAATGATGTCGTAATCCAGTGTAAAGGTCTCGCCAGCTCCGATCAGTCCCATGCTCACGTTGAAGGGTCCACCGGATCCGAAGGCGTTGCCAACTGTGCCGTTGAGGCACGACATGTATGCCAGACCGGTGTCGTTGTCGGCACAGGTCACGGCACCGGCTGCCGTTCGCGTGATGCTGGTGAAGTCCTGCG
>JBBRVD010000246.1:0-4724 GCA_038247175.1 Burkholderiales bacterium | reverse complement strand
GACATCGATCGGCATGTGGTCACCGAGACGCTGGCGCGCAAGCCGCGCGGCCGCGAACAGGAGGCGTTGCAGGACCGCCTGGCCGAACTGGCGGTGACGCCGCTGGACATGCGCCGGCCACTGTGGCAGTTCCACCTGGTCGAGCATTACCAGGGTGGCTCGGCGATGATGGTGCGCATCCACCATTGCATCGCCGACGGCATCGCGCTGATTGCGGTTACCCAGTCGCTGGTCGATGGCGGCACACTGCCGCCGCCGCCGCGAACCCGTACCCGGGAGCCTGACGATGGCCGCAATGCGCAGGACTGGATCGTGGACACCTTCATCAAACCGTTCACCGGCCTGGCCGTGAAGGCGATCGGCAGCGCGGGCGACGGCGTCGCTGGTGCGTTCGATCTGCTGGCCGCGCCGCAGAAAGGTGTCGGCAAAGGCTTGGCTGGCGGCGCCGAGATGGCGCGCCTGGCCTACCAGTTGATGCGCGACGCGTCGGCGCTGGCGCTGATGCCCGATGATTCGCCGACCCGGCTCAAGGGCACACCCGGTAACCACAAGCGGGTTGCATGGTGCGATCCGATTCCGCTCGACGAGGTGCGTGCGATCGGCAAGGCGCTGAACTGTTCGATCAACGACGTGTTGCTCAGCTGCGTGGCCGGCGCGATCGGTGCCTATCTGCGCGCCAAGGGCGACGCGACGCAGGGCAAGGCGATCCGGGCCATGGTGCCGGTCAACCTGCGACCGTTGGAAGAAGCCTACCAGCTGGGCAACCGGTTCGGCCTGGCGCCGGTGGTGTTGCCGATCGGGCTGGAGAACCCGATCGAGCGGGTATACGAGGTGCGCCGGCGCATGGGCGAGCTCAAGGGCAGCCTGCAGCCGCTGCTGGCGTTTGGCCTGCTGGCGGTGGCTGGACTGCTGATCAAGCCGGCTCAGGATGCGATGCTGAACCTGTTCTCGCGCAAGACGACCGCAGTGATGACAAACGTGCCCGGGCCACGCGAGAAACTCAGGTTCCTGGGCGCCACGATCGAGCAGAACCTGGTCTGGGTGCCGCAAAGCGGCTCGGTCGGGCTGGGCGTTTCCATCCTGAGTTACGGTGGCGGCGTGCAGTTCGGCGTGATCACCGACTCGACCTTGTGCCCGGACCCGCAGAACATCATCAATGGGTTCGAGCCCGAGTTCGCCAAGTTGTCGTTGCTGACGCTGATGTTGCCCTGGGGGGAGTGAGCGCGGATCTCAGGACGCCGGGTTTTGGTAGGCCCCGACCAGCGTCAGCAAATGCAACCGCTGCCCCTGCTCGAGATACGGCACCAGCAGGTTGAGCACGTGGTGGGCGCCGCGCAGCAGTGCTGCCTGGGCGCTTTCGGGCTCCAGCGCCCTGCGCGGATCACGCACGTATTCGAAACTCAGCCAGTAGGTCAGCACCACCACCATGCTGGTGGCGGTGGGCTCGACTTCGCGTGAATCGATGCTGACCGCGCCGGAGCGGCTCATGCCGTCCAGCATGGCGCGGATGGAGCGGGTCTTGTTCTTGAGCATGGTCTGCACATGCGTTTCCAGGCGCCGGTTCTTGGACAACAGGTCGTTCAGGTCGCGGTACAGGAAGCGGTACTGCCAGATCAGTTCGAACAGGCTGTGCATGAAGAACCACGCGTCTTCCACATCGCGCACGCCGTCGCTGGCGTTGAGCAGTTCGGTAAGGGCGCGCTCGAAGCGGTCGAACAACGAGTTGATCAACTCGTCCTTGGCCGGGTAGTGGTAATACAGGTTGCCCGGGCTGATGTTGAGCTCGGCCGAGATCAGCGTGGTCGACACATTGGGTTCGCCGAACCGGTTGAACAACTCCAGCGTCACTTCCAGGATGCGCTCGGCCGTGCGGCGCGGGGCTTTCTTGGCCATGTCAGGTGACGGGGGTGGGGGCAGGGGTGGGGTGCTTGACCATATGCCCCAGATCGTCCATCACTTCCTGCAAAGATGCAATGGCGCGGCCGAACCGGGTGGGCGGCTTCAGGGGCGCGCACAGGTGCGCTTTGGGGTCATCCAGTGCCGCATGGTTGATATGGATGCCGTGGCGCGCGAGCTTGGCCGACAGGCCGGTCTTGCGCGAACGCAGCATCTGGCGCGTTTGCTGGAAGGCATGTTCGGCCAGGTGGCGGCGCTGACGGTAGCTGAAGGTGTTGGCCAGGTACAGCTCCGGGTCGCGGTGATCGGGCTCGATCAGCAGGATGTCGGTATCCGGATAAGCCCGCTCGTAGTGCTTCATGCCCAGCGCCATGCGCGAGTGGATCATCGAACGGAAAGTCTGGCTCAGCACCGATGGCAGACCGCCTTCGACGATACGCGGTATGCGCCGATGCTCCAGTGCCAGTCCGCGCTGCAACACCCGTGGCGTTTCGGGTGTGCTGGCGTCGAATGGCACCAACGGGTTCAGGCAGAGCATCAGGTCCACGCCGTGGTCCAGCGCGATCGAGGCGTGCAAGGTTTTCTTGAGTGCACCGTCGACATAATATTGGTCGTCGATTTCCACCGGTGGGTATAAACCCGGCAAGGCTGAACTGGCCTGCACCGCCTGGGAGATCGGCACATGGTCCCAGCCCGGGCTGCCAAAGGGAGCTGCATCGCCGGTGTCCAGATTGGTGGCCACCAGCGTGAGACGGGTCTTGAGCAGGCGGAAATCGTTGGTGAAACCCTTGCCAGAGAACAGGCGCGAGAGCTCGGTATGGATCTTGTGGTTGGAGAACATGCCGGTCGGCAAACCTGCGCCCAGGTGTTCAAGCGCATGCATCAGGCTTTTGCGGCCCACGGTGAGGCGCCACACGGCACCCAGCGCCAGCCCGGGCCACATGATGCCGCGCCGGATCCATTCGTCGCTGGCCGGCTCCATCAGCCAGGCCGGGTCGAACACCGTATGGCCGTTGGGGTCGCCTTCGATGAAGGAGGCGCACAGGTCACGCGGTGAAATACCGTTGGCCAGTCCGGCGGCGATAAAGCCGCCCGCGGACACGCCCACGTAGTGATCGAGCCGGTTCAGGTCCAGGCCGGTCAGCGATTGCTCGAGCGCGCACAAGGCGCCGATCTCGTAGATCGCCCCGAGCGGACCGCCACCGGCGAGGGCCAGCGCGATGCGAGGTTTGCTGCTGCCGGCCAACGTCTTGCTGCGCGGGCGCTTGTTGATGGACGGTGCCGGCCTGCGTCCCTGCGTGGCCAAGTCAGCCTGCAGCCGACGTGCCAGCCGGCTTGCGCTTGGCCGCCGCACGGCGGGTTGTCGTCTTTACAGTCTTGGCAGCGGTCTTGGCAGCGGTCTTGGCAGCAGTCTTGGCGGAGGGCCTGGCCGCCGTCCTGGCGGCGGGTTTCGCTGCTGCCTTGGTGGGCGCTGCGGTGGCGCTGGCGGCGCTGGCGGCGCTGGTTTTGCGGCGGGTGGCCTTCCTGGCGGCCGGTGCCGGTTGTTCGCCCGACAGCTTCTGCACACTGAGCTTGAGCTCGTCGATACGTGCAATCAAGGCGTTGACATCCTTGGCCGAGGGCACACCGAGCTTGTTCAGCGCCTTGGCAACCCGTTCCTCGAAGATGTTTTCCAGCTTGTCCCACTGGCCGGTAGCCTTGGACGAGATATCGCTGGCCATGTGGGTCATGCGGTCGGTCGCGTCGTTGATGCGACCTTCGGCGGCGGCCTGGGTCTTGCGCTGCAACGCGGTGCCTTCCTTGACCAGCGTCTCGAAAGCGCGGGTTCCTTCGGCCTGGGCCTTGGCAAAGGCTCCCAGACCGGCCTGCCAGATCTGCTGGGCGGAGTCCTTGACCGATCCGGTCAAGGGTTCATGACCCGAAGCAGCCGGGCCGGACTTGTGCAGTTTCTTGACCATGAGAGTCTCCTCGCGATGCGAAGACCGTCACGACGGCCCTCAATTGAATATTCGCCGACTGTACGGAGGCCGGCTCGCCCGGTGTAGGTGCGTGTCACTAAATCGCTTCCCGCCATCGGCGTGCGGGCAGGGTGGGTTAATGCTGAATGCCAAGCGCAGGATTTTCGGCAAGAATGCCACGGGTGGGGAGTTCACCGGCAACACATGAGGAGATGACATGCATTATTTCGTGACAGGCGCGACGGGATTCATTGGCAAACGGCTGGTCGGCAAGCTGCTGGCGCGCAAGGGGTCGGTGGTGCATTTCCTGATCCGCAAGGAGAGCGAGTCCAAGGTCAAGGGGCTGCGCGAGACCTGGGGTGTCAGTGCTGCACGTGCGGTGCCGGTGTTCGGCGACCTGACCGAAAAGAAACTCGGTATTGCAGCTGACGTGGTCAAGTTGCTCAAGGGCACCGTGGACCATTTTTACCACCTTGCCGCTGTCTACGACCTGGCGGCCGACGAGCAGCAGCAGGTGGCTGTCAACATCGACGGCACCCGCAACACGGTCGAGCTGGCCAAGGCCATCGATTGCAAGCATTTTCACCATGTCAGCTCGATCGCCGCCGCAGGCCTGTACGAAGGCGTGTTCCGCGAGGACATGTTCGAGGAGGCCGAAAACATCGATCACCCCTATTTCATGACCAAGCATGAGAGCGAGAAGATCGTGCGTCAGGAGTGCAAGGTGCCCTGGTCGGTGTACCGCCCGGCCATGGTGGTGGGCGACAGCACGACCGGCGAGATGGACAAGATCGACGGCCCGTACTACTTCTTCAAGCTGATCCAGCGCATGCGCCAGCTGCTGCCGCCCTGGATGCCGTCGATCGGGCT
>JBBRVD010000245.1:0-4736 GCA_038247175.1 Burkholderiales bacterium | reverse complement strand
ATCATGGAGACGGGCGGTATCTCGCGCCGCCTGGTCGAGTTCGCCAAGAGCGTCGTCGGCGGTGTGCAGGGTGGCCTGCCGATGACCTGCGTTTTGACCTGCATGATCTTCGCTGCCGTATCCGGCTCGTCGGTGGCCACCACCTTCGCCATCGGCGCGATCCTGATTCCCGCGCTGGTCAAGCACGGTTATCCGAAACCCTACGCAGCGGCGCTGCAGGCCACCAGTGCCGAGCTGGGCGTCGTGATTCCGCCGTCGATCCCGATGATCTTGTTCGGCGTTGCCGCCGAAGTGTCGATCGGCGAGTTGTTCATCGCCGGTTTCGGCCCGGGCCTGCTGATCGGTGGCTCCTTGATGTTGTTCGTGTACCTGCATTCCAAATGGAAGGGCTGGGGCAAACAGGATGGCGAGGGCCGCATGGGCATCTTCAAGGCCACCTGGCAGGCTGGGTTTGCGTTGTTCATGCCGGTCATCATCCTGGGCGGTATCTATGGCGGCATCTTCACACCGACCGAAGCGTCGGCAGTGGCGGTGTTTTACGCGCTGCTGGTCGGCGGCGTGATCTACCGCGAAATCAGCCTGGCCGATCTGGCGCGCATCCTGAAGAAGTCGGTCCTCTCCAGTGCGGTGATCATGTTCATCATCGCCAATGCCGGTTTGTTCGCATTCCTGATCACCCGCGCCGGTGTGCCTGCCGCGATCGGGCAGTGGCTCCAGGAGGTGCTGCAATCGCCTGCCATGTTCCTGTTGGGCATCAACGTCACCTTGTTCCTCATCGGCATGTTCATCGAGACCAGCGCGGCCATCCTGGTGCTGGCACCCATCCTGGTGCCGGTGGCGGTGCACTTCGGTATAGACCCGATCCACTTCGGTCTGATCATGGTCGTGAACCTCGCCTTGGGCATGATCACGCCGCCGTTCGGGGTGAACCTGTTCGCTGCCTGTACCGTGGCCCGGATATCGCTGGACCGGATCATCGGCGACTTGATCCCGTTCGTGCTCGTGATCCTGGCTTGCCTGATGATCATCACCTATGTGCCCAGCGTGTCGCTGGCCTTGCGCGACCTGGTGTACGCGCGTTAGCGGCTGCGTTCCGGCAGGCTCCAGAATCCGGTGTCACAGAGGGTCCCATGCAATTGTATTTTTCCCCGTTTTCCCCCTATGTGCGCAAATGCCTGGTCAGCGCCATGGAATTGGGACTCGACGAGCGCATCGAGCTGCTGCCCTCCCAGGCGCATCCGGTGCAGCGGTCGCGCGAACTGATCGCCACCAACCCGCTGGGCAAGGTGCCCACCATGCTGACCGATGACGGACAGGTGCTGTACGACAGCCGGGTGATCTGCGAATACCTGAACCAACTGGCCGGCGGCACATTGTTTCCACCCGCAGGCACCGCGCGTTGGCAGGCGCTGACGCTGCAGGCGCTTGGCGACGGTGTGCTCGATGCCGCGTTGCTCGCCCGCTACGAAGACGCCGCGCGTCCCGAAGCCTTGCGCTGGGCCGACTGGCGTGTTGCGCAACTCGACAAGGCGCATACGGCGTTTGCAGCACTCGAGGCCGAACCAACCTTGCTGGAGGCTCGCATCGACATCGGCAGCATCACGATCGGCTGCGCGATCTGGTATCTGGACCTGCGATTTGCCGACCTGGCATGGCGCGATCGGTGTCCAGGAGTCGCGGCCTGGTACGCCGGTTTCAGCCAACGACCATCGATGCAAAAGATCTGGGCACTTCCCGGATAAGAAAGACAGACAGACAGGAGCGGAGTCGAGCCCCTGCTGCCAACATCCTCAGGCTGCGGCGACAACCGTGATCTCGACCAGCAGCTGATCGGACGCCAGCGCAGCCTGCACGGTCGTGCGTGCCGGTGCCGCACCGGCCGGCAACCAGGCATCCCAGACTGCATTCATGTCGGTGAAGTCCGCCATGCTGCGGACATGGATGAGTGCTGTCAGCAATTTCGACTTGTCGGTGCCGGCCTCATTGAGCAGCGCGTCGATGCGGCTCAATACTTCACGCGTCTGACTCGCCATATCGGTGGTGTCCGAGCCGCTGGAGGTCTGGCCACACAGGTAGACCAGGTCGCCGTGGCGCACGATCTTGCTCATGCGGGCGGTCGAATGGGTGCGGGTGATGTCGCTCATGGTGGGTGCTTTCTGTTGCAATGGTGGATGGGTTGAGTGAGCGCCCCGGTTGCAGGCGCCAGCGCTGGGTACCTGCGCCTCGGCGTGTGTCGAAGCGGCTGCCGGGCGAACCGGGATCATGCCATGGGATCTGCATCGAACACGATGCAGTCGAGCTGAACGCCCGGTGCCGGTGAGTATGAGTATTGGTCGAGCCCGGCCCGATTGTTGGTAGACTCCTCAGCCTGCGAGCGCGCGCGAATCCAGCCGCTTGACTTGATCGGTTTTGCATGGAACGACCATCATGGGCACTCCAACCATCAGACATGTGCGAGCCTTCACCGTGCGCGGTGGCGGTGCCGACTATCACGACCAGGGCGAGGCGCACTGGATCGACGACCATATTGCGTCGCCGATGGCCCGATACCCGGAGTACCGCCAGAGCCGCAAGTCCTTCGGCATCAACCTGCTCGGCTCGCTGGTGGTGGAAATCGAGGCCGACGATGGCACGGTCGGTTTTGCGGTGACCACTGGCGGCGCGATCGGCGCGTTTGTCGTCGAGAAGCATCTGGCGCGATTCCTGGAGGGGCAACGTGTCACCGACATCGAAAAGATGTGGGACCAGATGTATTTCGCCACCATCTACTATGGTCGTAAAGGCGTTGTGATCAATGCCATATCCGGTGTCGATCTGGCGCTCTGGGATCTGTTGGCCAAGGTGCGCAAGGAACCGGTGCATCAATTGCTCGGCGGGCCCGTGCGCGACGAGCTGATTTTTTATGCGACCGGGGCGCGCCCGGACCTGGCCCGGGAAATGGGGTTCATCGGCGGCAAGATGCCGCTGCAGCATGGCCCGGCCGAGGGTGATGGGGGCCTGCGCAAGAACATCGACAAGCTGGCCGAGATGCGGCGCCGGGTTGGAGATGATTTCTGGCTGATGTTCGATTGCTGGATGAGCCTGGATCTGAACTATGCGACCCGACTGGCCCAGGCGGCGCATGCGCACGGACTCAAGTGGATCGAAGAGGCACTGCCACCCGATGACTACTGGGGTTACGCGCAGCTGCGGCGCCAGGTGCCGCGCGGCATGATGGTGACCACCGGCGAGCATGAGGCCACACGCTGGGGATTTCGCCTCTTGCTCGAGATGGGCTGTTGCGACCTGATCCAGCCCGATGTCGGCTGGTGCGGCGGCCTGACCGAACTGATCAAGATATCGGCCCTGGCCGATGCGCACGGCAGCATGGTCGTGCCCCATGGCTCGTCGGTGTACAGCTACCATTTCGTGGCCACCCGCCACAACAGTCCGTTCGCCGAGTTCCTGATGATGGCGCCTCAGGCGGACCGGGTGGTTCCCATGTTCAACCCGCTGCTGCTGGACGAGCCGGTACCGGTCAACGGCCGGATGAAAATTTCGGCGCTGGATCAGCCGGGTTTCGGCGTGCGGCTCAATCCCCAATGCGCGCTGGACCGGCCCTATACCCACGAGACCGCACATGGATGACCTCAAGGACAAGGTGGTACTGGTAACCGGCTCCAGTTCGGGCATCGGTGCTGCAACGGCGATCGACTTTGGACAGAGCAAGGCGCGGGTCGCGGTGCACTACAACGCCCATGCCGAACAGGCGCATGCGGTGTTGGCCGCCGTGCGTGCCGCGGGCGGTGACGGCGCAGTATTTCATGCCGACGTCGCCGACACGGCGCAACTCGAACGCCTGGCCGCCGATGTTGCCCAGCACTTCGGGCGTATCGATATCCTTGTCAATAATGCCGGGGGTTTCATTCGGCGTTGTGCGCTGATCGATGCCGACGACGCGCTGATCGACCAGGTGTTTCACGTCAATGCACGCTCCATGCTCGCGCTGAGCCGCCATGTGGTTCCGATCATGCGCCGGCAAGGGGGTGGCGGCAGCATCATCAACGTGAGTTCCCAGTCGGCCCGCAGCGGCGGCAGCCTGGGTGCGGGCCTTTATGCCTCGAGCAAGGGGTACATCAACACCCTGACACGCGCACTTGCCAAGGAACTGGCTCCCGACGGCATACGGGTCAACGCCGTTTCGCCCGGCGTGATCCAGACGCCCATCCACGACGGCCACACCAGCGCAGAGTTGCTCGAACAACTGCGCACCGGCATCCCCATGCAGCGCCTGGGCCGTGCCGACGAATGCTCGGGTGCCATCCTGTTTCTGGCCAGCGACAAACGTTCGGGTTATGTCACCGGCCAGATCATCGAGGTCAACGGCGGCAGTGTGA
This sequence comes from Burkholderiales bacterium, assembly GCA_038247175.1. Classification (GTDB taxonomy): domain Bacteria; phylum Pseudomonadota; class Gammaproteobacteria; order Burkholderiales; family Burkholderiaceae_C; genus CAISIP01. The sequence goes on along the minus strand of JBBRVD010000245.1, from coordinate 360 downwards.
TGCCATGACAGCTGGCACGAGAAGCGCCGCGTTCACGGCGATCCTTTGCCGGGATCCGCGAGTTGACAAGGACACCATGAGCACATCCACGAGCCCATCAGACCCGCGCATGTTTGTGGTTACCGTTCAGTTCAGTGTGGCCTCGCAGCATCTGGCGGACTTCATGCGCGAGATGGTCGCCAATGCAAGGGACTCGCGGCAGCGCGAACCCGGATGTCTGGCCTTCGACGTGTGCGAGGACCCTGCCAGGCCGGGCCAGGTCTTCCTGTACGAGGTCTACCGGGATGCGGCAGCTTTCGAGCAGCACAAACGCGAGGCCCATTTTCTGGCGTTCGATCGAATGGTTGCGCCGTGGGTTCT
>JBBRVD010000244.1:0-4769 GCA_038247175.1 Burkholderiales bacterium | reverse complement strand
TGCCATGGGCGATCGCACACGCGCCCAGCGTGACCGCCTGGTTCAGCACGATGGAGCCGGTGCGCGCGTTGATCACCACCTTGGCCGCCGGCACCGAGGCCTCCAGCGGCAGTTCCTCCATCTCGGCGATGAAGCTGACGCGTGCATTCGGATCGACCGGCGCCCGGACCTCGACCGTGCGCCCGTCGAGTGCGCGCGCATAACCCTGCCCGAAGCGGCGGTTGATCGCCTGGGCCACGCGTTGAGCGGTCTGGAAGTCGGACGCGGACAGGCCCAGCGAGATGGTGTCGCCGGCGAGCAGCGGCGTGGGAACGGAGCGCTCGACCTGGCCGCCACCGGGTATGCGGCCCGCGCTCAGGTGGTTGATCTGCACCTTGCTGCCACCAGCCGACGCGCCAGCGCCGCCGACGATCAGATTGCCCTGCGCCAGCGCATACACCTCGCCATCGACGCCGCGCAGCGGCGTGGTGATCAGCATGCCGCCCTTGAGCGACTTGGCGTTGCCCATCGACGATACATTGACGTCCATCGCCTGGCCTGGTCGCGCGAATGGCGGCAGCTGGGCAGTGACCAGCACCGCCGCCACATTCTTGAGCTGCAACTGCGACAGGCCGGCGGCCGGCAGCGTGATGCCCATCTGCTGCAGGTAGTTGTTCAGGCCCTGTGAGGTGTAGGGCATCTGGGTGGTCTGGTCGCCGGTGCCGTCCAGGCCCACGACCAGCCCGAATCCGGTCAGCTGGTTGGTGCGCACACCTTCGACTGCAGCCACCTCCTTGATGCGCGCTGCCGAGGCTGGCACGGCGAACACCATGGCCAGACCAGCGAACCAGGCGATCGTGAATCGGCGCCAGTGGCGGCGGGCGGGACGGGCGGTGTTGTCCATGATGGTCATGGCGTCAGAATGGCAGCAACGCCATGAAGAAGCGCGCGACCCAGCCCACGGTCTGGGCTTCGTTCTGCGCGCCACGGCCACGCGACTCCATGCGCGCGTTGGCCACCTGGGTCGAACTGACCAGGCCGCCGGCCTGGACGGCGCGTGGATCGACGGTGCCCGAGAAACGCAGTACATCGACGTTCTGGTTCACGCCGATCTGCTTGTCACCGGCGACGACCAGGTGGCCGTTGGGCAACACGTCGACCACGGTGGTGGTGATCGTGCCCGAGAAGCGGTTGGCGCTTTCGGTCGCACCGGCGCCAGCGAAGTCGTTGTTGGTGGAGGCGTTGAGCGACAGCTTGCCCAGCGTCGATGCCTTGGCGAACGGGAACGCCGCCACGCCGGCATCCAACGACGAGGTCCGTTTGGCCGTGGACGACGATTTCTGGCTCGCGCTGACATTTTCGGTGATCAGGATCGTCACCACGTCACCGACCAGGCGCGCGCGATAGTCCTCGAACGGCGGACGGTAACTGGCGGAGTGGTACAGGCTGCCGGTGACCGGACGCGGCTCGGCGGCCCGGGCGACGATCGGCGTGGGCGGCTGCGTGAAGTCGACGCGCTCGGTCTTGGGCAAGGAGTCGCAGCCGCTGGCCAGCACGCTGATCAGCGCGGCGCCGACAGCGGTTCGAATCAGGGGGGAAGAGCACATCACAGCTGACCGAGTTTCTGCAGCATCTGATCCGAGGTCTGGATCGCCTTGGAATTCATCTCGTAGGCGCGCTGGGTCTGGATCATCGTGATCAGCTCCTGCACCACGTTGACGTTGGAGGTTTCCAGAAAACCCTGGGTGACGGTGCCGATGCCATTGGCGCCAGGCGTGCCGGTGTTCGGCTGGCCCGAGGCCGGGCTCTCGGCGAACAGGTTCTGGCCCAGCGGCTCCAGGCCGGCCGGGTTGATGAAGGTTGCCAGGATGATGTTGCCGATCTGCTGCGGCGCTGGCGTACCGGGAATCGTCGCGGTGACCGTGCCGTCGGTGGCAATCGAGATGTTCTTGGCATTGGCCGGAACAGTCACGCCGTTGGCGACCGCCAGGCCGCTGGCAGTTACCAGCCGTCCCTGGTTGTCGAGCTGGAACGAGCCGTTGCGGGTGTAGGTATTGGAGCCGTCGGGCATCGTGACCTGGAAGAAGCCATTGCCCTGGATCGCGACGTCCAGGTTGTTCGACGTCTGCTGGATCGTGCCTTGCGCGAAGGAACGGCTGGTGGCAACCGTGCGCACACCCAGGCCCAGGTGCAGGCCGGTTGGCAGCTGCGCGGCGTCCGAAGTGTTCGAGCCGACCTGGCGCAGGTTCTGGTACATCAGGTCCTCGAACACCGCCTGCGCCCGCTTGTAGCCGGTGGTGGACACATTGGCCAGGTTGTGCGAGATGACGTCCAGCTGGGTCTGCTGGGCCTCCATGCCGGTTTTCGAAATCCACAGTGAGTTGATCATGGTGTGTTGGTTCTCGGGGTTCGGTGGTGCACCGGATGGTGTCGCGGCCTCAGCCTTGCAGGCTCAGCAACTGGCCAGCCGAACGGTCGTTCGACTCCGCGCTCTGGATCAGGCGCATCTGCATCTCGAACTGGCGCGCGGTCTGAATCATGCCGACCATGGATTCGATCGGACTCACGTTGGAGCCTTCCAGCGCGCCGTTTTGCAGCTGCGCCAGCGGGTCGGTCGGCAACGGGGCGTTGTCGGCGGTGCGGAACAAGCCGTCGTCGCCGCGCTTGAGCGGGTCGTCGGCCGTGGGGGTGGCCATCTTGAGTCGGCCGACCACGGCCGCGGGCTGGCCCGCGACCTTGGCACTGACATCGCCATTGGGCGCAATCGTGATCTCGCCATTGGCCGGCGCAACGAGCGGCGCGCTGCCGTCGGAGAACACCGTCAGCCCGCTGATGGTCTGCAAGGTGCCGTCCGGGCCGATCTGCAAGGCGCCGCCGCGGGTGTAGGCTTCCGTGCCGTCCAGGCCTTGCACCGCGAACCAGGCATTGCCGGTGGCGCGCACATCCAGCGCACGCCCGGTAGTCTGCGACGGGCCGGGCACGTTGGAATGGCCCGACGTGGCCTCCAGCGCAAATACCCGGGTGGTTGAACCGTCGCCGCGCAGCGGCACCGCGCGGTAGGTCGACAACTCGGCGCGAAAGCCGTTGGTCGACACGTTGGCCAGGTTGTTGGACAACACGGACTGCCGGTGTGCGGCAGCCTTGGCCCCGGTCATCGCGGTGTAGATGAGTCGATCCATGGCGTGGTCTTGTCAGTGGGTCAGTGCGTGAACGTTCAGCGCAGCTGGGTCAGCGTGGACAGGACCTGATCCTGTGTCTTGATGGTCTGCGCGTTGGCCTGGTAGGTCCGCTGCGCGGTCATCATGTTGACCAGCTCGGCGGTCAGGTCGATGTTCGACTCCTCCAGCGCGCCCGCGCGCAGGCCGCCGAACTTGCCCACGCCCGGTTCGCCCACGATCGGTTGGCCGGAGGCGATGGTCTCGACCCAGTTTCCGTTGTCGGACGGGCGCAGGCCCTGCACGTTGCGGAAGTCTGCCAGCGCGATCTGGCCGGCAGCCTGGGTCTGGCCATTGGAATACCGCGCCGAAATCACGCCGTTTTCGCCGATCGACAACGCCACGTAGTCGCCCGGTGCGTAACCGTCCTGCGTCAGGTCGGTCACTGCGAAGGCAGTCGCGTACTGGGTGGTCGTGGTGAGGTCCAGCGTGGCGCTGAAGGCTCCGATGTTGGGGTTGGGCGAGGTGATGGCCAGGGTCGGCGCGGCCGGAACGCTGCTGGCCAGCCGTCCGTTGGTGTCGAAGTTCAGCGTCGCCACGGCAGACGCGGTGGCATCCGCATCCGAGGCCGGATTCGTGTAGACCTGCCAGGTGTCGTTGGCCGTCTTGCGCATGTAGATCGCCGCCGGGATCGCCGAACCCTGGGAGTCGTAGACATTCAGCGAAGTGCCATAGGTGGTCAGCGGCACATTGGGAACCGCGGCGTTCCACACCGGCGCGCTGGCGTTCAGGTTGAGCTCGGCCGCAATCGACGTGGTCGCGCGCGCCGGGATCGGGCTGCCGGTGGGTATCACCATCGGCTGCAGCGTGCTGCCGGTCGCAACTCCCGCCGTCGAGGTCGGATAACCCATCAGCTTGGCATTGGCGTTGGTCACGATATCGCCTGCGGTATCCAGCTTGAAGGTGCCCGCGCGGGTGTAAGCTGCGGAACCATCGGGCAGCGTGACGCGGAAGAAGCCGGCGCCGTTGATTGCGATGTCCAGCGCGTTGCCGGTGGTGTTGACGCTGCCCTGCGTGAACTGCTGCGATACGGTTGCGACCTCGACTCCGATGCCCTCGGTGCGTCCGTTCGCAGATATCGTCGAGGCGGCGACAATTTCTGAAAACTCGGCTCGCGCAACCTTGGCTCCGACGGTGTTGGTGTTGGCGATGTTGTTGCCGATCACGTCGAGATTGCGGCTGGCGGCATTCAGGCCGGAGAGGCCAGTTTGAAATGACATGGTGTGCTTCCTGGGGATGAAACGAAGTGGGGTTGCGCGGCGTGTCGAGGGGGCGATTGTGGCTAGAAGATCGTCCTGACTGCGTCGTAACCGACGTTGCCCAGGCCGCGCAACTGCACCAGCATGGCGCCGTTGTCCGAACCCACCGAGGCCACCTGGTCCTGCACCAGGGTGCGGTGGGTCACCAGGTTGCTGCCCTTGGTGGCGGTGACGCGGTAGCTCAGGCCTTCGGCGTTGGTATGGGACTTGGCATCCCACTCGAAGGGCTGGCGCCCGGCGCCCAGCGCGCCGAGGTTGAAACTCTCGATGACCTGGTTGCCGGCCGAAAGTATGTCGACCATGACCTTGTCGGCGG
>JBBRVD010000243.1:0-4795 GCA_038247175.1 Burkholderiales bacterium | reverse complement strand
GCCACGCCAATGCCGATCATGTTGCGCGCGCCCGCTTCCAGCCCATGGATCAGGTCGCGAAAGCCGGTGGCCAGCGCGGCACCGTAGTTGCCGCGGCCCCGCATCACGGCAATGATCGGACGCTGCGTCAGCATGATGAAGATCATGAACGCGGTGGCCCAGAAGGCCGACAGCGCCGGCGACATCTGCTCGATCATCAGGCACCAGATCAGCACCACCACCGACAACAGGTAATGCAGGCCCGACAGCAGCGTGGGCCGGGTCTCGGGCAACTCGAACACCGGGGCGTTGGGGTCGTCGAGTTCGAGCTCGGGCTGGCGCGAGCCGATCCACAACAGGCCCAGGTAGGCCGTCAGCACGCCGACGCCAATGATGCCGATCGCCGCGGCACCGGCCACATCCTTGATCCAGCCGATGCCGTAATAGACGAGGCCGGACAACACGATGAAACCGGCCACCGTCATGCTGAACGACACCAGACGCTGCATGGCCGTGGCGTTGCCGCGCCGCGGCAGGCCCTGCAGGTCGGCCTTGAGTGCTTCCAGGTGCACGATGTAGAACAGCGCGATGTAGGAAATGATCGCCGGCAGGAACGCGTGCTTGATGACCTCGGTATAGGGAATGCCGACATATTCGACCATCAGGAAGGCTGCTGCACCCATCACGGGCGGCATCAGTTGCCCGTTGACCGAACTCGACACCTCGACCGCTCCGGCCTGGTCGGCCCGGTAGCCGACGCGCTTCATCAGCGGAATCGTGAAGGTTCCCGTCGTCACCACGTTGGCGATCGACGAGCCGGAGATGATGCCGGTGGCCGCCGACGACACCACGGCTGCCTTGGCCGGGCCGCCGCGCATATGGCCGAGCAGCGCGAACGCGCTCTTGATGAAGTAGTTGCCCGCGCCAGCCTTGTCGAGCAAGGCGCCAAACAACACGAACAGGAAGATGAAGCCGCTGGAGACGCCCAGCGCCACACCGAACACGCCCTCGGTCGTCAGCCACTGGTGCGACATGGCGCGCGAGATCGATGCGCCCTTGTGCGCGATCAGGTCCGGCATGTAGGGGCCGGCAAAGGTGTAGCCCAGGAACACGAGGGCGACGATGACCATCGGCAGGCCCAGGGCGCGGCGGGTGGCCTCGAGCAGCAACAGAACACCGATCACGGCCACGACCAGGTCCTGCGTGATCGGCTGGCCGGGCCGGGTGGCCAGTTCACGGTAGAAGAAGAACAGGTAGGAGGCGCAGAATGCCCCGACCAGCGCGAATACCCAGTCCAGTGCCGGCACCCGGTCGCGCCGCGAGTTGGCGAACGCCGGATACGCCAGGTAGGCCAGGAATACCGCAAAGGCCAGGTGGATGGCGCGCGACTGGGTGTCGTTGAAGACGCCGAAATTGACAATGAATGGCAGCGGTGAGGCGATCCACAACTGGAACAGGCTCCAGGCCAGTGCGACACCCAGGATCAGCTTCTTGATCGCCGGCCCCGGATTGCGGCCTCCGGTATCGGATTCGGCCATCAGCTTGTTGACGTCGATGTCCGCGCTGTCGCCTTTTTCCTTGCTTGCCGTCGACACCATGGGCAGTCCCCCCGGTAAGTGAATGAATGCTTTGTTGTCGCTTGGCGCCAACAAAAAGGGCCTGTCCTCCCGGCGCTGGTGCCAGCCGGATGAACAGGCCCCGTGCCCGGTCAGGCCGGGGCGAGGTCAACCTGCCGATTTACATCCAGCCTTTTTCCTTGTAGTACTTGATCGCGCCCGGGTGCAGCGGCGCGGAGTTGCCGTCCTTGATCATGGTTTTCGGATCGAGGTTGGCGAATGCCGGGTGCAGCTTCTTGAAGTCGTCGAAGTTCTCGAACACCGCCTTCACGAGTTCATACACCGTGGCGTCGGGCGTCTTGGTCGAGGAGACGAAGGTCGCCAGCACGCCGTAGGTCGGCGTGGGGTTCGGGTTGCCGGCATACATGCCGCCCGGAATCGCCACTTTGGCGTAATACGGTGCGCCCGCAACCAGCTTGTCGACCGCCGGGCCGGTCATGCCGACCAGCTTGGCACCGCACGTCGTGACCGGATCCTGGATGTTGGCGGCCGGGTGGCCGACACCATAGAAGAAACCGTCGATCTTGTTGTCGCACAAGGCGGCTCCGTGTTCGTCGGCCTTGAGTTCGGATGCCAGAGCGAAATCGCTCAGCTTCCAGCCCATACCGGCCAGCAGCGCCTCCAACGAGGCGCGGGTACCGGAGCCGGGATTGCCCACGTTGAAACGCTTGCCCTTGAAGTCCTCGAACTTGGTGATGTTGGCTTCCTTGCGCGCCAGTACCGTGAACGGCTCCGGGTGCACCGAGAACACCGAACGCAGTTCCTTGAACGCGCCGTCTTTCTCGAACACGGACGTGCCTTTGGAGGCATGGTATTGCCAGTCCGATTGGGTCACGCCGAAGTCGAGTTCACCGGCCTTGATGGTGTTGATGTTGAACACCGAGCCGCCGGTAGACTCGACCGAGCAGCGAATGCCGTGTCTTGCGCGGTCCTTGTTCATCAGCCGGCAGATCGCTCCGCCCGCGGCGTAATAAACGCCGGTCACGCCACCGGTGCCGATGGTGACGAATTTCTGCTGCGCCACAGCTGGCGCGCTGGCGAGCGCGCCCGAAAACGCGGCAGCGATCGCCAGGGACTTGAGCAGGGGGGTTTTGGACATGGTTGGTTTCCTCTCTTGAAACATGGGTTGGGGTTACATGCACGGGTGTGCATCTCGTCGGCCTGCCAGGCTGCCTACAAGGCACCTGCAATAGCTGCATCCACAGCGGCAGACAGCCGTTCGACGATCAGGGCCAAATCGGCCTCGCTGGCAATGAAAGGCGGCGCCAGCATGATATGGTCACCATACCATCCGTCGACGGTTCCGCCCATCGGGTAAACCATCAAACCCCGGGAAAACCCTTGTTTCTTGACCCGCGCATGGAGTTTTTTCTTCGGGTCGAACGGCTGTTTGCTGTCACGGTCGTGTACCAGCTCGATGCCCCAGAATAAGCCGCGCCCCCGGATGTCGCCGACATGGGGGTGCTCGCCGAAGGTCTTGCGCAGCATGGCCTCGAAGACCACGCTGTTCTGGCGCACCCGTGCCAGCAGTCCGTCGCGTTCGATCACGCGTTGCACCGCCAGCGCCGCGGCGCAGGCCACCGCATGACCAAGATAGGTGTGGCCGTGCTGAAAGAAGCCGCTGCCCCCGGACATCGCCTGCACCACGCGGTTCTGCGCTAGCACCGCGCCGATTGGCTGGTAGCCGCCGCCCAGGCCCTTGGCAATGGCCAGCAGGTCGGGCACCACGCCTTCCTGCTGGCAGGCGTGCAGCGTGCCGCAGCGGCCCATGCCGCACATCACCTCGTCGAGGATCAGCAACACGCCATGCCTGTCGCAGACCTCCCGCACGGCCTTGAAATAACCCGGCACCGGCACCAGCACGCCGGCAGTGGCGCCACCGATGGTCTCGGCGACGAACGCGATGACCTGGTCCGCTCCGAGCTGCTGGATCGTCTCGTCCAGTTCGCGCGCCAGGCGCAGACCGTACTGCTGCGGTGTCTCGTCGGCGCGCTGCTCGCGGTAGGGGTAACACGGTGCCACATGGGTGACCGGAATCAGGATCGGCGCGAACGGCTCGCGCCGCCACCGGTTGCCGCCCACGGCCAGCGCGCCCAGCGTGTTGCCGTGGTAACTCTGGCGCCGGGCGATGAAGTGGCGCCGCTGCGGCTGGCCGATCTCCACACAATACTGCCGTGCCATCTTCATGGCCGCCTCCATCGCCTCCGAGCCGCCGCTGACGAAATACACATGGCTCATGCCCTGGGGGGCACCGGCGATCAGGTGCTCGGCCAGCTCCTCAGCCGGCTGGGTGGTGAAGAAGCTGGTATGGGCATACGCCAGCTTGTCGATCTGGGCGTGCATGGCGGCGATCACGTCCGGGTGTCCGTGCCCGAGGCACGACACGGCGGCGCCACCCGACGCGTCGATGTAGCTGCGGCCCTCGGCGTCGGTCAGGAACAGGCCCTGACCGCCGGTGGCGACCGGCGGCTTGACATGCAGATGGCGGTGGAACACCTGGGTAGTGGAGGACAAGGGGGACAAGGTGGACAAGGTCTTTCCTTTCATGGTTCAGTGACCAGTTTACGCACATGTCCTTGTGATGACGGAAATTTGAACTATCCCGTATAACCCGCGTCCATGCAGTGTTGGCGCTGATCTGTGCAGTCGCGTAACACCTGCAGTCGATATGTCCGCCCAACTTCATCCAACCCCAACCGGAGTCTTTTTGATGCAGCAAGAACCAACGACCTTTGCCGATCCCCATCTCGAGAGCCTGCTGCCGCCGGTGCAGTCGAGCCGGCGTGGTTTCATGGCCGCCGCCACGACCGTCGGTTTCGCGCTGGCCGCCGGGCCGGTCAACGCCCAATCGGTGATCCGCACGCCGGCCGATGGCCTTGACGTCGCCGACTCGATGGTGCCGGTCAATGGTGGCAACATGCCGGCCTACATGGCTGCTCCGTCCAAGGCCGGCCAATACCCGGTCGTCATCGTTGTGCCCGAGATCTTCGGCATGCACGAGTACCAGAAGGACATCTGCCGCCGTCTGGCCAAGCTGGGGTATGTCGGCGTCACGCTGGATCCGTTCTTCCGCTCTGGCGACCTGAGCAAGATGACCGAGATCCGCGCTGTCGTAGGCGAGGCCAACAAGCTGGCCGACCCGGTGATGCTTTCCGACCTCGACTCGCTGGTGGCCTTCATCGAGAAGCAGCCCAAGGCCG
>JBBRVD010000242.1:0-4822 GCA_038247175.1 Burkholderiales bacterium | reverse complement strand
CTGGCCCGCACGCCCATGGGCCGCTGGGGAACGCCCGAGGACGTGGCCGGCGCGGCGTTGTTCCTGGCCTCGCCCTGGGCTGGTTTTGTTACCGGCACCGTGCTGCCGGTCGACGGCGGCTACTTGATAGCCTGATATGAAGCTGCCCCCGCGCTCACTTCGTTGGCCGACGCCCGACGGGGCAGTCAGGCCCTTCGGCGTGGCCGGACGCGACTGCCATCACGAGAAAGCACCACCATGATCATCCAGCAAGCCGGTATCCAGCCCGAAATCGCCGTCCAGGCCGTTCCCGAAGACGAACGCGTCTGGGTACCCCAGGCTCCCGACGTCTGGTTCCGGCCGTTGTTGCTCAATACCGTCACCGGCAGCTGGTGCAACCTGCTGCGGGTACGCAAGTCCGGCGTGTTGTCGCGGCACATCCACCCCTCCTGGGTCACCGGTTACGTCATCAAGGGCGCCTGGCGTTACCTCGAACATGACTGGGTCGCCTCGCAGGGATCGTTCGTCTACGAGCCACCGGGCGAGATCCACACGCTGGTCGTTGACGAGGTCAGTGGCGGGGCCGAGATGATCACCTTGTTCAACATCCACGGAGCCATGGTCTACCTGGATGCCGACGGCAAGCAAAGCGGCTACGAGGACGTGTTCAGCAAGATCGCCATGTGCCGCGCCCACTACGCCGGGAACGGGTTGGGCGCGGAGTATCTGGACCAGTTCATCCGCTGAACTGGCGCAGCCGCCTGGCGTGTCACGGCTTGCGTCGGCGCGATCGACCCGACGGCGCAGCGCCAGGGGGCGACGCGGTCGGTGAGCCCATCGACGGTGCTGCTACCAGCCTGGCTTGGAGCGTGAACCGCGTGGGCGGTAGTCCTGGTGCCCGAATCCGTGCAAGCAATCGATTCCAGGCCTGAAGCGCTATGTCGCGGGTCGGATGCCGGACCACCGCCAGCGGTGGATTCAGGATGGGCGCCCAGACGGGTTCGTCAAACGCCAACAGGGAGACGTCTTGTGGCCAGCGCACCTGCAGCGTCTGCAGGATCTGCACCAATGACAACGCCACCATGCTGTTGCTGGCAATGATGGCGGTCGGTGCCTGGTTGCCGCCAAGAATCTCGGCGACCTGTTGTGCGAACACGGTGTCGTCTGCATCACGCTGTACGACCAGGGCCTTCACCGCGTCGCCGGCCTGACCGGCGGCGTCAAGATAACCCTTGATCCGCAGCTTGGTCGTTGGCAACCGGGTGTCGCGCACCAGGTACAGAAGGCGCTGGTGCCCGAGACCGATCAGTTGCAGCGTGGCGTCACGCATGGCCTTGCGATCGTCGATCGCGACATAGTCGAAGCGCTTGTCGCTGGTGACCCGGTCCACGATCACCGTCGGAGTGCCACGCACGGCCAGCAGGTCGAGTGTTGCGCTGACATCGTGGGTCGGAATCAGAATCAGGCCGTCGATGCTGCGCCCCAGCAAAGCCTCGACCCGGCTCAACTCGAGGGCGGGATCGCCGTGGCTCAGCACCTGCATGATGGCATACCCCTCCTGCGCAGCGACTTCCTCGAAGTATTCGAGCAGCGCGGCGAAGTAAGCGCTGGAAGTCAGCGGCGTGCACAAACCGATGACGCGCGATGCCTGCCGCCTGAGGCTTTGCGCCACGCCATTGGGCAGAAACCCCAGCTCCCGCATGGCCGACTGCACACGGGCGCGACGCACCGCACTCACGTTGCCGCGGCCATTGAGCACGTTCGAGACGGTGCCCACGGAAACGTCGGCACGCTCGGCCACGTCGAGGACGGTTGATCTCCTGGCCGTGTTGGCGCTCATCCGATTGTTTCCTTGTGCAGACACGTTGCGCTGCCGGTCTGTCGTTTGCATGGCAGCGCATGAACCCGCCAAGGCGGAACGGTATCACGGCGATCAATCATCCACGGGCCTGATCGGCCAACGGTTGCGCGATGCGTTCAGGAATGCGGAAATGCGAATCTTCTGTGCCATAGGCGGGCAAGCTATTGAAAGGTTTCAAAAAGCGCGTTAGACTGGTTTCGATGTTGAGGTGCTTTTTGACTGAACCGAGATGTTTCGCCTGCGCTGAACGGCAAGCCAACCGCGAGACCAAATACGCCACATGAAGATCACCAAGATTGAAACCTTCAAGTACTGGGTCGACTGGTGCAACTGGATGCTGGTGCGAATCTCCACCGACGAAGGCCTGTGCGGTTGGGGCGAGGCCTCCCTGCATGGTGCGATCGGATCGGTCGAAACGGCAATCCACGAATATGCGCCGATGCTCGTGGGACACGATCCGGCCGGGCCGGAGCAGCATTGGCACCGGCTGTACAACGCCTGGCGATGGCGCGGCGGTGCGGTGTTCTCGACCGCGCTGTCGGCCATCGATATTGCGCTGTGGGATCTCGAAGGCAAGCGCCTGGGCGTTCCCGTCGCGCGCCTCCTGGGAGGGCCGTTCCGCACCCGCATGCGTGGTTACGCCAGCCATTGGCTCAGTGGCGTCAAGACCACCGACGAAGCCTTCGCCGGTGCCCGCGAAGCTGCCAGCCGGGGATTTACCGCATTCAAGTGCAGCCCGTTCACACGCGACGGATTGCATGCCAACGAAGCGGCCGAGATCCGTCGTGCCGCCGCCATTGTGGAGGCGGCACGAGAAGGTTTTGGGCCGGACGGCGAGATCATGATCGAGTGCAGCGAGTTGTTCTCGGTGCGCACGGCCGTGTTGCTGGACGAAGCCTTGCATCCGTTCCGCCCCGGATGGTTCGAGGAGCCGATTCCGTTCGAGAACGCCAAGTCGATGGCCTTGCTGCAGCGGGAAATCCGGACCCCGATCGCCACTGGCGAACGCTTGCTGTCCCGCCATGAATACCGGGAACTGCTCGAAAACGGCGGCTGCCGGATCATTCAGCCAGACATCATGCACGCCGCAGGCTTCACGGAGGTCCGCAAGATCGCGGCGATGGCGGATATGTATTCGATACCAGTCGCCCCCCACAACCCTGGTGGGCCGATCTGCACGGCGGCCTCGATGCATCTGGCGGCCGCGATTCCCAATTTCCTGATCCTCGAGCAGATGGAGCCGCAGCGCGCGTTTCGCGACCGCGTGGCAACGCCTGCGATCCAGTTCGAGGACGGACATTTCCTGCTGCCGCAAGGCCCGGGGCTGGGTGTGGAGCCCGACCTGGACGCATTGAAGGAAATGGCATTTCGTCCCCAACCGCAATCCGAGCGGCTGGGCTCGCTGTACCGCTGACAACATGACATCAGGAGACTCAACCATGCGTTCCACCAAAACCCTCGCCGCTCTCGCTGCGGCCACGCTCTGTGCCACGCTGGGAACAGCGACAGCCCAGCAGCCCATCGTGCTGCAATGGCAGACCGCCAATCTGACCGAGAAACAATACGAGCCGATCTGGAAGGCCACCATCGCCGAGTTCGAGGCGGCGAACCCTGGTATCAAGGTGGAGCCCGTGCTCGTCGCGCGCAAGGACCACTGGACGAAATTCGTGGCAGCTGCGCTGGCGAAGCAGGCACCGTGCATCGTGTCGGTCGATGTTGCCACGGCCGCCTACAACGGCTACCTGATGCCGATCGACAAGTACATGCAGGCGGAGCCGAACGACTTCCGCGGCGCCTGGAGCTCCGACATGCTCAGCGCTGCCAAGTGGAAGGGCAAGTTGTATGGGCTGCCGATCTGGGGCGGCACCTACGCGGAGATATACAACCGTGAAATGGTTGTCAAGGCGGGGCTCGATCCGGCCAATCCTCCCAAGACCTGGAGCGACTATCTGTCCTGGAGCAAGAAGCTGACGGGCGACGGCAGCTGGGCGACCGCGGTGCTGGGTGGCAAGACCGACACCACGACGCGTGTGCTCCTGACCTGGATCTGGTCCAACGGTGGGGAAGCGTTCAACGCCGACATGACCGAGGCCACTTTCGCCAAGGACCCCAAGAGCCTCGAAGCCATCAAGTTCTACCTCGGTCTCGCTGGCAAACAGGGCGTCGCCGCGCCAGCTCCGACGACGACGAACTACCTCGAGCAGACCAATCTGTTCGCCCAGGGCAAGATCGCGACCATGCGCAATGCCTATTGGGCTGTTGCCAAGGTGAACGACGACAACCCGGCAATGAAGGGCAACATGTTCGTAGCCCCCATTCCGGCGAACAAGGCCAACGCGCCAACCATGTCGACCATGACAGCGTCGAGCATCTCCGCAAGCTGCCCGCATCCGGAAGCGGCATGGAAGTTCATCAAGTTCGACTCCGGCAAGAAGTGGTCGATCGAGCGTGCCCGTGTTGCCAACTGGATGCCACTGCGCAACGACCTGGCGAACGATCCCCAGGTCAAGGCAGATCCCCTGCTCGCACAGTTCGTGCAGATCGGCACCCATGCACGCAGCTATCCGCTGCCCAGCCCGATCTGGGCCGAGATCGCGGCTGGCGACATCGTCGATGCGGTGCAGCGTGCGCTGCTGCAACCCGAGAAGACAGAGGAAATCTTCCGCGAGCTTGACGCCCGTCTTACGAAGAAGCTGCGCGATGTCTGATCGCACGGCCACCGACGCGGGTGGCCGTGCCTTGGCAACGCGCAGGTCTTGCCGAGCGTTGCGCTGATGCGCCAATGGCAAAAGCGCAGACTGGTCGGTTACGCCTTCATCGGGCCGGTGTTCCTGTTTCTCTGCGTCGTGGTCGTGTTCCCGTTGACGCATGCATTCTGGATCAGCCTGCAGCGCACGCGCGGGCTGGCCACCAGCTTTGTGGGAACCGCAAACTACCAGCGCGCTCTGACGGACGATGCGTTCTGGCACTCGCTGTCGGTGT
>JBBRVD010000241.1:0-4885 GCA_038247175.1 Burkholderiales bacterium | reverse complement strand
GCCGCTGCGGCGCCGTTACGTTCCCAATGTGCGGCGAAGCATGTCCGCGGTCTGTGCGCTAGGCAACATAGTCAATGATGCTTATGGGCGTATGCAATCGACAGGACAGGAAAACACACCAGTGACTCCGATTCCGGCGCCGGCGTCGGGTACAGTTCGATTGCCCGACGCAACAGTGGTCGCCACCGGGCGCATTCATTTGCAGGGAACGTCAATGAAACTCAGCGCATTCATCAAGGACAACCTGGACGCGATCGTTGCCGACTGGGAGGCCTTTGCCAGGACGTTGCCGGCGGGCCAGGGCATGTCGACCCTCGCATTGCGCGACCACAGCCGCGAGATCCTGCTGGCGATTGCTGGCGACATGGAGCTTCGACAGTCCGACCAGGAACGGGCCGATGAGGCGCAGGACATCGTTCCGACAGAAGCATCCACGACCAGTGCCGCCGCGGAGCACGGTGCGTTGCGGCAGCTGGCGGGTTTCGATCTGGTGCAACTGTTCGCCGAGTTTCGCGCCATGCGGGCCAGCGTCATGGCGTTCTGGCAACGCTCTGAAGGGGCAGAATCGGCTTCCTTGTCGATGAAGGAGATGACGCTCTTCAACGAAGCGATGGACAAGGCACTGGCGCAGTCGGTGCAGCGTTACTCGAGCGAAGTAGCCGCGTCGCGCGACATGTTTCTGGCCGTGCTCGGCCATGACCTGCGCGGCCCGCTTGCGGGCATCGACATGTCTGCGGTGCGGCTGACCAAGCCCGACCTGTCGGATGCGGCCCGGCTGCAGACGGCTGCGCTCATCAAGCGCGCCTCCCGGGACATGAGCCGTCTGATCACCGACCTGCTGGAATACACGCGCACGCGCCTGGGCGCCGGCTTGCCGATCGATCGGGCGCAATGCGATCTTGGCCCGGTGTGCGAGGCGTCTCTGGAGGACATTCGCGCCGGCAATCCCGAGCAGCAGTTCGTGCAGCGGATGACCGGCGACCTGACCTTGCAGGCCGACGCGGCCCGCCTGCAGCAGGCCCTGACCAACCTGCTGGCGAATGCCGTTCAGCACGGAAGCCGCAATTCGCCCATTACGCTGTCTGTTGACGGTACGGCGGACGGCATTGTCCTGAAGGTTGTCAATAGCGGCCAGCCGATTGCGTCGGACGCACTGCATGCGATCTTCGAGCCCCTTGTGCGGGCGCCGAACGCCAGCTCGCAATTGCACGAACGCTCCAAGACCAGCCTTGGACTGGGGCTGTTCATCGTGCGCGAAATCGTGCTCGCGCATGGTGGCACGATCGCGGTCGAGTCCTCGAGCGAAGCGGGCACGGTGTTCACGATCCGCTTGCAGCGCACGCCCGGCTGACCTCGGTGCTCTGCGCCGTGGCGCGCTGCAACCACGGCGCGACGCTGAACGTCCAGTAGCCTGGCCGAGGGCGCAGGCTGGTTGGGCGGCGCATGACTGTCGTCGTCGTCAGCGCCTCGGTTTGCAACGAACGTCAATGCCAGGCACTCGCGGTCGTCTCGTCTTGCGCAGCCTTTGGCGCCGAGGGTTTCGCGGGGTTGCCAATCGACTCAAAGATCACGCGGAAGGACGCGCCCGATTTCGAACACATCAGGATGCCGAAACCCAGGTGGGGTCGGTAACCCTCCAGTCTGGCCTCCAGGTCTGGCAACGCACTCAGCGCTCGGACCATGTGGTAATGCCCTCGGCTGCATCGCAGCGTCAGTCGACCGTGTTCGACCCAGCGTTCAACGACGCGGTACTTGTGCATCGGGATTCTCCTTCGTCAAAAGAAGGGAAAGATAACGATCGGTTTGCGCGCGGTCTGTGCGCTTTCGCACACACCAGAACCGGCAAACGCTGCAATGTGGCTGCCCCTTTGTGGGACAGACGGCAAGAACTTCTGGGGCTTGCGTAGCAGGAGACGGAAGCGCCGAACAGACCAGGTAGCTCTTCGGCGCGACGGTTCAGTTGGCTGACTGCGCCGCGGCGCGCTTGTTGCGGCGCCGGCCAAGCGCAAGGCTTGCCAGTGCCACGCTGATAAGCGCCAGCGAAGCGGGCTCTGGGACCGCTTGCTGTTGAACGGCGTTGATATTGTCGAGAACGAAATCAGCGCTCGAGACAAAACTGACCTGAGTCAAGTTGGTCCAACCCTGGAATGAAAAGCTGGCAAAGTTCAGCTCGTCCAGCAGCAATGTCTGCTCCAGCATGTTGCCGCCATCGACGAGCCCTGACACCAGCAGATTGGCGGTCGCATCAAAGCCGATACCGAACAGGTCAGATGCCGCGTATTCCAGCCCGAGCAGGCTGAACGGTCCACCGCCTGCCGCCATCAACGTGATCGGCATATCGGCGGAAACCAGCAGCCCCTGGGATCCGTCCGCGCCGATATCGAACAGCAGAAGGTAGGACGTTGCGTCTCCTGTTATGCGGAATCCGCCTTCCGGGTAGGTGGCGATGGGCGGTACACCTTCAAATGTGATCTGCTCAGGCGAATTGAAAGTCAACAACGCCGCCTGGGCACTGGTTGCGAGGCAAAACGCTGCCAAGCAGGCAAGACGACAAAAAAGCTTGTTCATGGTGCTACTCCTGCGATGAATGAATAAATGAATAAATGGTCACTGCGCGCCGGGCAGCGGCGTGAAGAGATAAGGAAAGCCCGCCAGCAGCGGCACCACCGCCTGGTCCACTGCGTCGTGCAGGTTGAACGCCGTGGTGCCCAGGGGCACCTGCGACGGGTTGCAAGCGGCGCCGAATCCGAGCGCGTTGCCATTTCCGTTCGCCACGCACAAGCCACCCATCACGGCCACCAGGGAAATGTCGACCACATCGTCCTTGGGGCGACGTCCGTTCGGATACCCGGCGTTGTCCGTGCCGCCAGCCAGGATGTTGCCGACGATGCCCAGCCGATTCTGCTGCGCAAACGGCACTGCTGGAATAGCCGTGTTGAGCCTCAGCATCTCGGAAGGCACCACGTTCAGCGGCCGATTGACGCCTGTAATACCGGTCAGAAACGTGGTCACCAGATCATTGCGCGGGATGTTGGTAGGCGCCAGTCCAGGCATTGCGAAGGCAATCTCCACCAACGCCGGCAAGGTCGGGTTGGTCACGTACTTCGCAAACTGTCCGTCGTTGCGCGGCAGCGAACTGTTGAAGCGGTCCTTGTCCGGAAGACCGATTACCACTTCGTTGACCAGGGGCATGCCCAGTCGCGACACCTGCACCCAGGCGCCGCCGTAAATGACGGTGGTCTGATGGCCGCTCGGCGGGTTCGGGTTCACAAGCTGGCTTTGGCGCACGCTTGCACTGGACCACGCCCCGATCACGGGATCACTACTGCCTGCGGCAAGTAGACATGATTTTGCAATTTCAAGTGCCAGCGTCGTGACGTTCTTGTCGTCCAGTATGTTGGGCGCGGCATTGATCTTTGTCGGATCGGTGATGAGCGCCAAAGGAGCGTTGATCAAGTCGAAGATGGTGCCCAGGTTGACGGCAAATGCTTCCTTGCGCTGGCCGACGAACATCCTGCCGGGGGTGGCACATCCGGGAATGTTGACCGGGTAGATATGCTGAGCAGCGTAGGCAGCGTAGTCGGGGATTGTCTTGGTGCCGATATTGTCGACAGGCTTGTCGAACACCGTGGCGCCGGTGCCGACACCGCTGATCGCGGAGGCGGCGCCGGTGCGACGGTCGCCACGCACCAGCATCACGGTGTATTTCTCATTCACATTCAATGCGGGATCGTTCGGCACACTGACCGGCCCGGCTTGCGTAAGCGGAATCGCAATATTTTGCTGCCCGATGGGCAACGTGATGCCCTTGAACAGGTTCTGGAAGCGGAACTGGAAAGTCAGGTCTTCGCGCGCATCGCCGTTGTTGTCGACATGAATTTCATACAGCGCATTCGGATCCATCTTGAAATAGTTCGGTCCGCCATATGCGTCCTGCAGCGGCTGGAAATTGGCGATCACGGTGACAAACTCGCTGCGGCCGGCTTCATAGCTGTTGAACAGGTATAGGTCGGTGTTGTCGACCTTCGGCTGTGTCGTGATGAAGGGCGCTTCTCGATGGCTGGAGGCGTGCGCCGGCAGGCAGGCCAGCAGGGCGGCGCCTGCGAGGATGGGAGCGAGGCCGGCCAGCTTCGCAAGCCGCCGGGGAGTCGAAAGGATCATGCTTGGCTCCTGGAAATGGGTTGTGCCACAAGGATTGCTGGCCTGCTGCACCGAGGTGCGACAGGGCCGAACCGCAGCAACGGAGCTGACGGCTGTGCACAGTGTTGCAAAGCCGAAACAATCGTTCTGTGCGTTAGCACACGCAGGGCGGCTGTTTGCCCATGGCACCGGATAGGGGTCCTCAACTGACTTCGGCGGCCGGGACGGATTCGCGCGCAGAACCACGCTCGCGCAACCACGACTCCGTCAGTTTGCGCCGTGCCTTCAATGTCATGACCAGCTTAGTGCGCCATCGCACAGATCTGGAATCTCAATAGCGCTATCTTGGTGGATGGGTGGCTAGCTGCGCGCCCGAGTCCATTCAACAATCCATGAGGTAATGCAATGAATAAAGATCAGGTCAAAGGTACTGCCAAGGAAGCGGCAGGCAAGGTGCAGTCGCAAGCCGGCAAGGCCGTAGGAAGCAAGGAACAACAGGCCAAGGGTTATGCTCGGGAGGCCGAGGGCAAGACCCAGCAGGTTGCAGGAGACGCGAAGGAATTGGTCAAGGATGCGACCAAGAAGCGTTGAATGCTGAAGGTGTCAGCCCTGACCAGCGGGCAGGCATCCGGTGTCAATAGCGGGCTGACCGATGAGACATGGATGGAGTCCGGCTTATCGGCAGCTTCCCGCCCCCATGACCAGATCGTCGCACGGCCGCGAGGCCGCTGTTTCACAGACGTAG
>JBBRVD010000240.1:0-4891 GCA_038247175.1 Burkholderiales bacterium | reverse complement strand
CCGACAAATACCTGCGTGTGCTGACGGCACAGCATGAATACCTGATCCGCACGCCCTTGCGCGATCTGTTGCCGCGACTTGACCCGCAACAGTTCTGGCAGGTCCACCGCTCCCAGGTCGTGCGGGCCTTGGCAATCGATACCGTGACACGTGACGAGGCCGGCAAACTCTGGTTGTCGCTGCGCGGCAGGCCCGAGCGCATCGCGGTCAGCCGAATGCACGCGCACCGGTTCAAGGCAATGTAATACGGCCCCGAGGCCAGCAAACAAGGACATCCATGGAAGACACCCCGGACACTGCCTTGCCAGGGGCCGCCACGCAGGTCCTCGACTACTGGCTCGGTGACGCATTGCAGTTGGGCTGGCCAAGCCAGAGCCGTCACGTATTGTGGTTCGGCGGTGGCAAGGCCCAGGACGACGCAATCACACAGCAATTCGGCCCATGGGTCGAGCAGGCTCTGGCCGGCGGCTTGACGCACTGGGAAGCCACGCCCATGGGGTGCCTGGCCCTGGTGATCGTGCTGGACCAGTTCACGCGCAACGTGTTCCGTGGCCAGGGGCGGGCATTTTCCGGAGACGCGCGCGCCCGGTTGCTGGTACGCGATACGCTGCAGCGGGGCTGGGACACACAGCTGCCCTGCGCGGGAGCGGTGTTCCTGTACATGCCGCTGATGCACGCCGAGGATCTCGCGTTACAGGAAGAATCTGTGCGTCGCTTCCAAAATCTGCTGGCGGGCGCCGCGCCGGAACACAAGCAAGACCTGCAAGGCAACGTCAAGTTCGCCATCGAGCATCGGGACATCATTGGGCGGTTCGGCCGCTTCCCCTACCGAAATAGAGTCCTCGGGCGCCCCAGCAGCGCCGACGAGCTGGTCTTCCTGCAGGACGGGCCGCGGTTCGGTCAATAAAACCTGCAGGGCGCTCTGCAAGCGCTGCGGGTACCTTCACCTGGGTGCGGGGCACAGCCGAACGCAGGCCCCCTTGCGCACTCCAGCCGGCCGGGGCGCTGTGGTGACCGAGCTACAACTGCCGCAATCTTCACTCTACCTGCGCAAGTGCAGCAACTAGAATCGCGACACCCTCATCATCATAGTGGGCTTGCGTGACCCTGCAACGTTTCATGGGAGCCTTGGCGCTGTCGCCGCTGTTGGCGCTGCTCTGGACGGCAACGACCGCCTTGGCGCAAGACGGCCCGCAGTTCCCGATTCGGGGCTACCAGGTCGAGGGTAACACCTTGCTGCCGCAGGAACAGGTCAGTCTGGCCGTGATGCCCTTCACAGGGCCCAGGTCGACGTTCGAGACAATCCAGCTCGCGCTGGAGGCGCTGGAAAAGGCGTATGTCAAGGCAGGCTACGGCTCCGTCAAGATCGAGGTACCCGAACAAGACTTGCAGGAAGGCGTGGTCAAGCTGACCGTGGTAGAGGCCCGGCTCGATCGCATCACGGTCGAAGGCAACAAGGTGCGCAGCGAAGAGAACATCCGGCGCTCGTTGCCGGCGCTGGTGACCGGGCAAGTCGTCAACCTGGACGCACTGCAGGCCAACCTCGACCTGGCCAACGACAGTTTTTCCAAGTTCACCGGCGTCGTCTTCCGACAGTCCGAATCATCGGCCCAGACCGACGCCGTGATACGGGTCAACGACGACGAGCCGTTCCGTTTTCTGACCTCGCTCGACAACACGGGCAGCGTGGCCAATGGCCGATATCGCCTGGGGTTCTCTTTCCTGCACTCGAATCTGTTCGACCGCGATCATGTACTGTCGGCCCAGCTGCTGACCAGCCCGACGCGGATCGACAAGGTGGCGATCCTGGGACTGGGCTACCGCATCCCGCTCTACCAGATGGGTGGCGACTCGCTGGACTTCACCCTGGGCTACTCGAATGTCAACTCCGGGCAAATTGACCTGTTTTCTGTCAGTGGCAGCGGACGTATCCTCGGCGCGCGCTACAACCAGCGGCTCAAGTCGGCCGGCCAGTGGCAGCACAGGATGTCGTATGCACTCGACCAGCGCAGTTATGACAGCAACATCACACCCTTGGCCGGCGGCGCCAGCCTGGTGCCCGATCTGCGGGTGCGCCCCGTCGGCATCACTTACAGCGGCAACTTGCGCAACGCCCAACGGGACGTGGCGGCATCAGTCACATTCACCCGCAACCTGCCCGGTGGCGCAACAGGCAACACGGCGGCCTTCAACCAGCCTGGCGGGCGCGCCGGATCCGACGCGGCGTTCACGACACTGCGTTATTCCGCCAACCTGACGGAACGTCTGTCAGACGATTGGTCGCTGCGAGGAGCCATCCAGGGCCAATACACCGCAGACCTGCTGATCTCCGGTGAGCAGTTCGGTGCCGGTGGCGCGGATTCCGTTCGTGGATTCGCGGAGCGCGCCATTGCTGGAGACCGGGGTGTCCGCATGGGCGTGGAGATCTGGGGCCCGGACTTCGGGCCCCGCAGCGGCACGGCGCAACTGCGGCTGCAACCGATCGCATTCCTGGACGCCGGATGGATTCGCTACAACCTGGCGCCGGGCACCGTCACGGCGCAATCGATTGCGAGCCTGGGATTGGGCCTGCGCGGCAGTTGGGCCCGTAGCGGCAGCTTCAAGCTCGACTATGGATATGTATTGCGCGGTATCCAGAACACCGCAGGCACGGACGGTGGCGGCGCCAAGGGTACGTGGCGGCTGCACGGAAGTGCGTTATGGGTATTTTGAGCATTGACGTGCCACACCAAACCGTGAGAATCAGCACGAAACACCCGTTAAAACGTTGTTGAGAGTGCGCTCAGCGAGGTCAAGCCTGCTCGTATTCCGACATCAGGCATTCCCAACCGCCAGGGAGCAGAATGAAACACCACCTGATGTCGAGTCCGCCATTTCCACTGCGGCCCTCCTGCCAGCGCGCGGCCGTGTACCTGATGGCGCTGGCGGCCGCTGGCGCGGTCGCCAATCCGCAGGCACCGCAGGTCATCAGTGGTCAGGCCAGCTTCCAAAGCAGTGGCCCCGCACTGACCATCACCAACTCTCCCGGCGCGATCATCCAGTGGCAAAGTTTTGGCATCAACCGCGGTGAACTGACCCGATTTGTTCAGCAGAACGCCGCCAGTGCGGTGCTCAATCGGGTGACCGGCGCCGATCCGTCGCACATCCTGGGCGCGCTGCAGTCCAATGGACGGGTATTCCTGATCAATCCCAACGGCATCGTCTTCGGTGCCGGCTCGCAGGTCGACGTGGCCGGTCTTGTCGTCTCGTCGCTGCGCATGAGCGACCAGGACTTCCTGAGTGGCCGGATGCGCTTCGGGGAAACACCGGGTGCAGGCGAGGTACGCAATGAGGGCCGTATTCGCACGGCCGTCGGCGGCCATGTGATCCTGGTGGCGCCGCGGGTGGCCAATTCGGGGCTGATTGAAGCGCCGGATGGCAGGATCCTGCTGGCAGCCGGGCGCAGCGTCGAATTGTCGGACCTGGATCGCCCTGCGATCCGGGTTGAAATCAGCAATGATGAAGAGGAGGCCGTCAACATCGGTACCTTGATCGGGCGCCATGTGTCGATCCACGGCGGTCTGGTGCGCAACAGCGGCACCATCCAGGCCAATTCGGCGGTCATTGGCGAGAACGGCTCGGTGACGCTGCGTGCCAGGAAGTCGGTGACCTTGACACCATCGAGCGTGATCGAAGCGAACGGGCCGGGTGGCGGCGAGATCCTGATCCAGGCAGACGTGGGCAGCAGCACGGTACAGGGCCGGATATCCGCCCGTGCTCTGGCGCCACTTCCAATGCCAGCGCCAGTGCCAGAGACTGCGCCCCTGGTGCAGGCGCCGCAGCCGACTGGACTGGCTACGGCGCCCTCCATGCTGTCGCCCGAGCCGCTTGCAGCCTCAAAGCGCAACGCTGGCCCGCCGGCAGCGAGCCCTGTTTCGCCGCAGGCCGCTGCGCCGACAGCCGTTGCAACGGCACCTCCATCGCAGACGGGCAGTTCGCCTGACCCACTGTCCCCTACGACGGACCTCGCAACTGCGACCGTCCTTCCTCTTGACGCGGCCATCGGCATGGTGCTCACCCCGATCGGCAGTTCCACGCCGATGGCTGCCAGCCCTGCGATCATCGAAGTGGCCCCGCCAGCGCCCTTGGTCTCAATCGCTGCGCGAAGCAGTGACCCGCTGGTGCCGAGCCGACCTGAACCGCAGTCACCCGCAGTGCCTCTGGTACCCGCCATTCCGGCTGCACCGGCATCGGGTTATGGCATTGGCGGCAGCATCCGCATACTCGGGCGGTCGGTCAGCGTAGGCGAGAATGCCTCACTGGACGCATCCGGCCCTCTGGGTGGCGGAGAGATCCTGATCGGTGGCGGCTGGCAGGGTCTGAACCCCAACATCATCACCAGCGAATTCACCTACCTGGCCCAATCCGCCAGCCTGTTTGCCAACGCCGATCTGCGCGGCAATGGCGGTCTGGTGGTCGTATGGGCCAATGACACCGCGCGCATTTACGGCAGCATCGCCGCGCGTGGCGGTGCGGCCGGTGGTAACGGCGGCCATATCGAGACCTCGGGCAAGCGGTTTCTCGACGTGACCCGGGTGGCCGATGCCAGCGCCCCACGTGGAAAGGGCGGCTTGTGGTTGCTCGACCCAACCAACATCACCATCAGCAGCGCGGACGACAACCTGATCGCCGACACCGATGCGGGCCCCAACTTCAGCTTTGAGCCGACCGGAACGCCATCGCGCATCGCCGTAGCTACCATCGTTGCTGCGCTGGAAGCAGGCGTCAACGTCACTGTCACTACCAGTGGAAACAACGGCGAAGCAGGCGACATCACCCTGGCCAATGCGATCGTCAAGACGGCAGGCGGTGACGCCACCCTGACGCTGTCGGCTCATAACAATATCAATAT
>JBBRVD010000239.1:0-4914 GCA_038247175.1 Burkholderiales bacterium | reverse complement strand
CGCACCGGACTCGCCCGCGGCCCGTGCGTTCGAGGTCGATGTGCGGGCGCCAGGGCAAATTCGCGAGTATCTCGAGCGCCATCTGGAGCTGATGCGATATCGCGCGCTGGCCGATCTGGATGACACCGAACTCGAACGTCTGGCCCTGGCGGCAGACAGCAATACACGCGACCTGCTGGGTACGCTGGGTTATTTCTCGCCCGAGATCACGATCGATCGCGACAAGGCCGTTGCCGACTCCGGCGCGCCACCTACCGTGCGCATCACCGTGCAACCCGGGCCGCCCACGCTGGTGCAATCGGTCGAGCTGTCGTTCAGCGGCGCCATCGCCGACGATTCGGCAGCCACGATGCAACGCTTTGCCATCCAGGACGGCTGGGCGCTGGGCGCCGGCCAGCCGTTCACCCAGCAAGGCTGGGACGACGCCAAGACCCAAAGCCTGCGCCTGCTCGCCGCCAAACGGTATCCGCTGGGTCGCATCGCCGCCAGCCGGGCCGAAATCGATGCGCAGCAACAATCGGCCCGGCTCAGCATCACGCTCGATTCCGGGCCGGCGTTTCGCCTGGGGGCGCTGCAGATCGACGGCCTGCAACGTTACGAGCCGCAACTGGTCGAACGCATCGCGCGTCTCAAGCCGGGCAGCGAATACGATCAGTCGGCACTGCTGGAGGCGCAGCAGCGGCTGCAGGACAGCGGCCACTTCAATTCGGTGGTGCTGGAGATCGATCCGCAAGGTGACCCGAACGCGGTGCCCATCGTTGCGATCGTGCGCGAGACCAAGCGCAGCAACATCCAGCTCGGCGTCGGAGTCAGCACCGACAGCGGCGCGCGCCTGTCGGCAGAACACACCAACCACCAGATGCCATTGCTCGGCTGGCGCGCGGTATCCAGTCTGCTGCTGGACAACGACACCAAGTCGGCCCAAAGCGAATGGACCGCGCCGCGCGACGACGACCTGTGGCAATGGCAGCTCTTCGGGCGACTCAAGAACGAGGACGCCGCCAGCGTCAAGGTGCGCAGCCAGCAACTGCGCGCCGGCCGGCTGCAGCTCGGCGAAGCCATCGACCGCAATGTCTACCTGCAATACGACCGGGCCACGACCACGGGAGTCGGGGTCAACGAGGCGGCGCAAACCATCAGCGCCAACTACGCCTGGACCCGGCGCAGCTTTGACAACCTGCCGTACCCGTCCGACGGCTATGGCCTGGCAGCTGAACTCGGTGGTGGCTACACACTGGGTAGTCAGCGCGAGCCCTTCGTGCGCGGCCGGCTGAACTGGCTTGGCATCTGGTCGCTGGCCAACAGCGGTGATGACCGCCAGAGCCGCGCCCGCACCGGCCGTATTGCGCTGCGCGCGCAAGCCGGCGCCGTGCTGGCCAAGGAGGGTGTCGTGCTGCCCAGCACCCAGCTGTTCCTCACCGGGGGCGACGCGACGGTGCGGGGGTATTCGTTCCACAGCATCGGTGCCGCCGAGGCGAACGGCATCACCACGCCGGGCCGATACCTGGCTGGCGCCAGCATCGAGTGGCAACGACCGATCCTGATCGACGGCCGGCCCAGCGAGTGGGAAAGCACGGTCTTCATCGACGCCGGCGCGGTGGCCGACAAGACGTCCCAACTCAAGGCCAAGGTCGGCGTCGGCGCGGGCGTGCGTTACCGCAGCCCGGTCGGTCCGCTGCAGATCGACCTGGCTTATGGCCTCGCAACCCGTAACCTGCGCTTGCACCTGAGCGTCGGCTTCACGTTCTGATGCGTCTGCTGAGCCGACTTTCCTTTGTCCTGGTCTGGTTGCTCGAGCTGACGCTGGTGGCCAGTGCAGCGCTGCTGATCGCCGGCTGGTTCTGGAGCGGCACCGATGGCTCGCTGGCCACCACGTTCAAGCAGTTGCAGCCCTACCTGCCGTCCGGCCAGTCGCTGGTGGTACAGGACGTCAGCGGGTCACTGCGCGGCGGCGGACGTATCGGCAGCCTGCGTTGGCAATCGGGCGGCCTGGATGTGCAGGTGCGCGAGTTGCGTTTTGCCTGGCAGCCGCTGGACCTGTTGCAGCGCCGGTTGCGCGTCACGACACTGACAATTGCCGAGCTGCAGATCGAGGACCAGCGACCCGCCTCCAACCCTGAGCCACCGCCTGAACTGGTACTGCCCCTGGAATTGGATGTGCCGTTTTCGGTCGCACGGGTTCGGCTGTCCGGCCCGACAACGGTCGATATGACCGACCTCGACGGCCGTTACCGGTTCGGCGACAACCGGCACCAGTTGCAGCTCGATTCGCTGGCTGTCGCACAAGGTCGTTATGCGGGCCGGCTGAGCTTGCAGGCGCGTGCACCGATGACGCTGGACCTGCAGCTGCAGGGAACCGTCTCCGCGCCGATTGCCCAGGACCGGTCGGTGGCCCTGGAGGCGACGGCCACGCTGCGCGGAGCCCTGGCCGGGCCCGACGCCCGGCTGGACCTGCTGGCCCAGCTCCAGCCCGGAGCGGGCAATTCCGGGGCCCTGGCGCAGGCGCGCACCATGCGCGCGACGGTATCGGCGCAGATCAGCCCCTGGGCCGTGCAGCCGATCGTGCGGGCGCAGTCCACGTTCAACCACCTGAACCTGGCCGCCTTGTGGCCGGCCGCGCCCCGGACCCTGCTGACCGGCAACGCCTGGGTGCGGCCGCTGCGCGCCGGCTGGCTGGTCGACTTCAACCTGATCAATCGCGCTGCCGGCCCCTGGGACAAGGGGCAACTGCCGCTGGACAGCGCCAAGGGCCTGGTCGAGATGGGTGTCGGTCAGTGGAATATCCAGTCCTTCAATGCCGAGGCAGGCAGCGGCCGCATCCGCCTGCAGGGCACGCTGGCCGATCCGGCGCGCGCGAGCGCCGGCGACGGATGGGAGGGCCAGCTGCAGGTGCAGGGCGTCAACCCGGCGCTGTTGCACAGCCAGCTGGAGCCGGTGCCGCTCGACGGCACGCTCAAGGCCACAGCGCAGGACCAGGCCGTGGTGTTCGAGCTGGCGCTGCAGCCGGCTGGGCCACCGTCGCGCGCATCCGCCTTGCGCGGCCTGCGTCTGCGCGATGCGACGGCCAGCGGACGCTGGGCCGACGGCTGGGTCCGGCTGGACAAGCTGCAACTGCGCACTGCGCAAGCCAGCATCAATGGCCGGATCGACGTGCAGATCGCCAGCCGGACCGGGCGGGGCCAGCTGCAATTGATTGCGCCCGGATTACAGGCCCGCCTGACCGGCCAAATCGGCGCCCGCGAGGGCGATGGTGAACTGACAGCCAGGCTCACCGATGCCGCTGCCGCGCGAAGCTGGCTCGCCCGGCTGCCGCTGGTGCCCGCCATCGTCGATGACATCGACTTGCAGGGCAACGCCGACATCACGCTGCGCTGGACCGGCGGCTGGGAGGCGTTGCTGCAAGAGCGTGGCGCCAATCTGTCGCTCGACGCCAGCGTGCTGATACCCCGCATGGCTGTGCGCATGCCGGGTCAGACTGCAAACCAGACACTGCGCCTGACCGATGGCGAACTGAAACTGTCGGGCACGCTCGATGCGCTGCAACTGTCGGCGCGCGCCGGCGTGGCGCGCGCCAGCCAGCGACTGCAACTGGAGACCGCTGCCACGGGAGGGCGCGACCCTGGCGGCAACTGGCAGGCCACGTTGCGCAACCTGCAGCTGCAGGTACAGGACACCCAGTTGCCCGGCCCCTGGAACCTGGCACTGGTGCAGCCGGTGCGCGCCGACTTCACGACAGCGTCCGGCCAGCTGCAGGTCGGGTCGGGTCAGGCGCGCCTGACCGGGCCCCGGCCTGGTGACGCCACACTGAACTGGGAGCCCCTGAGCTGGCAACGGGGTGCAAACGGCGCGCTGCGCAGCAAGGGCACCTTGCGCGGCCTGCCGATGGACTGGCTGACCCTGCTGGCCGATGCCAACCCGGGCGACGCCGGCCTGAGCGGCAACCTGGTTTTCGACGGCCAATGGGACGTCACCATCGCCGATCGGCTGGTCGCGCGGGCCAGCCTGGCCCGGCGCAGCGGCGACATCCGCATCCAGGCCGATGGCGCTGGTGCCGGCGGCGGACCCGCGGCTGCCACGACCACCGTCGATGCAGGCATCCGCGAGTTGCGGTTGCAAGTGGACGCGGATGGCGATCGTGTCGACGCAAGGTTCAATTGGGACAGCGAACGCGCCGGCAACGCACAGGCTACGTTGTCCACCCGGCTCAAGCGCGGCGCCGATGGCAACTGGCAGTGGACCAACGACAGCCCGCTGCAAGCCACGATACGGGCCCGCATGCCGCAAGTCGGCGTCTGGTCGCTGCTGGCGCCACCGGGCTGGCGGGTGCGTGGCACGGTGGACGCCAACCTGGACCTTGGCGGCACGCTGCGCGCGCCGCAATGGAGCGGCAACCTGCTGGCCAGCGACATGGCGGTGCGATCGGTGGTCGATGGTATCGAATTCGGCAACGGCCGGTTACGCGCCACTTTGCAGGGACAACGACTGAACATCGACAGCTTCAGCCTGCAGGGCGCCGGCGGCCCCAGCGGCGGCGAGCTGACAGCCACCGGCTTCGCCAGCTGGGCAGCCGCGACCGGCTCGGCCGCGTCACCGCTGCAGTCCGTCACCTTGCAGATCGACGCCCAGGCCAGGGCCTTGCGGGTGTCGGCGCGCGCCGACCGTCGCCTGGCGGTGTCGGGCAACTTGCAGGCCTTGCTGGACCAGGCGCGTCTGCGGATCCGCGGTGCACTGACGGTCGATCAAGCCTTGTTCATCCTGCCCGACGAAACGGCGCCCCGGCTCGGCGACGACGTGGTGGTGCTGCGCCGCACGCCGGCGAACGGTGCGACACCCGCCGGTGGCGCACGACGCACACCGGCGGCCGCCGGCACCGGTGCCGCGCAGCGACCCGGCCTGCAATCCGACCTGCTGGTG
>JBBRVD010000238.1:0-5157 GCA_038247175.1 Burkholderiales bacterium | reverse complement strand
CAGGTCTACCACATGCGCTGGTTCGAACAGCACCTGCCCCGGGACGGCTCGGTACGCATCGAGGCTCTGGGCATGAAACTCATCGGCCTGTCGATCGCCGGCCCGAAGGCGCGTGAACTGCTGCAGCGCCTGACCGACGATGACGTGTCCAATGCGGCGCTCAAGTTCATGGACTACCGCGAGATGGAAGTGGCCACCGTACGCGCCAAGGTCAACCGCGTCACCTACACCGGCGACCTGGGCTACGAAATCTGGGTTGCACCGGAGTACCAGCGGCGCTTGTACCAGAGCATCCTGGACGCCGGCGCCGACCTGGGCCTGAAGAACTTCGGCATGCGGGCCTTGTTGTGCCTGCGGCTGGAGAAACATTTCGGCACCTGGTTCCGCGAGTTCCGTCCCATCTACGGGCCCTTCGAGGCTGGCCTGGATCGCTTCGTCAAGCTCGACAAGCCGGACTTCGTCGGCAAGGCCGCAGCTCTCAAGGAAAAACAGGATGGGCCCAAACGCACCCGCGTCTGCATGGTCGTCGATGCCGTCGATACCGATGTCATGGGCGATGAGCCGATCTGGGTCGACGGCAAGGTGGTGGGCTGGGTCACCTCCGGCGGTTATGGCCACTGGGTCGATCAGTCGCTGGCGCAGGGTTATATTCCAACGGATTTGGTCAAGCCGGGCATGCACATGGAAATCGAGATCCTGGGTGAACGTTTTGCCGCCCGACTGCAGTCGGAACCCCCGTTCGATCCACAAGCCCAACGCATGAGGATGTAGGCATGGCCCAGCGCTATTCGGCCTGGTCACTGTTCAAAAATGCCCTGGGCGGCCACCAGGCGTGGGAGCGCGCCTGGCGCGACCCGAAGCCGAAGAAGACCTACGACGCGGTCATCATCGGCGGCGGCGGTCATGGGCTGGCCACCGCCTATTACCTGGCACGCAACCACGGCATGCGCAACATCGCGGTGCTGGAGAAAGGTTATATTGGCTCGGGCAACGTGGGTCGCAACACCACCATCGTGCGATCCAACTACATGATGCAGGAGAACACCGGGTTCTACGAGCATTCGATGTCCTTGTGGCGCGACCTGTCGCAGGACCTGAACTACAACGTGATGTTTTCGCCACGCGGTTATCTGTTCGCGGCGTGTTCGCAGGCGTCGCTCGACGGCCTGGTGCGGCGCGCCAACACGATGCGGCTCAACGGCATCCGCGCCGAGATCCTGACCCGCGAGGAGGTGCGCAAGGAGGCGCCCTACCTCGACTTTTCCTCGCAGGCGCGGTTCCCGATCTACGGCGGCATGTTGCAGCCCGACGCCGGTACCGCGCGCCATGATGCGGTGGCCTGGGGTTATGCGCGCGCGGCCGACCAGCTCGGTGTCGACATCATCCAGAACTGCGAGCTGCTGGACTACCTGTGGTCGGGCGAGCGTATCGTCGGCGTCAAGACCACACGCGGCGACATCGGTGCCGGCAA
The DNA here is from genome assembly GCA_038247175.1 of Burkholderiales bacterium. Lineage (GTDB taxonomy): Bacteria > Pseudomonadota > Gammaproteobacteria > Burkholderiales > Burkholderiaceae_C > CAISIP01. Next base: position 3,686 of record JBBRVD010000238.1, on the reverse strand, counting down.
GACCGCGGTGGCAGTGGCCGGCCATACCTCGGTGCTGGCGCAAAAGGCCGGGTTGCGGCTGCCGATCGAGAGCCATGTGCTGCAGGCCTTTGTCACCGAGTCGATCAAGCCGGTTGTGCACCATGTGGTCGTGTGGTCGGCGACCTATTTCTACGTCTCTCAGTCCGACAAGGGCGGGCTGGTGTTCGGTGGCCACCTCGACCGGTACAACAGCTATGCGCAACGTGGCAACCTGCCCAATGTCGCCGAGACCACGCAGGGCCTGGCCAGCCTGATCCCGTTCGCATCGCGGCTGCGCCTGCTGCGGCATTGGGGCGGCATCATGGACATGACACCCGATGGCAGCCCGTTCATCACGACCACACCCGTGCAGGGCCTGTATCTGAATGGCGGCTGGTGTTACGGCGGCTTCAAGGCCACACCGGCTTCGGGCTGGTGTTTCGCGCACACCATCGCCAATGACAAGCCGCATGCACTCAATGCCGGCTTCACGATGGATCGCTTCGCAAAGGGGCGTTATATCGACGAGGCCGGTTACGGCCCCTACAACCATCTGCAGTAGCCCCATCTGCAATAGTCCCATCTGTAATAGTCCCATCTGTAATAGCCAGCGCGCGCCATGCTTCGAATCAACTGCCCCTACTGCGGCGAACGCGACCACGACGAGTTCAACTACTTCGGCGACGCGACCAAGACCTATCCGCCCCTGGATGCCGAACACCGCGACGCCTGGGTCGAGGCCGTCTATATGCGCAACAATCCCAAGGGTGAACATCTTGAATTCTGGCAGCACACGCTGGCCTGCCGGCGCTGGCTGGTGGTGCGCCGCGACACGGTAAGCCACGACATCCTGGCGGTGATGCCGGCGCGCGAAAGGCCGGTGGCATGAGCGCCGCCGGGCCGCTCCCAAGGCGCTCGCACCGCAGCCCGCAGGGCGGAGGTATCCAGTGAGCGCCGCCGGCCCATTGCGGCTCGCCAGCGGCGGGCGCATCGACCGGACGCGATCGATCACGTTGTCCCACGACGGCCAGTTTCTGTCCGGCCTGGCCGGTGACAGCGTCGCGGCCACGCTGCTGGCCCATGGCAAACATCTGGTGGCTCGCTCGTTCAAGTACCACCGTCCGCGCGGTATCGTAGCGGCCGGCGTCGAGGAGCCCAACGCCCTGCTCACGGTGGGCAGCGGCGCGCGCCGTGAACCCAATATCGCAGCCACCGTGCTGGAGTTGCATGAGGGCCTGCAGACGCGGACCCAGAACGCCTGGCCGTCGGTCGGCTTCGACCTGATGGCGATCAACGGCCTGCTGTCGCCGATGTTCGTGGCAGGTTTCTACTACAAGACGTTCATGGGGCCCACGCGCGGGGCCTGGATGTTCTACGAACACTTCATCCGCAAGGCTGCGGGCCTGGGCCTGGCGACGACCCAGCGCGATCCCGATCGTTACGACTGGCAGCATGGTTTCACCGATGTGGTGGTGGTCGGTTCAGGGCCGGCAGGACTCACTGCTGCGCTTGGCGCTGCACACTGCGGCCTGGACGTGGTGCTGGTCGAGCAGGACTTCCTGGCCGGAGGCTCGCTGCTCGGACATGCGGCGGACAGCGCGCAGGCGATATGGCTGGCGCAGATGCTGGCTGACCTGCAGGCCACCGGCCGGGTCCGGCTGTTGACACGCGCCAGCGCTTTCGGGCTGTACGATGGCAACACACTCGGTATCGTCGAGCGCAGCGAGCCCGGCGTTGCCGATGCCTCGCGCGGCATACCGCGTCAGCGGCTGCACATCATGCGCGCCGCGCGCATCGTGATGGCCTGCGGGGCGCTGGAGCGCCCGCTGGTGTTCGCTGGTAACGACCTGCCGGGTGTGATGCTCGCGGGCGCGGTCGGCACCTACGTCAACCGGTTTGCGGTTTTGCCGGGGCGCAAGGCGGTTTTCGCGCTCAACAACGACGCAGCGTATGGCGATGCGATCGCGCTGGCCCGGGCGGGCGCCACGGTCTGTGTGGCTGATCTGCGGCCAGGCGCGAGCGACGCGGTGTTGCAACGCGCGCGCGAGTCTGGCGTCGAGGTGCGGCTGGCCACCGCGGTGGCACGCGCGCAGGGTGGGCAGCACGTCAGCCGCTGCACGCTGGTGCCCTACGACATCGCCAACGGCGTCGTCGATGGCAAGGGTGCGACGATGGATGTCGATCTGGTCGCCATGTCGGGCGGCTGGACGCCCAGCGTGCATCTGACTTCACACCGCGGCATCAAGCCGGCGTATCGAGCCGAGGTCGCGGGCTTTGTGCCGGGCGGCTTTGACAGGAACCATTTCGGTGCCGGTGCCATGGTCGGCAGCCAGGACCTGGACTCTGCGTTGCGCAGTGGCTGGCAGGCGGCGCAACAGATCGCCCACGCCTGCGACCGGACGCTCGACGCGCCGTGCCCGGCACTGTCCCCACAGGCGGCAGATGCATCAATGGCCTTCATCGCGGTGCCGCCGGTCCTGTTGGCCGCCCGCAAGGGAAAAGCCTTCGTCGATTTCCAGAACGACGTGACGGTGGACGACATCGACCTGGCGCACCGCGAAGGGTACCGATCCGTCGAACACCTCAAGCGCTACACCACGCTGGGCATGGGCACCGACCAGGGCAAGACGTCGAATCTCAATGCGCTGGCCATCATGGCGGCGCGGCGCGAACGGGAACTGGATACGGTCGGCACGACCACGTTCCGTCCACCGTATACGCCAGTGACCATCGGCGCGCTGGCCGGTCGCAGCGTGCGCGCTCACCTGACCGCGGTGCGCCGGACCCCGATGCACGACTGGCATGTGGCCCACGGCGGCGACATGATGGAAGCAGGTGCGTGGAAACGCCCGTTGTGGTACCACGGGCATGGCGCGGATTTGTCCGAAGCCTACAAGGCCGAGATGGCCTTCGTGCGCGAGCAGGTCGGCATCGCCGATGTGTCCACGCTGGGCAAGATCGACGTGCAGGGCCCGGACGCGGCCGAGTTCCTGAACCGGGTCTACGTGAACGGTTTTGCCAAGCTGCCACTCGGCAAGGCGCGTTACGGCTTCATGCTGCGCGAAGACGGCGTCGTGATGGACGACGGCACGACCAGCCGCGTCGGTGAGACGCAGTTCTTCATGACCACGACCACCGCACAGGCCGCCAAGGTCATGAGCCACCTGGAGTTCCTGCTGCAGGTGGTGTGGCCTGAGCTGCGAGTGACCGTGGCCTCGGTGTCGGACCAGTGGGCGGCGATGAGCATGGCCGGGCCGAAGTCGCGCGAGGTGCTCAAGGCTGCGTTGGCGGACGTGGACTGCAGCACCGAGGCGCTTGGGCACATGGGCGTGCTCGATACGATGGGAACCGGCGCGTTGTCCGGGATCCCGCTGCGCATCATCCGGCTCACCTTCTCGGGCGAACTCGCCTACGAGGTCTATACCCACACCCACTTCGGCCGCCAGGTCTGGGACCATCTGCTGGAAGCGGGCAAGCCCTGGAACCTGCGCCCGTACGGCCTGGAAGCGCTGGGTTCGCTGCGCATCGAAAAAGGCCATGTCGTCGGCTCCGAGATGGACGGTCGCACGACGTTGGAGGACATGGGCATGGGCAAGATGGCCAGCACGGTCAAGCCGTTCTGGGGCGGTGCGCTCAAGACCGGCGAGCACCTGGCGCGCGCTGACCGGCCGACCCTGGTGGGGCTG
>JBBRVD010000237.1:0-5185 GCA_038247175.1 Burkholderiales bacterium | reverse complement strand
TGATCTGGCTGCCGGCCAGCAGTTCGTCCGCGGCCAGATCGGCGTTGACCTTCTCGATGCAGTCCTTGATCAGGGCATAGACCTCGGGCTTTTGCGCCAGGTCGGTATAGCCGGCATACGCCAGATTGCGCCGTTCGGCCCAGTTGCCGACCGCATCCATGTCGATGTTGATCATGACGCAGACCTTTTCGCGGCCGTCGCCGTAAGCGACCACTTCCTTGATGTACGGAAAGAACTTGAGTTTGTTCTCCACATACTTGGGCGCGAACATCGCGCCGTCGTTGGCACCACCCTTGATGCGCCCGACGTCCTTGACCCGATCGATGATCTTGAGGTGGCCGTGCGCATCGAGAAACCCGGCGTCGCTGGTGTGGTACCAGCCGTCTTTTGTTAGCACCTCGGCGGTGGCCTCGGGGTTCTTGAAATATTCCTTGAGCAGACCTGGCGACTTGACCAAGATCTCGCCGTTGGCGGCAACCTTGATCTCGACACCGGCAATCGGCAGCCCGACGGTGTCGGCGCGCGCTGCATTGTCCGGCTGCAGGCACACGAACACCGCAGTCTCGGTGGAGCCGTATAACTGCTTGAGGTTGATGCCGATGGAACGGTAGAACTGGAACAGGTCCGGCCCGATCGCCTCGCCGGCGGTATAGGCCACCCGCACCCGGCTCATGCCCAGGTTGTTACGCAGCGGCCCGTAAACCATCCAGTCGCCCAGTGTGTAGAGCAACTTGTCTGCCAGGCCGAGCGGCTTGCCATCCATGCGGTCGGGACCGACCCGCCTGGCCAGCTCCATGAAGGCATGGAACATCTTGCGTTTTAGCGCGCTGGCATCCTCCATGCGGATCATCACACTGGTCAGCAGGCCCTCGAACACCCGCGGCGGTGCGAAGTAGTAGGTCGGCCCGACCTCCTTGAGGTCGATCGTCACCGTCTCGGACGACTCCGGACAGTTGACGATGTAACCACAGGCCAGCCATTGCGCGTAACTGAAGATGTTCTGCCCGATCCAGGCGGGTGGCAGGTAGGCCAGCACTTCTTCCTCGTGCGTAAGCTTGTCGAAACTGGCGCCGGCCCGTGCACGGTCGAGCAGGCTGTCGTGGGTGTGCACCACACCCTTGGGATTGCCGGTGGTGCCCGAGGTGAAGAACATCGCTGCCACATCATCTGGCTGCGCCTGCTCGATATGGATCTTGAAGAAACTTTCATGCTGCCGCGCGTAGACCTTGCCAGCTGCCACCAGCTCCTCGATCGACATCAGCCCGGGCTCGTCGTATTTGCGAAGGCCACGTGGGTCGTCGAAATAGATGTGCGCCAGTTGCGGACATAGCTCCCGGATCTCCAGCAGCTTGTCGACCTGCTCCTGGTCCTCGGCAAACGCAAAACACACATCGGCGTTGTTGATCGGGAATACGCATTCAGCGGCGGCCGAGTCCTGGTACAACGGAATCGGGACTGCACCCAGCGACTGCGCCGCCAGCATCGTCGCGTACAACCGTGGCCGGTTGGAGCCGACGACGACCATGTGCTGGCCACGGCGCAGACCGGCCTGGTGCAGACCGCCGGCGATGTCGGCAACCAGTTCGCGCAGGTCGCCCCAGCTGAGCGTCTGCCAGATGCCGAACTCCTTCTCGCGCATCGCGGCTGCGCCCGGTCGCTCGGCCGCATGTTTCAGCAGCAATCGGGGGAACGTGGTCTGCACGGTGTCTCCTTCCAAACCATCTGCACATCCTTGTCGCCGCCTCGCCGGGCTGGCTCGCACCGGATGTGCCGGTGCGTCGCAATGTAGGATTTAATTTGACGTCTGCCTGTCGGTCGGACGACAATCCAGGGTAATGGAGGCTAGGGATTACCCTTGATGTCGGCAGGTTTTCCGGTTTCCACGCGTCTGCGTTGATCCATGTCAAACGAACTCTCCCTGCACCATCGCCGGCGCCCGCCCACCGACGTCGAGGTCGCGGCCATCCCGTGGATGGCGGTATTGAACGACGCGCAACGCGCGCGTGCGTTGTCCGAGATCAAGGTCGGCGATGCCTTTGCGGGCGACTACGTGTGCCGTACCGGACGCCAGGTCACCTATTGGTTCGGCGTCGTGGACGGCCTGCTCAAGATGAGCAGCGACACCTTCGAAGGCCACTCGATGACCTTCACGGGTGTGCCGCCTGGCGGCTGGTTCGGCGAAGGCACCGCGCTCAAGCGCGAGCCCTACAAATACAACATCCAGGCACTGCGCAAGAGCATCGTCGCTGGCTTGCCGGTCGACACCTTTCACTGGCTGCTCGACCAATCCATCGGCTTCAACCAATTCGTCATGAACCAGATCAACGAGCGGCTGGGCCAGTTCATCGCCGCGCGCGAGATCGATCGCATGGCCAACCCGGACCTGCGCGTGGCGCGCAGCCTGGCCGCCTTGTTCCACCCGGTGCTGTACCCCGGCGTCGGCGAGGTGCTGCGCATCACCCAACAAGAACTGGCCTACCTGGTCGGCCTGTCGCGCCAGCGCGTCAACGAGGCGCTGCGTGCCTTGCAGGCGCAAGGCATGATCCGTGTCGAATACGGTGGCCTGCGCGTGCTGAATCTCGATGACCTGCGCTCGCGCGTTTTCCCCCGCCCCGAATCGACATGACCCAGCCCAACTCCCGAACACCCTGGCAACGCGCGCCGCGGCCGGCCAGCGCGCCCGCACGCAGCGCGGCCCCCGCCCGCCCTGGGGCCTCCAGCGCCGAAGTCGGCGCGACCAGCCGGCTGAACAAACGCATGGCCGAGCTGGGCATGGCCTCGCGGCGCGAGGCCGACGACTGGATCGCGCGCGGCTGGGTCCGGGTCAACGGGCAGCCGGCGGAAATGGGCATGCAGGTCAGCGCATCCGACCGGATCGAGATCAGCAAACAGGCCCAGGGCCAGCAAGCCAACCAGGTGACCATTTTGCTCAACAAGCCGATGGGCATCGTCAGCGGACAGGCCGAAGACGGTCACCAGCCGGCGATCACGCTGATCCAGCCCCAGCATCGCTGGGCCGATGACAACGCGCGGTTCTTCTTTCACCCCAAGCAGCTGCAAAGCCTGGTGCCGGCCGGTCGGCTGGATATCGACTCGATCGGCCTGCTGGTGCTGACCCAGGACGGCCGGGTGGCGCGCCAGCTGATCGGTGAAGACTCGGTGATGGAGAAGGAATATCTGGTGCGGGTACGCTACCAGGGCAGCGCCGGATCGGACTCTGGCGCCAGGCAACTCGACGAGATCGATGAGCGCGACCCCGTCACCAGCAACGTGCAGGGGGTGTTCCCGACCGAGCAGATTGAACGGTTGCGCCACGGCCTGTCGCTCGACGGCCAAACGCTCAAGCCGGCCAAGGTCAGCTGGCAGAACCCGGAACAACTGCGCGTGGTCCTGACCGAGGGCAAGAAACGCCAGATCCGGCGCATGTGCGAGCTGGTCGGCCTCAAGGTGGTCGGACTGAAGCGGGTGCGTATCGGCAAGGTCATGCTGGGCAACCTGCCGCTGGGGCAGTGGCGCTACCTGGCGCCGCACGAACGGTTCTGATGGTCACCCATGTCCGCGCCTCCGATCTGCGTGCAGCCGCGCGACTGGCGACCGCTGCCGCGCTGGGGACCACGCGCATCGTCGAGGGCGTGCACCAATCGGTCTGGCGCACCCTCGGTGCGCCGGGCGGACAGCCGCCGGATCGCACGCGCGGTCTGACCGGGCTGGTCTACCGCTGCGTCAATGGCCTCACGCAGTCCTTGGGCACGGGTCTGGACTCCGTGCTGACGCGCCTCGAACCACTGCTCGGCGCGATGGATGCCGAGCCACCGCAGTCCCCGCAGCGTCTGGCCGTCGTGGCCGCGCTCAACGGCGTCATCGGCGACCGGCTGCTCGCCGACGGCAGCCCGCTGGCGCTGCCCATGACGCTGCAGCACAATGGCAAGACACTCGATACCGCCACGCCGCCGCCCGCGTCCGACGTGGGCGGCAAGATCCTGCTGCTGGTGCATGGCCTGTGCATGAACGACCTGCAATGGCAGACCTGGCGCAAGGCCGCCGATGGCTCGCTGCAACCGGGCCTGGACCATGGCCAGGCGCTGGCGCAAGCCCAGGGGTTCACGCCTTTGTACCTGCGCTACAACACCGGCCGCCATGTGTCCGACAACGGGCGCGACCTGTCGGCGCTGCTGCAGCGGCTGCTCGCGTGCTGGCCGGTGCCGGTGCAGGAACTGGTGGTGGTCGCCCACAGCATGGGCGGGCTGGTGACGCGCAGTGCCCTACACCAGGCAACGACGAGCAATCAGGACTGGCCCGCCCGGCTCACCCGCATCGTGTTCCTGGGCACGCCCCACCACGGCGCACCGCTCGAGCGCGCCGGCAACTGGGTCGACCGGTTATTGGGCGGCACGCCCTGGTCGGCGCCGTTCGCGCGGCTGGCGCAGTTGCGCAGCAGCGGCATCACCGACCTGCGCCATGGCCATCTGATCGAGGGTGACCGGTCCGGCCGCGACCGTTTCCTGCACCACGTGGACACCCGACAGCCCTTGCCGCTGCCGGGCCGAGTCGCCTGCCTGGCCGTGGCCGCGACCCTGGCCGGGCGGCGCAGCCTGGTGGCCGAACGCCTGCTGGGCGATGGCCTGGTTCCGCTGCGCAGCGCGCTGGGCCAGCACGACGAAGCGGCGCGGACACTGGCGTTCGGTCCGCACGACCGGCTGATCGCCTACCGCACCGGCCACCTGCAGTTGCTCAGCGCGGCAGCTGTGGGCCGCGCGGTCGGCGACTGGCTGGCCAGCGGTCGGGCACAACAGCCCTGACTCCCGCGCGATCCACGACGCTCACCGACCAGCGCCGGCGCCGTTGCCGGAAAGGCCGCTCTCCTACAACCCGCGACGGCATGCAACTACAACCGCGATGGAGTCGTTCGATGAAACTGCAAACATCCTTCGAGCTCCCGTTGCAGTGCGCAGTTGTGGGCTTGAAGGCCTCGACCGCGCCTGCCGGAGTCACCCTGCGGCGCGGCACATCAGACAACAGTATCCGTAGGAGGAATCATCATGCTGCAGTGGGCCCTTATATTCTTGGTCGTATCCGTCATCGCCGGTATTTTCGGCTTCACCGGCATTTCCGCAGCCACCTCCGGCATCGCGAAGATCCTGTTCTACATCGCCATCGCAGTCTTCCTGATCTTCCTGGTTCTGGC
>JBBRVD010000236.1:0-5209 GCA_038247175.1 Burkholderiales bacterium | reverse complement strand
TTATAAATTCACAAATCTTCCAACAAGCTGACGTCCCAAGCCCTGGACCGCACGATGAAGCTCGCCCAATCCCTCGCCCCCCGTGCGCTGTACCAGGAGGTCGCCGAGCAATTGCGCCAACGCATCTTCAGCAGCGAATTGGCGCCCGGTAGCTGGATCGACGAACTCAAACTGGCCAGGGAGTATGGCATCAGCAGAACCCCGCTGCGCGAGGCGCTCAAGGTGCTGGCCGCCGAGGGTCTGGTGACGATGAAGGTTCGCCGGGGCGCCTATGTGACCGACGTGTCCGAGCGGGATCTGGCCGAGGTTTACCATGTGCTCGCCCTGCTGGAATCCGACGCGGCCGGACTGGTTGCAGCCCATGCCAGCGACGAAGAGTTGGCCGAATTGCAGGCCGCACACACGAAGCTCGAAGCCGCAGCCGGATCGGACGGACCCGGCCGCGGCCCCTTCTTCGAGATCAACGAACGATTCCACATGCGCCTGTTGGAGATCGCCCGCAACCGCTGGAGCCAGCAACTGTCCACTGACCTGCGCAAGGTCATGAAGCTCAACCGCCACCACTCGCTGCTGAAAGCAGGACGAATCCAGGAGTCGCTGCTGGAGCATCGCGACCTGATGCAGGCTTTGGTCGCGCGCGATGCCGGCGCCGCAACCCAGGCCATGCAGGTCCACTTCAGGAACGGACTGGCAGCGGCGGCGTGGCAGCCTTGAGAGCCGGCATGGGCCGCGCCTGCGTGACCAGGAAAACGCCGGGCAGAATCAGGGCCGCGCCCACCAGGTGGTGCCAACCGGGCGGCTCGCCGAGCATGACCCAGGCGCCCATCGAGGCATACAGCGGCCCCAGGTACAAGGCCACCGCGACCCGGCTGGCGCCAAGGATGCGTTGCGCCCAGCCGTAGATCCAGTAGGCGCCCAGGCCGGGCATCACGGCGACAGCCAGTACCAGCCAGAGCGCCTCGGACCCCCAGACCAGCAGTCCAGGCTGGGTCAGCTCCCACAGCGAGAACGGCAGCAATGTCAACACGCCGAACATGCAGATGGTCGCCAGCCGTGCAGTGGCGCTTAGATGGCTGGGCCAGCGCTTCTGCAACAGTGCAAACGCGGCCCAGGAGATTGTCGCGGCCAGTACCCATCCGTCGCCGGGCACGAATTGCAGATCGGCCAGCTCCAACCAATGTCCGCGCACAATCACGTGCAGTACACCGGCCAGCGCCAGCGCGACTCCAGCCATCTGACGCTTGCCGAAGGCTTCACCCAGCCACAGGCCGGCGCCGAGCGCGATCATCACGGGTGAGGCGGCATAGATCAGCGCGATATTCATGGCGCTGGTGGAGCGCGCACCCTGGTACACCCAGGCTCCACAGATCAGCATGCCCAGCAAGCCGAGAATCAGATACTGCCCCCAATGCGCGGTGATGTGACGGCGTTCGCGCCACAGTTCCGGCGCGCACAGGGCCACCAGCACGGCCCCTGCAATGCCCCAGCGCCCGAGTGCCAGCAAGTAGGGCCCGATCACACCGGGGGCCATGCGCGCCACGATGTAGTTGACGGCCCACAACGACGGCAACAGCCAGATCAGCGTCAGTGCCAGTCGGTGCTGCGGATGGGGAAGCTCAGACATGCGCAGCCGCGTCCCGCTCGGCGATTGCGTCGGCGGCTCGCCTGGCCCGCTGCATGACCTCGTGCGGCCCGCAATCGCGTAGCCGGTGGTCGCTCCATGCCTGGCGCCAGTACCGGGCACCCGGCATCGCATGGCGCAGCCCCAGCATATGGCGCGCTATCGTCGGCCAGGGCGTGCCGTGCTCACGCGCCTCGCGCGCCATGTAGTCAACCATCTGCCGCTCGACCGATTCGCGACTGACCATCTGCGCCTGCGCACCGAAGAACTGCTCGTCCCATGATGTCATCAGCCATGGGTTGTGATACGCCTCACGCCCGAGCATGACGCCATCGACATCGACCAGTTGTTCGGCGATTTGCCCGTTGCTGGTGATGCCGCCGTTGAGCACCAGCGTCAGGTGCGCAAAGTCCTGCTTGAGCCGGTGCACCGTCTGATAACGCAACGGAGGCACTTCCCGGTTGGCCTTGGGCGACAAACCCTTGAGCCAGGCGTTGCGCGCATGCACGATGAACACCTGGCAGCCGGCTTCACTCACCTGTCCCACGAAGTCGCGCACGAAGCCGTAGTCCTCGCTCTTGTCGATGCCGATACGATGCTTGACGGTGACCGGTATCGACACCGCATCGACCATGGCCTTGACGCAATCCGCCACCAGGCGCGGTTCGGCCATCAGGCAGGCGCCGAACGCGCCGCGTTGTACCCGCTCGGACGGACAGCCGCAGTTCAGATTGATCTCGTCGTAACCCCAGGAGGCCCCCAAACGGGCGCAATGCGCCAGCTCGGCCGGTTCGCTGCCGCCCAGTTGCAGCGCCACCGGGTGTTCCTCACCATGGAATCGCAGATGCCGTTCTACATCGCCGTGGATCAGCGCACCGGTGGTCACCATCTCGGTGTACAGCAGCGCCTCGCGCGTGAGCAGGCGGTGGAAAAAGCGGCAATGCCGGTCGGTCCAGTCCATCATCGGGGCCACGGACAGACGCCAGCGACGGGTATCGAGCACAGGGGAAGAGATGCGTCGGGATGTCATGGTGGAGTGTGGCGGATGCCGTGACCGGCGCGTCAAGGCGCGGCGAGCGCTACAGGCGCGAAGCCGCTAGTATATTTTCTTCCCGTTGGCACCGTGCCCGGACATTCAGGCAAGCGCGCGGGCAAGGCGCAGGACCTGCATCGCGTCGCGCTGCAGCACGGGACTCGTCCCGGGAAGCCTTCGGTACACAGAACACGACGCTTTCACAGATGGGTTCAATCCAAAAAAATTGCATTCAGGCGAAAACATGCAGACTGGCGTGGTTATATTGGATCAATCCACCATCCACCATCCACCATCCACCATCCGCTGGCGTTGGAGTATCGATGCGCGACGCAGGACTCGTAACCAGGACGACCTTGGCATGTGCGCCGCGGCGCTCGCGAACCACGCCGCACCCCAGCCGGCAGTGCATCCATCGGAGGTCTGACGCATGACCAGAGCGAAATTACGCGGCGCGCAGTGGCACCAGGTCCAGGTCAGTGCCAAGACCTGCTGGATATTCGTGCAGTTGCAGCAGGACGACGGCGCGGTGGGCTGCGGCGAGGCGTCACTGGCCGGTCAGGAGGCGGCCGTCATTGCTGCGTCACACGAACTGTCATCGCGTGTTCTGCTGGCCACGCCCGAGCGACCCGGCAGTTTCGCGGCCAGCATCGTGCCGGCTGACCTGGCCCAGTCGGCGGCGCTGTCGGCGCTGGATCAGGCCTTATGGGACTTGCAAGCGCGCAGCCAACTACGCAGCGTGGCCGACCTGCTGGGCGGAGCCCGTCGCGACCGCATCGCGGTCTACGCCAACATCAATCGCCGCACCGAGCCGCGCACTCCGACCGGGTTTGCGCAGAGCGCGCGGGACGCGTTGGCTGCCGGCCACGTGGCGTTCAAGCTGGCGCCGTTCGACGAGGTCAATGTCTCGGTTTGTGCGTCCGGCGGCGGCATAGCGGCCATGCAACCGGGCCTGGCGCGTGTCGCCGCGGTGCGCGATGTCGTCGGTCGACACCGACGGCTGATGATCGATTGCCATTGGCGCTTCGACGAGGCAACCGCGAGCGCCCTGGTGCACGCGGCAGCCGAACTGGGCCTGTACTGGATCGAGTGTCCGCTGCCAGAGACCTTGGACTGCATCGCCGCACTGGTACGCCTGCGCGCGCTGGCCAATCCGCGCGGCATCCGCCTGGCCGGGCTGGAGCAGGGTATTCGTTTCGACGCGTTCCGGCCCTATTGCGAGGCCGGCGCCTACGACGTGATGATGCCCGACGTCAAATACATGGGCGGAATGCAGGAGATGCTGCACGCGGCGGACCAGTTCGGGTTGCACGACGTGCAGTTTTCACCGCACAACCCGACCGGGCCAATCTGCCATGCGGCCAGCCTGCAGTTGGCCGCGGCGGCAGCGACGTTCGACATGCTGGAGTTGCAGTTCGATGAGAGCCCCTTGTTCAACGAGCTTGTCGGCGGCGATTTCGGGCCCGTGCTCGACGGACACTGCCAGCTCCCGGTCGAGTCCGGACTGGGGGCGCATCTGCTCGACGCCGAATTGTGTCGCCATGCCCGGGTGCAGCAGACATACGCAGCCGCAACGAGATGAGACAGCGACGCGATCGGGTTGGATGTGTCGTTCACGCAGCATGGAGTCGGCGTGCGATGCGCCGCTTCTAGAATGGCATCTCTCTCACAACCATCCGGAGTTGCCATGTGGAAAGACGATGACGAGTTGTTTGCCCTGATGAAATCGCGCCTGTTCCCGGCGGTGGTGGGCGATATCCTGGACACCATGGGCTTGCTGCACCAGTTCCTGAGTCCGGGCATCCGTGCCTTGCGCAGCGACATGGTGGTGTGCGGGCGCGCCATGCCGGTACTCGAGACCAACTGTTTTGCCGCCAGCGAGCCCGAGGGGCAGCTGCCGCTCAGCCGCAAGCCGTTCGGCCTGTTGTTCGAGGCGCTCGACGACCTGAAGCAGCACGAGGTCTATGTGGCAACCGGCTGCGCGCCGCAGTTCGCATTGTGGGGTGGACTGATGACGACGCGGGCCCAGCATCTGAAAGCCGCCGGCGCGGTGCTCGATGGATATTCGCGCGACACGCCCGAGGTGCTGCAGGCCGGTCTTCCGGTGTTCTCCTACGGTGGCTATGCGCAGGACCAGGGCGCGCGCGGCAAGGTCGTCGACTACCGGATCGCGGTCGAGATCCATGGCGTGCGGGTCCAGCCGGGCGACATCGTGTTCGGCGATCTCGATGGCGTGCTGGTGATTCCGCGTGCTGCGGAAGAAGAGGCCATCCGCAAGGCGCTGGAGAAAGCCAGCACCGAGAACAAGGTGCGCGACGCGATCCGCGCCGGTATGGGAACGGTCGAGGCCTTCAACACCTTTGGCGTGATGTAACCGCGCGCCGTACCGTCCTTCCTGTCCTACCTGTCCTTGCCGAATCCGCATGGCGGCGGCATGGCGCCCTTCTCCGTAACCTGATCCCATCATGACCCGTTTTTGCGTGTTGAGCGCCGAGTTCGCCCACGAAACCAATACCTTCAGCCACATACCTACCCGCTACGAGAGTTTCCAGGCA
>JBBRVD010000235.1:0-5261 GCA_038247175.1 Burkholderiales bacterium | reverse complement strand
TCCGACAACCCGCTGCATGATCTGGTTCATCGCCGCGCCGTGGCTGAGCGAGCGCAACTTCGGGCCTTCGCTGACGGACTTCCAGAACACGCCGCGGTCTTCGATGAGCTCATCGCGCCGGCTGGTGCCGGTGGCGATCGCATCGGACGCCGGCTCGGCCACCTCGCCCACCGCCACCAGCCGCTGGAAAACCTCGGCGCGCGCCGCGGCGACCAGCGCCTTGTCCAGTACACCCTTGAGGTACAGGAATCCATCAGCGGCCATGCGTTCGCGCAAGGCATCCGGTTGGTCGAGCAGGGCCGCGCTGTCGGGCAGTTCGCCGATCAACGCGTCGGGCACCGGACGCCCCTGAACCATACAAGCTTTCATCGGCCTCTCCTTGCGCGGACCCCAGTCGACACGATATCGGCGACCCACTACATGGCCGCCGTGAATCCACCATCCACGGTCATGATCAGACCACTGACATAGGAGGCTTCGTCGGAGGCCAGGAATACCGCGGCCGGCCCGATCTCCTGCAGTCGACCCCATCGCCCGGCCGGGGTTCGCTGGCACACCCAGTCATTGAATTCCCGGTTCTCCAGCAATGGCGTGTTCATCTCCGTGGCAAAGAAGCCCGGCGCGATGCAGTTCACGGTGATTTCCGCGGAAGCCAGTTCGACCGCCAACTGCTTGGTCAGGGAATGGACCGCACCCTTGCTTGCGACATAGGCAGATACCGTTGCGCGGGCATTGATCGCGCTGATCGAACCGGTCAGGATAATGCGCCCCTGTCGCTTGGGCACCATCACACGGCTGGCCGCCCGGCACAGCACCCAGACCGCAGTCAGGTTGGTGCCCATGACGCGCTGGAAATCGGCCAGCTCGAAATCGGCGATAGGCGCGCGGTGATTGATGCCTGCGTTGGCGACCAGAATATCCAGCCGGCCATGGTGTTGGACGATGCTGCTGACGCTGGCTTCGGCTGCCGCCGTGTCCGTGACGTCGAAGGCCGCCGCTTCACCGGACAAACCTTGCTCGCGCAGCTCCTTCACCCGCTCTTCGAGTGCCTGTGGATCGCGGGCATTGAGCACGACGTGCGCACCGGCCCTTGCCAGCGACAAGGCCATGGCCCAGCCCAGACCCCGCGAGGCACCAGTGATCAGAGCCACCTTGTGCTGCAGGTCAAACATGGCAAGCCTCGGACATCAGTCGGCCCGCCCGTCGATATGCTCGACCAACCCGGCAAACGCCTGTTGCAGCAGGCCGCTATCGGTACCGGCGGCGAGCATCGTGTAGCCCATCTGCCGGGCCCGTTCGATCCAGGCCTTGTCGGTCGCCAGGAATCCGGCTGCCTTGCCATGCCGTCGGCAAGCCTCGACAACCTTGCGCATCGCGGCATCAAAACGCGGATCGGCGAACTGCCCGGGAATACCCATGAAGTTGGACAGATCGAAATGGCCGACCCACAACACGTCCACACCGTCGACGGCTGCGATTTCATCGACGTTTTCCAGTCCGTGTTCGGTCTCGATCTGCGCAATGACCATCGTGCGCGCATGGGCCTGGCGAATCTTCTCTGCGACATCACCGCCCATGTAGTCGCACTGGGCAAAACCGAACCCAGCGCCACGTCGGCCCAGTGGAGGATAACGGCAGGCCTGCACGATCGAGCGTGCATGCTCGCCGGACTCGACCATCGGGATCATCACACCACGGGCTCCGAGGTCCAGCGCGCGGGCAAGCCAGGTGTAGTCGCCCCGCGGAACCCGCACCATGGGTTCGATCGGAAGACCGCGGCAGGTGGAAAAGAGCCATTTGAGGGTCTCGTATCCAAGCCCGGTGTGCTCCATGTCGTACAACACGAATCGGCAGCCGGAATTGGCCAGAATCGTGCTCATGCCGGCCGAAAAAAACTCGAACACCATCGCACCGGCAACGGTCTTGCCAGCCAGCACGTCACTCTTGATGGCATTGGGTTTCATGCGTGTCCTGCGGTTGTTGTGGCGCCGACTGCCAGAGTGTCCGCGTCCTCCTGCTCCAGCCTCGCCCACAGGTCACGCACCATGCGCATCAACACCTGCGACTCCTGCCATCGATCGGACAGTTCGTAGCCATCGGCCCCGGTCATCGCATACTCGCGCGGGCCGAGCTCGCACAGAAAAGTGAATACGGCATCCGGGGGCGCGCGCCGGCGCCAACTGCGAAAACCATATTCCCACCAACCCATGAACAGATCAAGCCAATCACGTTGTTGTGCAAAGCTGATCTGCACCTGGACCTGCTCGCGGCTCGCAACGCGGCCATGAAAGCCCCAGCAGTTGTCGATGATCCTGTGCATCAGGCGGTGGTTTTCTTCGGAGATCGGCCATGCGAACTCGCGGCCGACCACATAGTGCGACAGATCGCCGGTCAGACGCAGGTCCGGAAAACGATCGAGCAGACGCAAAGTGAAAAACAGATCGGTGGTCATGCGATCGCGGTGTGTCTCCAGGTGGACCGGGATTGCAGCCTGCTCTGCCAGCCGGAGCCAGCCCTCGATCAGTGGCACGCACTCGGCCACCGTATGCGGCCGTACATCGGCCTGCAGATTGACATGGTCGGCCCCGAACCGGGCCACATGGTCCAGGATGGGGGACAGGTCGTCTACGGTTCTGGGGTAACACTGCGCCTGCCAGGTGAGCCCCCAATCGCGCAGCTTGCGGGTGACGTCTGCCACGTACTGCTGGTCGAAGAATCGCACTCCGGCGCCGTCGAATCCAGCTTCGTGAATCATGTCAAGCTTGGTTTCCAGCGACCATTCGGCGCCGTCCGGACGGCGCCGCTCCATGGCCCACATCGACTGATACACCCGCAACTGCTGCATCAGGACGGGAGGGACGCGTTCTCCGCATCCTTGAAGAAGCGAGAGGCAAGGTCACGCTGGTTTTCGTAGATCGATCCCTGCGTCGGCGCGGCCGGATAGGGCAGGCGGACCGGAACCGCAGTCATCCGCGGCTCGAGCGTATCGACGCCGGCAACCAGCAGCGACGTCCAGGGTTCCCAGGATGTCGGCGGGAGGATCAGTGGCCATGCATCGGCGGCCCTGTATTGGTGCAGCAGGAAACGGCGCGGTCTGCCGGAGGTATTGGCAGAAGAGCCATGCAGCAGGCGGACATGGTGCACTGTGATGGAACCCGCCTTGCCGGTGCACATCACGCTCTTGGAGAAGTCGATGCCGCTGTCGACCGGGTCGATCCCTCCGACAAAATGCCCTTTCGCGTGATGGTTGTAGATCGGACCGGTGTGGCTGCCGGGTATGACCAGCATCGAACCGTTGTCGGGTCTGAAGTCGTCGATCATGATGCCCACCGCCGCCAGGTCCTCATTGGTGTGCGGGTAAAACGCCCAATCTTGATGCCACTCCAGTGAAGAGCCAAAACCGGCAGCCTTGAGGTTCAGCTTGGAGAGGTCGAACCGGATGTTCGGGCCCCAAAGCCGCTGCAACACGGCCACGATTTTCGGATGCTTGACCATCCGCGCGTAGACTGGATGCTGAAGGTGAGGCGTCTTGATGCGTCGCAGCCGAGGCTGCGATGCGTTGTGCCCAGGCTCCAGATCGAATACATCGGTGTGTTCCAGCGTCTGGCGCGACGCTTCGACGAACTCCTCCGTCACCTTGCGCAATTCGGCGATGTCTTCCTCCGAGATCACGTCCGGCACCACAATGAAACCGTCGCGGTGGTACTGCGCCACTTCCTGATCTGTCAACATCTCGCCTCCTCGGAACGTCGGGAACGCACTGCGACAACGACTCGCGTCAATCTCGATTGACGCTCCGATAGTAATACATTAGCATCCATTTCATGCCCAGCAATTGTTCTTTTTGCATGGTCTATAACCCCAGCGGCCAGGGCCGCATTAGCGGAGACAAGCATGGCTATTTCAAGGCGTACCCTTCTGACCTATGGTGCCGGCGCGGCTGGTGTCATGGCAGTTCCGGGCATTGCCCGCGCGCAGGCGGCACCGATCCGGCTGGTGTTTTCCCACCATATGCCGACGACCCACCTGTGCCACAGGACCACCGAGGCGTTCGCCGCCAAGGTAAACGCCGGCACCGGCGGCCAGGTCACGATCGACATCCGGCCCGCATCCCAGTTGTTCAACTTGCGGACCTCGGCCGAGGCCTTGCAGCTTGGCACGCTCGACTTGTGCTGGAGTGACCTGGGTACGCTGGGCAACTGGCAGCCGCACATGGGCTTTGTCGCGATGCCGTTCCTGTTCAATGATTTCGACCATGTCAAACGCGTTTTGTACGGCCCGGCGGGTCGGCAGGTCAGCGAGATGGCGAAGGAGTCCCTGGGCGTCGAGGTGTTGTCGTTGGGGGCCTCGGGTTTTCGCATCTTCCTGTCCAAGAAGCCGATCGCTACGGCGGACGATGTACGCGGCATCAGGCTGCGTGTGCCCGAGATTCCGACCTGGGTGGAAATGGCCCGGGCCATGGGCGCCAACCCGACGCCGATTCCGGCCGGCGAGATGTACACCGCCCTGCAGACCGGCGTGATTGACGCGATCGAGGTGCCAGCCGACTTCATCGTTGCCGCCAAGATTTATGAGGTGGCCGGTTTTGCCACCCGTACCCACCATATCTTCACCGAGGTGTCGATGATGGCCAGCTCCAAAAAGATGGCGACCTTGCCAGCCAATGTGCAAAAAGTGCTGCGCGACGCGGCGGTTGAGTCGGTGCAAAAGGAAATGTGGGAGGCCAACATCAAGGAGCAGCAGTCCGCGTGGGACAACCTGTCTGGCCGCATCAAGGCGAATGCCACGCCCGACATCGAAAGTTTCCGCTCCAAGATGGGTCCGGTGCTGACCAACTTCGTCAATAGGACAGGTCCCCGGGGCAAGGCGCTGATTGATGCAGTGCAGGCTGCGGCCAAGGCCTGATGCCGATTTCGGGTCCGCACCCGGACCCAAGCCAGAACCGGGTCGCGCCGCGCGCGATCGGCTTGGCAGTGCAACGCCTGCGCGCTGCCCTGACAGCATTGTCGGCAGCGCTGCTGGCCAGCTATTTTGTGCTGGTGCTGGCGCAGGTCTTCTTCCGCTATGTGCTCAATGAGTCGCTGTTCTGGGCCGAGGAATTGGTGCGCGGCTTGATGGTTTGGGGCGTCATGGTCAGTTCTGCCCTGGTGGCCGCCTCACGCGACCATATCCGGGTGGAAGTGCTCGAGCTGATGCTGCCGCCGACCGGCCGCAGGATCGTGGTCCGGATCGCCAACGCGCTGTCCATCGCATTCAGCCTG
>JBBRVD010000234.1:0-5357 GCA_038247175.1 Burkholderiales bacterium | reverse complement strand
CGGCTCGCCATCGAAGCCGCCCGGATCGATCGGCGCCAGTGCAAAGGCGCTGCGATCGAGCACGATGTCGCCCGAGATGCGGTCGATGCCCAGACCGCGGATGCGCCGCATCAACAGCCACAGCCGCTCGGCCACCAGCGTGGGATCGCCTTGCCCCTGGATATGCAGGTTGCCCGCCAAAACGCCCTCGCGCACAGCCCCGTCCAGATAGACCGGGGTGCGCCAGCTGTAGGCCGGCCCGAGCAGATCGAGGGCGGCGTAGGTGCTGACCAGCTTCATGACCGAGGCTGGGTTCATCGCGACCTCGGCCCGATGGCTGGCCCGTGGTGGCCGGTTGCCCTGAGTGTCCACGACCAGCACCGCGACTGCGTCGCGCGGCAGTTTGGCGCGCGCCAGTGCGGCTTCGACTTCCGGTGGCAGGCCCTGCGCCTGCGCCCGGTTAGCCGCGAAAAACAGGCAGGCTGCCACGATCCAGAGGGTCATTGGGTGCACCGCTTGGCAGCGCGGGTCGGATGCCGGACGCGACACCGGTGGCCCATGGCGGCAATACGTGGCGGACGACGGCATGGCGCCAGTCTACCGTGCGTGGCGATTGCGACTAGGTTTTGGCCCGGGGCCCGGGCCCTATCCATCGCATCCAGGATAATCCTGCGATGCGCCCGATCCCGTTCCTGTCTGCCCGCGCAACCGGTGTCGCCGCGGCGCTGGTGACGATCGCGATCTGGACCTCGTTCATCGTGATTGCCCGTGCCACGGCTGACCCGGCGCGTGGCGGCGCGCTCAATCCCTTCGATATTGCACTGGCGCGCCTGCTGGGTGCCGGGGTGATCCTGCTGCCGCTGGGCTGGGTGCTGGTGCGACGCGACCGTGCCCGCGGCCAGGGCATCTCGTCGATGTTCGGTTTCTCGCCGTTGCCGCTGCGCACCACGGCCACCGTGGGCCTGTTTGGCGGTCTGTTGTACGCCATGCTGGCCTACAGCGGCTTTGTGTTCGCGCCAGCCGGTCATGCGGCTGCGCTGCTGCCCGGCAGCATGCCGTTATGGACGGCAGTGCTGGCGGTGGCTTTCCTGGGCGCCCGCCTTTCGCGTTCACGCGTGGTCGGACTGGGGCTGATCGTGCTGGGCGATCTACTGGTGGGCGGCTCGAGCCTGTTGCGCGCATTCGACGGTGGCGAAGTCTGGAAGGGCGACCTGCTTTTTCTGGTCGCCGCGTTCTGCTGGTCCTGTTACAGCGTGCTGGCGCGCCACTTCCTGCTCGACGCGGTACGCGCCACCGTGGCGATCACCGTATTCGCGTTTTTCATCTACGTGCCCGTCTACGGCCTGCTGCTGGTATTGGAGTGGGTGCCAGGGCGTTTCCTGGACGCGCCACTGGGGCAGGTGTTGTTCCAGATGGCGTTTCAGGGTGTCGGGTCGGTCGTCGTGTCCGGCATTTCTTTCACGATGATGATCCAGCACTTCGGCCCGGTGCGATCCACCATGATGACAGCGGCCGTGCCCGGCCTGGCCGCATTGTCGGCGGTGCTGCTGCTGGGAGAGCCGATGGGATGGAACCTGTCGCTGGGCCTGGCAATGGTGACGATGGGGATCATGTTCGGCGTGCGTACGGGGCCGGCGCCGCCACTGGCAGCCGTACCGGTCATCGCCTGCGCACCGGCCGGCCGGTCCGGCTCGTGAGGGACGAAGGCGCGATTCATGCACCTGCTCGCACTCGACACCAGCACCGACTGCATGTCCGTGGCCGTGGGACGATGGCGCGATGGCGCGCCGCTGCAAAGCTGGTCGGACCAGGCCGAGGGTGGCGCCCGGGCATCGAGCCAGCTGATTCCGATGATCCGCGCGTTGATGGCCCAGGCTGGGCTCAGCTTCGCCGATCTCGACGCGATCGTGTTCGGGCGGGGTCCTGGCGCGTTCACCGGCCTGCGCACCGCCTGTGCGGTGGCCCAGGGGCTGGCGCTGGGCGCCCGCGCCGACGTCGATGGGGCCGTGCCGTTGCCGGTGCTGCCGATCGACTCGCTGATGGCGGTGGCCGAACAGGCTCGGATCACGCATGCGTCCGATCGGCAGCCGTGGGATGTGCTGGCCATGCTGGACGCCCGGATGGACGAAGTCTATGTGGGCAGTTACCGCTGGACCGGGATGCAGTGGCAGGTGCTTTCGGCGCCGGCGCTGGCGCGGCCACAGGACGTGCCGTTTGTTCCCGGCCAGGTGCTGGCAGGCAATGTGTTCGACAGTTACGGCGCGCGCCTGCCGCCGGCATCGGCCGCAGCGCCGCGGTTTGCCGCCTTGCCGCTGGCCAGTGCCATGTTGTCATTGGCGCCGGTATTGCTGGCGCAGGGCCAGGGGGTCGATCCGGCGCTGGCCTTGCCGCTGTACATTCGCGACAAGGTCGCGTCCACCACCGCCGAACGGGCGGCAGCCAAGGCCGCATTGGAGGCGGCGGCCTGATGAGTGCCGTGCTGCGCGCCGGCGAGGCGCAATTCGAACCGATGGCCAGTGTCTACCTGCCGGAAGTGCTGCGCGTCGAGCGGGCGGCCTATGCCCACCCTTGGTCGGAGACGAATTTCCGCGATGCGCTCAGTGCCGGGTACCAGGCGCAGATGCTGATGGCTGACGGCACCATGCTGGGTTATTTCGTTGCAATGAAGGGCGTCGACGAAGTCCATCTGCTCAATATCACCGTCGAGCCGACCTACCAGGGCCAGGGCTGGGCCCGGCTGATGCTGCAGGCACTGACCTTGTGGGCGCGTGGCCAGGGTGCCCAATGGTTGTGGCTGGAGGCGCGGGTGGGCAATACACGCGCGGTCCAGGTCTACCAGCGCCATGGTTTCCGCCGCGTCGGCCATCGCAAGGCGTACTACCCCGCCAACAACGGCAGCCGCGAAGACGCCATCGTCATGAGTCTCAAGTTATGAGCGCCGCCGGGCCGCTCCCAAGGCGCTCGCACCGGCGAGTTGCAGGACGGAGGGTCGTAACATGATCGCGCCGGAGCACGACCGGGGTTCGACCCACCCTGAGCCGCTTGCGGCTGCGACGCCGGGCATGCAGTTGGATGCGCGCCAGCGCGCCATGCTGGCCGAAATGAAGATTCCGTTCTGGTGGCCGCAGGCGGCCGCTGACAAGGAGCCATCGCCGGGTCGGTCGATCTCCGCCAAAGATACGCCTGTGCCCGCCAGGTCCGCGGCAACCACGCCGGGCGCCGCGCCGCGAGCGGTGGCAACGGCCGAGCCGATGGCTGATGAGGCCGTCGAACGC
Organism: Burkholderiales bacterium; assembly: GCA_038247175.1. Lineage (GTDB taxonomy): Bacteria > Pseudomonadota > Gammaproteobacteria > Burkholderiales > Burkholderiaceae_C > CAISIP01. The sequence continues at coordinate 2,103 of JBBRVD010000234.1, read as the reverse complement.
ATGGACTGGGCGCAGTTGCAAGATGCGGTGCTCGGCTGCAGCGCCTGCGGTCTGTGTGAAGGGCGCAAGGGGCCGGTGTTCGTGGCCGACCCGGCGCCGGCCCAGGCCGACTGGTTGATCATCGGTGAACCACCCGACGAGCAGGAAGAACGTGCCGGCACACCGTTCGTCGGCGCCGCTGGACAGCTCCTCGACGCCATGTTGCGGGCCGTGCAGGTGAGTCGCGATGGACAGGGCCGCGCGGGTGTCCGCGTGACGTCGGTCGTGAAATGCCGCCCGGCGGCGCCACGCAATCCGACCCCGGACGAACTGGCGCAATGCGCCGCGTACCTGTGGCGCGAGATCGCATTGACGCGGCCCAGGGTCATCGTCGCGATGGGGCGGTTCGCCGCCTTGTCGCTGCTCGGGCGCGACCATCCGGAACTGCTGCAGCTGCCGCTGGGCCAGCTGCGCGGCAAGGTCTACCGCATCCGGAGTGTTGCGGTCGTCGTCAGCTACCACCCCTCGAAGCTGCTGCGCGCGCCGCTGCAAAAGGCGCAGGCCTGGGCTGACCTGTGCCTGGCGCGGGCGCAAACCCTCATGCCTCCATCGGCGTCACCATGAACTTCATCGATCAACTCGCCCATGCTGGCAAGCGCAACGATTCCATGCTGTGTGTGGGCCTGGATCCCGAACCGGCGCGTTTTCCGGACGCGCTGCACAGTGATGCCGGCAAGATCTACGACTTCTGCGCCGCCATCGTCGATGCCACCGCCGACCTGGTCGTGGCGTTCAAGCCGCAGATCGCGTATTTCGCCGCGCACCGGGCCGAGGCGCAGCTTGAGCAGCTGATGGCCCACATGCGCCGCGCGGCACCGGATGTGCCGGTGATCCTGGACGCCAAGCGCGGTGACATTGGCTCGACCGCCGAGCAATACGCGATCGAGGCGTTCGAGCGGTATGGCGCCGATGCAGTGACGCTTTCACCGTTCATGGGCTTCGATTCGGTGCAGCCGTATCTGAAACGCCATGGCAAGGGTGCTTTCCTGTTATGCCGTACCTCCAATCCGGGTGGCGATGACCTGCAGAACCAGCGCCTGGCCAGTATCGAAGGTCATCCGCTGCTGTACGAACACCTGGCTCGGTTGGCGCAGGGCCCCTGGAACAGCAATGGACAACTCGGGCTGGTGGTGGGCGCGACCTATCCGGCCGAAATTGCGCGGGTGCGCGAACTGGCCCCGACCTTGCCGCTGCTGATCCCGGGTGTCGGCGCGCAGGGCGGGGACGCGGCCGCGACAGTGCGCGCCGGCTGGCGCAGTGACAAGGATGGGAGCAGCAGCGGACCGATCGTCGTCAACTCGTCGCGTGCGGTCTTGTATGCGTCGTCCGGCGCCGATTTCGCTGCTGCTGCACGCGCCGAAGCACGTCGCACCCGAGACGTTTTGCAGGCCGCGCGGGGCTGATTTCCGGCACCAGGCGCTGCGCCATGACGGGTGATCGTTGCGGGCGCCGACTATGATGGTTCGGGTCCCAAGGCGCTTGCACCGCAGCCCGAAGGGCGAAAGTGGTTCGGTATGAAAAATCCCGTTCTATCCGCATCACTACCTGGAACTGAGCCAGCTGCTGGCCCAATACGCGGCGGTCGTCGATACCGCTGACTGGGACAGCGGGTGCGAGCTGTTCACCGACGACTGCATCTACAAGCTGATCCCGCGCGAGAACCATGAGCGCGGCCTGCCACTTACGACGATGGATTTCGAGAGCAAAGGCATGCTCAAGGACCGTTCCCACGCGATTCGCGAGACCTTGTTCCACGGCCCGTATTACCAGCGCCACCTGGTCGGCGTGCCACGCTTGCTGGACGTTCAGGCGGGGCGTGTCGTCTGCGAGTCGAACGATGCGGTGTTCCGCACCAAGTTGCCGGAGCTGACCACGATATTTAATGTGGGGCGGTATCTGGACACCATCGTGCGCATCGAGGCCGGATGGAAGTTCGCGTCCAGGCTGTGTATCCAGGCTGTGTATCCACGACAGCGAGCTGATTCCGAACTCGATCATCTATCCTGTCTGAAGTTCAACCCGTTGAAGGAGCCTGTGGCCATGGTGGAAGGAATGAACTTTCCG
>JBBRVD010000233.1:0-5374 GCA_038247175.1 Burkholderiales bacterium | reverse complement strand
GTCTCGATCCGCGCCAGCTGGTTCATGATGCCGCGGTAATAGCCGAGTTGCACCACCTCCTGCAGCGCCAGCACCCTGTCACGCGGCGGCCAGACCCGTGGCGCGGGTAGCCGCGGTGCCGCAACCCGTGCCGACGGCTCCGGCGGCGCAGCGAGCCAGTGCAGGTTCAGGTTGCGCTCGAGCCAGTCCAGCAGCTCGCCATGACGCACCGGCTTGAGCACGAAATCCTCGGGACGGACAGCCAGGTGGTTGTCCAGACCCTTGTCGAAGGCGTTGGCCGAGACGATGGCAATGCGCGCGTGGGCCGGGTCCAGCCGGCGCAGGCGCCGGATCGTCTCCCAGCCATCGATACCGGGCATGGCCAGGTCCATCAGGATGGCGTCGGGCCGGTAACCAGCCGCCAGCAGGTCCAGGCAATCATGGCCGCTGGTTGCGGTACGCAAAGTGAACCCCAGCGGCGTGAGCAACTGCACCAGCAAGGTGGCATCGGCTTCTTCGTTGTCCACTACCAGAACCGAGCGCCGTTCGCCGGCATAAGCCAGGCGTGGTCGGGGCGGCGCCAGCGCGGATGTGACTGCCAATGTCGCGTTGTGCACCTCGGGCAGGAACAACTTGACCCGGAACACCGAACCCTGGCCAGGGACTCCGGTGGCACGCAGCTCGCCACCCATCAGGTCGGTCAGCATCTTGGCGATCGTGAGCCCCAGCCCGGCGCCGGGCGCACCGTGCGCCGATGGCGCCGTGCCGCGTGCGAACGGCTCGAAGATCTGCGCCAGTTCATGCTCGGTCAGACCCGGGCCGGTGTCGGCAACCTCCACCGTGGCCATCTCACGCGCATAACGCACCCGCAGCGTGACCTGACCGGTGGAGGTGAACTTGATCGCGTTGCCCAGCAGGTTGATCAGGATCTGTCGCACCCGCTTCTCGTCCGCGCGCACGATCTCGGGCAAACCACCTTCGGTCTCGAAATGGAAACCCAGTCCCTTGTCTGCGGCCTGGAGTTCGAACATGCCCGCCATTTCGTGGACGCAGTCGGCAAACAGCATCGGCTTGAGCACCAGCGTCAATTTGCCGCTCTCGATGCGGGCGATGTCCAGTGTGCCTTCGATCAGCGACAGCAGGTGTTCTCCGCCACGCTTGATCACGCTGACCGCCTGCCTGCGGTGGGGTGGCACGCCAGCGTCCTCGCCCATCAACTGGGCATAACCGAGGATGCTGTTGAGCGGAGTGCGCAACTCGTGGCTGATCGCGCTGATGTAACGACTCTTGGCCTGGTTGGCTCGCTCGGCCACCTGCCGGGCCTTTTGCAGTGCCTCGTCCGTCTGCCGGTGCATCTCGATCTCGCGCATCAACAGATGGGTCTGGCGGTTCGACTCCTCCTGCGCCACCTGCCGGCTTTTGTGCGCGAGCACCAGCCACCAGGCCACGATGCAGGCCACGACCAGCATCGACATGAACGCCTTCAGGAAGCCCGCACGCAGGCTGTGGTCGACCGGCATCGCAACCTGGGTCAGCTCTGTCAGCGTCTGCAGCTCCTGGTGGTACAACAGGCCGAACACGGTCGCCAGCAACGGCACGATCACCAGCATCACCAGCAGGAAGTGACTCAGGCCGGCGTCCAGGTAGGGCCAGATGCGCCGCGGCAGCAGCCAGCGCAAGGCGCCCGACCACTGGGTGGACAGACTGGCGTGCGGCTTGCACAGATCGCCGCAGCGCGCGTCGAGCGTGCAGCACAGGGAGCAGATCGGCCCCCGATATGCCGGGCAATGGGCCATGTCGGGCCCCTCATAGTCACGCTCGCAGATGACGCAGCGGCGCAGCGCCGGTTGCTGGCTCGCGGCGCCATCTGCGTCGACATCGGGCGTTGACGCGCGCGCGATGTAGTAGCGTCCATCGGTCACCCAGGCCAGGAACGGCGACACGATCAGCGCCGTGACCATCGCGATCACGGCCGAGAAGGCCTGCGCCGACTCGCCGAACAGGCCCAGGTGTGCTGCCATCGACAATGCGGAGGCGAGCACCATCGCGCCGACGCCCACCGGATTGATGTCGTAGAGATGGGCACGCTTGAACTCGATGCCTGGCGGCGACAACCCCAGCGGCTTGTTGATCACCAGGTCGGCGACGACCGCCATGATCCAGGCAATGGCGATGTTGGAGTACAACCCCAGCACATCGCCCAGCGCCTGGAACACGTTCATCTCCATCAACATGAATGCGATCAGCGTGTTGAAAACGACCCAGACCACCCGTCCGGGATGGCTGTGCGTCAACCGCGAGAAGAAATTGCTCCAAGCCAGAGAACCGGCATAGGCATTGGTCACGTTGATCTTGATCTGCGACACGACCACGAACAGCGCCGTCGCGGCGACGGCCCAGCCGTAATCCGGAAACACGTATTCGTAGGCCGCCAGGTACATCTGGTTGGGATCTACCGCACGCTCGATCGGCACCATGTGGGAGATCGCCAGGTAGGCCAGCATGGCCCCGCCGATCATCTTGGCGACACCCAGCAGCACCCAGCCCGGCCCGCCGGCCAGCACGCCGAACCACCAGCGCCAGCGATTGCGCGCGGTCTGCACCGGCATGAATCGCAAGTAGTCGACCTGCTCGCCCATCTGCGTGATCAGCGCAATGCCGACGGTCAGCGAAGCCCCGAAAAGGTGCATGTCAAATCCTGAATCCTGACCTTTTTCGCCGATGTAGTGCGTGATTCCAGTAAACGCCCCAGGGTCGCGCATCCACACATAGACGAACGGCGTGATCAGCATCACCAGCCACAACGGCTGGGTCCAGATCTGCAGCCGGCTGATGGCCGACACACCGTGGGTGACCAGCGGAATCACGACCAGCGCGCAGATCAGGTAACCCCAACTGGGCGGAATATCCAGCGCCAGTTCCAGCGCATAGGCCATGACGGCCGCCTCCAGCGCGAAGAAGATGAAGGTGAACGACGCGTAGATCAGTGACGTGATGGTCGAGCCGATATAGCCGAAACCGGCTCCCCGCGTCAGCAGGTCCATGTCGACGCCGTAACGCGCCGCATAGACACTCACCGGCAAGCCGGCCAGGAAGATGATCAGCCCGGTGGCCAGAATCGCCCAGAAGGCGTTGACGAAGCCGTACTGCACCAGCAACGTCGCACCCACCGCCTCGAGGATCAAAAACGAAGCGGCACCGAACGCCGTGTTCGCCACCCGCCATTCGGACCAGCGGCGAAACCCGCGCGGGGTATAGCGCAGCGCATAGTCTTCCATCGTCTCGCTGGCGACCCAGGAGTTGTAGTCCCGGCGCACCTTGACGACGCGCTGGGGCGGGTCGGTCGGCAGTGAAACGATGGGTATTTTGTGACTCACACCACCACCGAGCAGTTTCCATGCCACGACCCGCGGCCGTCTGCGCCGTCTGGCGTTTGGCCGGGCACGACCCTTGCAACATAATTACCGATCAGTCGCATAACCGAAGCCATGGAACTCACTCCCCGCGAAAAAGACAAGCTGCTCCTGTTCACTGCCGCCCTGCTCGCAGAACGGCGCAAGGCGCGCGGGCTCAAGCTCAACTATCCGGAGGCGGTGGCGCTGATCAGCGCCGCTGTGGTGGAGGGCGCACGCGACGGCAAAACCGTGGCCCAGTTGATGAGCGAAGGCCGCACCGTACTCACCCGCGACGACGTGATGGACGGCATCGCCGAGATGATTCCCGACATCCAGGTCGAGGCCACCTTCCCCGATGGCACCAAGCTGGTCACTGTGCACCAACCCATTGTTTAGGAACAACACCATGAAGACACCAACGACACGACCGTTGGTCGCAGCCGTACTGGCGCTCGCAGCCCTGCCGGCGCTGGCCCACGATGGCCACGGCCTGACGGGCGGCCATTGGCATGCGACCGATGCATGGGGCCTGGTCGGCCTCGCGATCGCTCTGACTGTCGCGGTGTGGCTGACGCGCGGTGACAAGTGATGATTCCAGGTGAACTGCTGCCCGGCGAGGGCGAACACCCGCTCAACACCGGCCGGCGCACGCTGACCGTAGTGGTGCGCAACACCGCGGACCGGCCGATCCAGGTGGGCTCGCACTACCACTTTGCAGAGACCAATGCAGCCCTGTCGTTCGACCGTGAAGCGGCACGCGGCATGCGCCTGAACATTGCGTCGGGGACCGCCGTGCGATTCGAGCCCGGACAGCAACGCACGGTGGAACTGCTGGACTACGCCGGCGACCGTGTGGTGTACGGATTTCGCGGTGAAACCAACGGGTCGCTGGACGACAACAAGCCGGGAGGCGCCTGATGGCCACGATCTCCAGACGTGCCTATGCCGAGATGTTCGGCCCCACGGTCGGTGACCGGCTGCGCCTTGCCGACACCGGCCTGCTGATCGAGGTCGAGGCCGACCATACGCTGCGCGCCGGCAGTTATGGCGAAGAGGTCAAGTTCGGCGGCGGCAAGACCATCCGCGACGGCATGGCCCAGAGCCAGCGTACGCGGGCGTCTGGCGCTGTCGACACAGTCATGACCAACGCACTCATCATCGACCACTGGGGCATCGTCAAGGCCGATATCGGCCTGAAGGACGGGCGTATTGTGGCGATCGGCAAGGCTGGCAACCCGGACACGCAAAGCGGCGTCGATATCGTCATCGGGCCCGGCACCGAGATCATCAGCTGCGAGGGCAACATCGTCACCGCCGGCGGTATCGATTCGCATATCCACTTCATCTGCCCGCAGCAGATCGAGGAAGCGCTGGCCAGCGGCATCACGACGATGCTCGGCGGTGGCACCGGCCCTGCCACCGGCACGCTGGCCACTACCTGCACACCGGGCGCCTGGCATATCGAGCGCATGTTGCAGTCGGCCGACGCGTTCCCGATGAATCTGGGTTTCCTGGGCAAGGGCAACACCAGTTTGCCGCAGGCGCTGCATGAGCAGATCGATGCCGGCGTCATCGGCCTCAAGCTGCACGAAGACTGGGGCACGACACCGGCGGCCATCAGCAATTGCCTGGACGTGGCCGATGCGACCGACGTGCAGGTGGCGATCCATTCCGACACGCTCAACGAGTCGGGCTTCGTCGAGGACACGATTGCGGCCACGAAGGGCCGCACCTTGTGCGCCTTTCACACCGAAGGCGCCGGCGGCGGCCATGCGCCCGACATCCTGCGCGTGGTCGGGCATGACAACTTCCTGCCTTCGAGCACCAACCCGACCATGCCCTACACCGTCAACACGCTTGACGAACATGTCGACATGCTGATGGTCTGCCACCACCTGGACGCTTCGATCGCCGAGGACCTGGCGTTTGCCGAAAGCCGCATCCGCAAGGAAACCATCGCCGCCGAGGACGTATTGCACGACCTGGGCGCGATCAGCATG
>JBBRVD010000232.1:0-5387 GCA_038247175.1 Burkholderiales bacterium | reverse complement strand
TCGCGATGGCGCGTTCCTTGAGCAACCAGAATGTCACCAGTGCCGCGGCACCATAAATGCCGGCGGTGATCAGCATGGTGACCGGAACGAAGGTATCGGCCGGGATCCCTTGTTGTCCCGCCCAGATCACATAACCCAGACAAATGCCCAGGGCCAACATGCCACCGAAATAACCAAAACTCCAGCCCCAGCCGCTCACCCTGCCCATGGCGGCCGGTTTGGCCAGTTCTGGCAGGAAGGACGCCGTCAGGGATTCGCCGTAACTGAAGAACGTGTTGGAAACAATGATCAACACAAACGCCAGGGCCACACTGCCGGGGCCGGCAAACGCCAGCGCGGCGGTGGACACGACGCAGCCAACGGTGAACAACGCCAGCAGTTTTTTCTTCGCTGCGCGCAGATCGGCCAACGCGCCGAGACTGGGCATGGTGAGCATCACGATGGCATAGGAGATGGACAGCGCCAGCGTCCAGGCAAAAGTGGCCCAGTCGGCCTTTTGCGCAATCCCGCCGACGAAATAGGCCGCGAACACGGCCGTGATGACCACCGTCGTGTAGCCCGAATTGGCAAAGTCGTACATCGCCCAGCCAAACACCTCGCGCTTCTTGACGCCGGGGTTCAGGGCATCCTGGCTGAAAGTGGCCATGCGTCGTCCTTCAATCTATAAGCCGTTCGGAGGTTCAATGGTGCTGTCAGCGGCACCAGCCGCAGCATTATGGTTGACGCCGGCGCGCGACCCCATGGCGGCCGGCCTGCAGCCCCACCGATCAGCCTGGAATGCCAAACCGCAGCGCATGAGTGGCACCACCATCTGGCGGTGATCACCTGCGACGTGCTCCAGTGCCGTGCTCCTCGCAGCAACAGGAATCGAGTTTGCGAAGATCCCACCTGGGCAACCAGGCGCACGCCCAGGGCGGTGCATACCCGATGAATGGTGTCGAACCGAGGTTGTGAATTTGGACGGCGGCCTCATGCCTGATCACTCCTCAAGCGGTGCGCTTGAGCGTATACATGCGCTGGATGGCAATCACTTGTGAACAGTGCGGAAGCGATGCATGTCGTGCATGGCGCGTTGCCGCCCGGGCAGGCGTCAGTGGTCCGCGATCAACGCCACGGCAGCCATCCGTGCTACATGGATCGCTGCGCCAACCTGGGGCCCCGTCTTGCCATCGGCCATGGCCTGGCGTGCGATCGTGTCGGTGGGCACGGCCTGGGCTGCAGACAGGGCGGCGCGCAGCCGCTGACGGGGTGCGTATAGTGCGTCGGGGCTGCTGCCGCCGGGCGAGGCCGTGATGGCGCTGACCTGCAGCAAGGCGTCGAACCGCGACGGCTTGCGCAAGGCGTCGCAACGTTCGATCAGGCCGATCAGCCCTGGGGCATCGAGCGTGCCACTGTTCTCCACGGCGGCCGATTCGCGCTGTGCCAGCAGTGCCAGGTCGCGGCAGTCGTTGGGTGCGCGCACACGGGCACATAAGGCACCGAGTCGGGCGACGTCCGCCATGCCGCGGCAAAGACAGGCAAACCGCACCTCCAGTGGAGCGCGCGCGCGAGCCGCCTGGTCGACCCAACGGGCGTGATGCTGCGCGTTGGTATTCTGGCTGAAGTGTGTCTCGGCCCATTCGGGCAGCAGATGGACCAGCGCATCGCAATCGGCGAGCACCTGCAGCATGCGCGAGGGCGTGTCTTCCATCAGGCCACGGGCCAGTTCCTGCCAGACCCGCTCGGCCACCAGCGCGTCGGCCTCGCCATTGGCGACCATGCTGCGCATCAGCGCCAGGGTTTCGTCGGCCACCTGAAAATCGTTGAAACGGGCGGCAAAGCGCGCGACACGCAAGATGCGCACCGGGTCGTCGTGGAACGCGTCGGTGACATGGCGAAGCACGCGCTGCTGCAGGTCGCGCTGGCCGTGGTGGGGGTCGTCCAGCGTGACACGGGACGGGTCGAAGCTGCCGTCGACGGCGAGTTGGCGCTGCGAGACTGCGATTGCATTGATCGTCAGGTCGCGCCGGGCCAGATCCTGCTCCAGCGTCACGTCCGGCGCGGCATGGATGGTGAAACCCTTGTAGCCCGGCGCCGAATTGCGTTCGGTGCGTGCCAGCGCGTATTCCTCCTTGCTCGCCGGGTGCAGGAACACCGGAAAATCCTTGCCCACCGGCACGAAGCCGCGCGCGACCAGTTGCTGCGGCGATGCACCGACAACAACCCAGTCCCGGTCCTTGACCGGCAGGCCCAGCAAGGTGTCGCGGACCGCGCCGCCGACCAGGTAGATCTCCATGGCCACGAGTGTAGGCGCCGCGTACTACGGGGCGCTTCGTGTGCGGGCCGCTGGTGTGCGCCGCTCAGCGCGCCAGGCGGTACGGCTCCTCGAAATCCACGAAGTCATGCTCCTGCAATGCCCCTTCGATCCAGGCCGCGACGCCGGGCAAGGCTTCGACCCGGCGCATGTAGCTGGCAATTGCCTCCGGCACCGGCAATGCGAACCGGGTCAGGCGCATCACGACCGGCGCGAACATTGCATCGGCAATCGAAAACCGGCCGAACAACATCGGGCCCTGGTGTTCGTCCAGCAGTTCGGTCCACATTGCGACGATACGCGCGACATCGGCGCGCACCGCGGGCTTGTCGCGCCAGATCAGCGCGCCGACCTGCGACAGGTCGGCTTCGATGTTCATGCCGCAGGCGCCGCGCAGGTTCTGGAATCCCGAGTGCATCTCGGCGCTGACACTGCGCGCCCGTGCACGGGCGCGGGCGTCCTGCGGCCAGAGCTGGTGCTGCGGGAATTTTTCAGCCAGGTACTCGGCAATCGCCAACGTGTCCCAGACCGTGAGGCCGTCGTCGACCAGCACCGGCACCTTGCCGCTCGGACTGACCGGCCCGATCCGCTTCCTGAATTGCGAGTCGGCTGCGAACGAATCGAAGCGCACTGTCACCTCGTCGAACGGGATGCCGGCCTGCTGGAGCAGTACCCATGGACGCATGGACCAGGATGAGTAGTTCTTGTTACCGATGTAAAGCGTCAGCATGGCGTGATCCTGCGTGTGGCTGTGCGTTTTTGGTAGCCGGCGTGCCGATGGCCGTCGGCGTCAGAGCACGATACTAACTGCAGTGGCGAGATGGATTGATGCTCAATTGCACGCACTTTGATGCGCTGTCGACATCGCATCGAGCGGCGGGGAAGGCGTCTCAGTCTCGCGCAGGAATGACCAGGCCGCGCGCGACGCAAGGCCGGGCCATGAAGGCCTGCAGCACCCGTGTGACCTGCGGGAAGTCCGCCATGCCGACCAACTCGCCCGCGTCGTAGAAACCGACCAGGTTGCGTACCCACGGGAACACGGCAATGTCGGCGATGCTGTAGTCGTCACCGACGATCCAGGCCTGCCCGTCCAGTTGCCGGTCCAGCACACCCAGCAGGCGCCGGGCCTCGGCCACATAGTGGTCGCGTGGTCGTTTGTCGACGAATGCGCTGCCGGCAAACTTGTGGAAGAAGCCGACCTGTCCGAACATCGGCCCCAGCCCCGCCATCTGGAACATCAGCCACTGCAGCGTGGTGTAGCGCCCGCCGGCGTCCTGCGGCATGAACTGTCCGGTTTTTTCGGCCAGGTAGACCAGGATCGCGCCGCTCTCCCACAGCGCCAGCGGCGCGCCGCCAGGTCCGTTCGGATCGATGATCGCCGGGATCTTGTTGTTTGGGTTCAGCGACAGGAACTGCGGCGACTTCTGGTCCTGCGCGTCGAAGCGCACCAGATGCGGTTCGTACGGCAGGCCGGTCTCCTCCAGCATGATCGACACCTTCACGCCGTTGGGCGTGGGCAGTGAATACAGCTGCAGGCGGTCCGGGTGTGCGGCGGGCCATTTGCGGGTGACAGGGAAGTCGTCGGGAAACAGCATGGTGGGGCGGGCTTTCAGCAGTCCGCTGCGCAGGTGGAAGAGAACAGGGGGATTGTCGCTGTTGCGGTATTTGTCAGACGGCGCTCTGGCCCCCGGACACGCGGGCGAACACCTCCGCGACAATAAGCCATGAACACCATCTCCGAACTCACCGGCATCTTGCGCCGGCACCGCACCATCGCGGTGGTCGGCCTGTCGGCCGAATGGCATCGGCCGAGTTTCTTCGCAAGCAAATACATGCAGTCGCACGGTTACAGCGTGGTGCCGGTGAATCCGCGCTATGCCGGCTCCGAGATCCTCGGCCAGAAGGTCTATGCCGACCTGTCCGAGATTCCGTTTCCGGTCGACATGGTCGACGTGTTCCGGCGCACCGCAGACGCATTGCCGATCGCGCGCCAGGCGGTTGCGATCGGCGCGCGCTGCCTGTGGCAGCAGATCGGCGTCGTGAACCCGGAGGCGGACCGCCTGGTGCGCGAAGCCGGCATGGATTCGGTGATGGATCGTTGCGTCAAGATCGAGCACGCCCGTTTGTTCGGCGGCTTGAACTGGATCGGCGTCAATACCGGGATCGTGTCGGCCAAACGGCGCGCCTGACTCGGAGAAAGGCACCCCATGGCAGACCACCAGTTCGAGCCCGAGACCCTGGCCATTCACGCCGGGCAGGTGCCCGACAGCGCAACCGGCGCCCGGGCGCTTCCGATCTACCAGACCAGCAGCTTCGTGTTCGACAGCGCCGAGCACGCGGCCAGCCTGTTCAACCTGCAAACCTTCGGCAACGTCTACTCGCGCCTGTCCAATCCGACAGTTGCAGCACTCGAGGAGCGGGTGGCGGCGCTTGAAGGCGGACGTGCCGGGCTGGCGTCGGCCAGCGGCATGGCGGCCGAAGCGATGGCCCTGATGACCATCCTGCAGCAGGGGGATCATGTGGTGGCCGGGGGTGCGCTGTACGGCGGCAGCGTGACGATGCTGGCGGTCAACCTGAAACGTTTCGGCATCGAGACCAGCTTCGTGAAGGCGACCGATCCCGATGCCTTCGCCGCGGCGATGCGGCCCAACACACGGGCGGTGTTCGCCGAAAGCCTGGGTAATCCGAGCTTGACGGTACTCGACATCGCGGCCGTGGCCGAGGTGGCGCATGCCCATGGCGTGCCGCTGATCGTCGACAACACCGTGCCCTCGCCATTCCTGTGCAATCCGCTGCGCCTGGGGGCCGATATCGTCGTGCATTCGGCCACCAAGTACCTGGGCGGTCATGGCACCACGCTGGCTGGCGTGATGGTCGAGAGCGGCAAGTTCCCGTGGGGCAATGGTAAATTCCCCGGCATGACCGAACCCTCGCCGGGATACCACGGCGTCAGGTTCCACGAGACCTTCGGCGACTTTGCCTACTGCATGCGGGCGCGCATGGAGGTGCTGCGTGTCTATGGCTCGACGTTGTCGCCGTTCTCCGCCTGGCAGATCCTGCAGGGCGTCGAGAGCCTGCATGTGCGCATGGAGCG
>JBBRVD010000231.1:0-5408 GCA_038247175.1 Burkholderiales bacterium | reverse complement strand
CGGGGCCCGCGGGCGAGTTTGGGGAAACCCAGGCGAACCACGCAAACAAGGCCGGATATAAGTGAGCAGCCGACTTCTTCACTCAACTGCGCAAATTGTGCTTGCTAGCCGGGAGGCATCCATATAAGCAACCATGGCCTACCAAAGCACCAACCCCTACAACGGCAAGGTCGTCAAGACCTTCGACGAAATCGACGACGCACGACTCGAGGCCAAGCTGAAAGCGGCGCAGGACTGTTTTGAGCAGGTCTGGCGCCGCAGGAGCTTTGCCGAACGCAAGGCGGTTTTGTCGCGGGCCGCGGCGATCATGCGCGAACGCACACAGGAGTTCGCCGAACTCATCACGGTCGAGATGGGCAAGCTGATCGCGCAAAGTCGGGGGGAGGTCAAGCTGAGCGCGGCCATCCTCGACTACTACGCCGAGCACGCGGAAACCTTTCTGGCGCCAGAGAAACTGAGCACGGCCAAGGGGGATGCCGTCGTCGAGAGCAGTCCGATCGGCGTGTTGTTTGGCGTAGAGCCATGGAACTACCCGTATTACCAGATCGTGCGTTTTGCCGCCCCCAATCTGATGGCAGGTAACGTCGTGATGGTCAAGCACGCCTCCAACGTGCCGCAATGCGCGCTGGCCTTCGAGCGCCTGCTCGAAGAGGCGGGCGCGCCGGCCGGGGCCTATACCAACCTGTTCATCTCCAAGGACCAGGTCGCCAAGGTCATTGACGACGACCGTGTTCGAGCCGTCGCGTTGACGGGCAGCGAAGGCGCTGGTGCGGTGGTTGCCGCGCGCGCCGGCAAGAACCTGAAGAAGTCAACGCTGGAACTGGGCGGCAGCGACGCCTTCATCGTGCTTGACGATGCCGACCTGGACAAGGCCGTCAAGCATGCGGTCGAAGGTCGTATGGGCAACAGCGGCCAGGCCTGCACGGCATCCAAACGCTTCATCGTCGTCGAAGCCTTGGCCGATCGCTTCCTGGAGCAGTTCCAGACCGCCATGCAGGCGTTCAAGCCCGGCGACCCGCTGGACAGCAAAACCACGCTTGCACCGCTGTCGTCGGCGCACGCGCTCGAGACGCTGCTGGCCCAGGTCGACGAGGCCGTGGAACATGGCGCACGAATCCTGATGGGCGGCAAGCGCATCGAAGGACAGACCGGCGAATTCATGCAGCCGACCATCCTGACCGATATCAAGGCCGACAACCCGAGCTACCAGCAGGAGTTCTTTGGTCCGGTTGCGCTGTTTTTCCGCGTGCCGGACGAAGCCACCGCAGTCGCGCTGGCCAACGATTCGCCGTTCGGCCTTGGCGGTTCGGTGTTCACGCAGGATGTCGAACGCGGCAAACAGGTGGCCCGGCAGATCCATACCGGCATGGTGTTCATCAACTCGGCCGCGCTGACGACACCGGACCTGCCGTTCGGCGGCGTCAAGAATTCGGGTTACGGGCGCGAACTTTCCAGCGCCGGCATACAGGAGTTCGTCAACAAGAAGCTGATCTGGGTGAAATGACGGATACACGGCGTCAACTGCGCGGGGTATCACAACCCCGGACAAGTCGGATCGCCGCCAATGGTTTCTGCAACTCTGCTGACCTCCAGGCAGGCTGGTCAATCGCCCGGTACTTCATTGCCCGCTCACGCGCCGAACATGCGATCGCGCGCATTCACCAGGTGCCGGCGCATCGCCTGACTTGCGCCGGGGCCATCATGGCGTCGCAATGCGGCGACGATGGCTGCGTGTTCGGCCTGCACCAGTTGCTGGCGCTCGACGCTCTTGGTCAGCGACAGGTTGCGCATCAGATTCATGCTGACCAGCATCTGCTCCTGCATCTGGGCAATCGCTGCCAGGAAGAAGGGATTGTGTGACGCCTGTGCCAGTGCCAGGTGGAAATCCAGATCCTCACGCGCGCCCAGCGCATGCGCGGCAATCACCGTGTCCAGGCTCCTGAACTTCTGATCGATCGCTGCGAGGTCCGCTGCGTGGGCCTTGGTGGCCGCGAGTTCCGCCGCCCCGGACTCGACGACGACGCGAAACTCGAAGCAGCGCTGCAGGTCGGACAAATTCTCCAGCGGGGTGAAGTGGGGAATGGCAGGGTCGGGCCGGCGCTGAACGATCGTTCCGGAACCCTGGCGAGTGCTGGTCACACCGTCGGCACGCAGTCGCGCCAGCGCTTCGCGGATGGTCGGGCGCGATGCTGCAAATCGCTCTGTCAACGCAAGTTCCGTTGGCAGTTTGTCGCCTTCGCGATACTCGCCAGCGATGATGGAGGCCAGCACGTCACGGTACACACGGTCCACCAGGCCGGTGCGCGCGTGCCGGTCCGACATGGTGGGTTCGACGATGGCGGGCATCAGGGCTCAGAGGTTTTGTTCGAACGCCAGCAGTGCGGCGGCCAACGTCTTGATCTGCGCATGGTGCTCGGTGGGTGATGCGCTGAGCAGCGGCAATTGCGCGCCCATATCGGCGACACCGCAAAAACTTACCGCATCGTGCAGAACCCGGATCAGCGACACTGCTTCACGCAGCGTCTCCAGCGGCATGAACTGCGCCATCAGGGTTTCGGTGGCGCTCTTGTTCCCCCGCTGGATTGCCTGCAGCAGTTGCATGCTGGCCTTGGGTGCGATGCAGCCGCAGCCTGTGGTGAACGATGCCAGGCCGAAACGGGTCAGGTGCGTCGGCGCCGGTCGTTCGCCCATGCCGCTCACGATCCGACTGGCCGAAATGCGTTCAATGAGGCGCTCCAGGAACGGGTCGCGCGCCGGGTCGTCGCGAATTACTGCGTATTTGACGACCGTCACGCAGCCCTCGTCCACCAACCGGCCGAGCCGTTCAATGTCCAGGTAGCTTTCACTCTTGAGGTACAGCGTGACCGGCATTTGCGCCGCATCGACGAAGCGGCGCAGGCCGTCTGCCACCCCCTGCTCGCTGGTGAAACCCTGCATGGGCAGCACCATGGCTGTCTGGTAGCCGCGGGCGCGCAGGAGGCCCGCCTGGTCCATCATCTTGCCGAAGTCCGGCCCGATGGCCGGTATGACCCTGGTGTTCTGCGCAGCCGCATCGGCCAGCATGTCGAGCATCCGCGCATAGTCCGCGAGGCTGCAGTGGTACAGGTTGGCATTGCCGCCGTACAACAGGATGCGCATATCGCCCGTTTCGATATGGCGTATCAACCGGCGGTTCTGTTCGATATCGATCGAGAGATCTGCGCGCCGCGCCAGCGGAGGCACTGCCAGCACGGTGGCGGCAAACTCGTCGAGTTGAAGGGAGGATGTCTTCATATGGGTAAGACAAATTCCAATAAGTATGACAACTTGCGGATGATAAAAGGGATGTTACGGCAATCAATTGCCAAAAAATCGCTGGGGCAGGGTTTAACCTTGGTTGACAGGCAAAAATTTGTCTGACAAAGTTAATCACATCACCACTCCCGAGATTGCCATGAAACGCCTTAGCCGCAGCCAGACCGCGCTCACCAACGATGGTCGTCGTACCGTGCTCAAGGGGTTCGCCGGCGCCGCTGCCCTCGCCGGGTTCGGCGGGGTTGCGCGGGCTCAGCAAGCCAAGGAGGCGCCCGCGCTGGCCAAGATGGTTGCAGACCAGAAACTGCCCGCACTGGCGCAGCGCTTGTCGTCGGCGCCCTTGGTCGTGCAGGCCGAGAAGGTGGGTGTCTATGGGGGGGTGCTGCGGCGGGGTCTGCGCGGCAGCGCAGACCATAACGGTATCTTGCGCATGGTGGGCAACCAGGGTCTGGTGCGCTGGAACATGGCGTTTACCGAGGTGTTGCCCTGTGTTGCGTCCAAGTGGGATGTCAATGCCGCGTCAACCGAGTTCACCTTCAGCTTGCGGCCCGGCATGAAGTGGTCGGACGGCAAGCCGTTCACCGCAGACGATATCGTGTTCTCGATCGAAGACTGCGCCAAGAACTCCGAGTTGTACAAGTCGGTCCCATCGACACTGGTGATCGCCAACAAGCCGGTTCAGGTCACCAAGGTCAATGACACCACGGTGAAGTTCATATTCGCCACCCCGTACGCCTTGTTTCTGGAGCAACTCGCAACGCCACTCGGTCAATACCCGACCTTGTTTCCCAAGCACTACTGCAGCCAGTTCCATCCCAAGTACAACCCCAAGGCGGGTGATGCGGCCAAGGCGGCCAACCTGTCGGACTGGACCGCTTTGTTCCGCAACAAATGCGGTGACATCGAAATACCCGCACGCTGGGGCAACACCGAGAAGCCGACGCTGGATCCCTGGGTGGTCACCGAAGCCTATTCCGGGGGCGCGACCCGAGTCGTGATGGAGCGCAACCCCTATTTCTGGCAGGTTGACCAGACCGGGCAGCAGCTGCCTTACATCGATCGCCTGTCTTTCAGCATCGCGCAGGACGTGGAGTCGCTGATGCTCGACGCGTTGTCGGGCAAGCTCGACATTCAGGAACGGCACATCGACTCGTTGCAGAACAAGCCCACCTTGTCGCAGAACATGAAAAAGGGTGACTACCGGTTGATCGAACTGATCAACGCGGGTGCGCAACAGGTACAGATCTACCTGAATCTGACCCACAAAGACCCGAAAATGCGCGAAATGTTTGGCAACAAGCAGTTTCGACAGGCGCTGTCGCTGGGCATGAACCGCAAGGAGATCATCGAACTGGTGTACCTGGGACAGTCGGAGCCATACCAGACCGGTCCACGACCCGGACATCCCTGGTTCCACGAGAAACTGGCGCGCCAGTTCACGCAGTTCGACCCGAAGCAGGCCAACGAGATCCTGGACAAGATCGGTTATGCGAAGCGCGATGGGCAGAACTTGCGCCTGCGCCCGGACGGTCAAAAGGTGTTTTTCTCGATCGACGTGATTCCCACGCTGTATCCGGATGCGGTCGACACGCTGGAACTGGTCAAGCGCCACTGGGAGGCCATTGGCGTCGACATCAAGGTCAACACGATCGAACGTGCGTTGTACTACACGCGAGGCGACAGCAATGACCATGACGCTGCCACCTGGCCAGGCCCCGGAGGTCTGGATCCGATGCTCGATGCACGGGACTATTTTGCCCAGCATATCCAGGGCTCGCGCTACGCCATTCCCTGGACCCAGTGGTACGTGTCCGGCGGCAAGGATGGGCAGGAGCCGCCCGAGAGCCAGAAGCAGCGCATGAAGCTGTACGACTCCGCCCGTGCGACCGCCGATCTCAAAAAGCGCGGTGAACTGATGAAGCAGGTGTTCGACCAGACCGCCGACGCCTTCGAGACCATCGGCGTGTGCCTGGCGGTCAACTCTTTCGGTATCTGCAAGAACAACCTGCAAAATGTGCCCAAGAGTTACCCCAGCGCCTGGTCCTGGCCGAACCCGGGCCCGGCGCTGCCGCAGCAATTCTTCTTCAGCCGCACCTGATGCGTTGCCGCGCCTG
>JBBRVD010000230.1:0-5408 GCA_038247175.1 Burkholderiales bacterium | reverse complement strand
GTGCTCGCGGGTCTGGGGCATCGGGCCGTCAGCGGCCGAACACACCAAAATGGCGCCATCCATCTGGGCCGCACCGGTGATCATGTTCTTCACGTAATCGGCGTGACCGGGGCAGTCCACGTGCGCGTAGTGCCGATTGGCCGTCTCGTATTCAACGTGCGCCGTGTTGATCGTGATGCCGCGCGCCTTCTCCTCGGGCGCCGCGTCGATCTGGTCGTAGGCCTTGGCTTCACCGCCGAACTTGGCCGCCAGGATCGTCGTGATCGCCGCCGTCAGCGTCGTCTTGCCGTGGTCCACGTGTCCAATCGTGCCCACGTTCACGTGGGGCTTGGTACGCGCAAATTTTGCTTTTCCCATTTATCTGTTCTCCAAAGAGCTATGTCAGTGGTTACGGTTTAATGTTTCCGATCCGGCCGGGTTTTCTGCTCGCACTGACACGAGAGAAGACACGGATCGAAGACAGGGTTCGGGGTGGTCGACGTTCCGTTCGGACCGCCGACCACCCTGATACAACTTACTTGGCGCGCGCTGCCATGATGGCTTCCGACACATTGCGCGGCGCTTCCGAGTAATGCTTGAATTCCATCGTGTAGGTGGCACGCCCCTGCGACATCGAGCGCAGCGTGGTGGAGTAGCCGAACATTTCCGACAGCGGCACCTCGGCTTTAATGGCCTTGCCACCACCGACCATGTCGTCCATGCCCTGCACCATGCCACGGCGTGATGCCAAATCGCCCATCACGTTACCGGCATAGTCTTCCGGCGTTTCCACTTCGACCGCCATCATCGGCTCAAGAATCACCGGGGACGCCTTGCGGCAACCGTCCTTGAAACCGAAGATGGCCGCCATCTTGAAAGCGTTCTCGTTCGAGTCGACGTCGTGATACGAACCGAAATGCAATGTCACCTTGACATCCACGACCGGGTAGCCCGCGAGCACACCGGCATTGAGCGCCTCTATCACGCCCTTCTCGACCGCGGGAATGTACTCGCGTGGGACCACTCCACCCTTGATCGCGTCGACAAACTCGAAGCCCTTGCCCGCCTCGTTTGGCTCGATCTTGAGCACAACGTGACCGTATTGGCCCTTGCCGCCAGACTGGCGCACGAACTTGCCTTCCGAGTCTTCCACGGTCTTGCGAATGGTCTCTCGGTAGGCCACCTGCGGCTTGCCCACATTGGCTTCAACGCCGAACTCGCGCTTCATCCGATCGACAATGATCTCCAGATGCAGCTCCCCCATGCCTGCAATCAGCGTCTGCCCGGACTCTTCATCGGTCTTGACGCGGAAAGAGGGATCCTCCTGCGCCAGCCGCTGCAAGGCGATACCCATCTTTTCCTGGTCGGCCTTTGTCTTGGGCTCAACAGCCTGCGTGATGACGGGCTCCGGAAACACCATGCGCTCGAGCAGCACAATCGCCGACGGATCGCACAAGGTCTCGCCGGTGGTCACGTCTTTCAGGCCCACACATGCGGCAATGTCGCCAGCGCGAATCTCGCTGACCTCTTCACGGTTGTTCGCGTGCATCTGCACGATCCGGCCGATACGCTCCTTCTTGCCGCGAATCGGGTTGTAGACACTGTCGCCCTTTTGCAGCACGCCGGAATACACGCGCACGAAGGTCAACTGGCCGACGAATGGGTCGGTCATCAACTTGAACGCGAGTGCCGAAAATTTTTCGCTGTCGTCCGCCCTGCGGGTGACGGGCGCCTCATCTTCATCGGTGCCGCCAACCGGCGGAATATCGACCGGCGAGGGCATGAACTCGATGATGGCGTCCAGCATGCGCTGCACACCCTTGTTCTTGAAGGCACTGCCACAGAACATGGGCTGGATTTCGCTGGCGATGGTACGGGTGCGGATGCCCAGCTTGATGTCGTCTTCGGACAGGTCGCCCTCTTCGATGTACTTGTTCATGAGTTCTTCAGACGCCTCGGCTGCCGCCTCCATCATCTTCTCGCGCCACTCCTTGGCCAACTCCAGCAGATCCGCAGGTATCGGCTGGTATTCGAATTTCATGCCCTGGCTGGCTTCGTCCCAGAAGATGGCGCGCATCTTGATCAGGTCGACGACGCCCTTGAAGTTTTCCTCGGCGCCGATCGGGATCACGATCGGAATCGGGTTGGCCTTCAGGCGCAGGCGCATCTGGTCGTGCACCTTGAAGAAATTGGCGCCGGTACGGTCCATCTTGTTGACAAACGCCAGACGCGGCACCTTGTACTTGTTGGCCTGGCGCCAGACCGTCTCGGACTGGGGCTGCACGCCACCCACGGCGCAATACACCATGCAGGCGCCGTCCAGCACACGCATGGAGCGCTCGACTTCGATCGTGAAGTCGACGTGACCGGGGGTGTCGATGATGTTGATCCGGTGCTCGGGCAGAGACGTATCCATGCCGCGCCAGAAACAGGTGGTGGCGGCCGAGGTGATGGTGATGCCACGCTCCTGCTCCTGCTCCATCCAGTCCATGGTTGCGGCTCCGTCGTGCACCTCACCGATCTTGTGGTTCACACCAGTATAGAAAAGAATACGCTCAGTCGTGGTGGTCTTGCCGGCGTCGATGTGCGCCGAAATTCCGATGTTGCGATAGCGTTCGATGGGGGTAACGCGAGCCATGATCAATCCTTAGTTGGCCGATAAATACTGAAAGCCGCCCCGCTCGGGCCGCCCCTCGGTCCAAGGCAGCAACGACAAGGCCTGGCGGGCGCGGTCGGCAAGAGAAGATGGGGCCGGATCCGGCACTATCAATCCTGCGACGACGTCCAGCAGGGGGCTGGACGCGTCCGAACCGAGAAACGCTTAGAAGCGGAAGTGCGAGAAAGCCTTGTTGGCCTCTGCCATGCGGTGAACCTCGTCGCGCTTCTTCATGGCACCACCACGCCCTTCCGTGGCTTCCATCAGCTCGTTGGCCAACCGCAGGGCCATGGACTTCTCGCCGCGCTTGCGGGCAGCCTCCTTGATCCAGCGCATGGACAGCGCCAGCCGGCGGACGGGACGAACTTCGACTGGAACCTGATAGTTCGCACCACCGACGCGGCGCGACTTGACCTCGACCATGGGCTTGACATTGTTGATGGCCATGGTGAAGGCCTCGACCGGATCCTTGCCCGGGTTTTTCCTCTCGATCTGCTCAAGCGCACCATAGATGATGCGCTCGGCGACCGCCTTCTTGCCGCCTTCCATGATCACGTTCATGAACTTCGACAACTCGACATTCCCGAACTTGGGATCCGGCAGAATTTCACGTTTAGGGACTTCGCGACGACGTGGCATTTTTCACCTCTTTGCTTCAGTTGGCACTCTTGCGAGCACCGCGGGAGCCATAGCAGCACCCACTTACTCGACCCATCCGGACAATTCCGGGGTTCGGGTCACTTCGACCGACACCACCAGCCAGGGCAGGCACCGGAAACCGACGACAGAAAATTCAGCGCTTCTCCATGCGCGCGAACCGGCAAGGCCCGCCATACACAACCGCCGATCAGGCCTTCTTCGGGCGCTTGGCGCCGTACTTCGAACGCGACTGCTTGCGATCCTTGACGCCCTGCAAATCGAGCGAACCGCGCACGATGTGATAACGCACACCCGGCAGATCCTTGACCCGGCCGCCGCGCACCAGCACCACCGAGTGCTCCTGCAGGTTGTGGCCTTCGCCACCAATATAAGAGATGACCTCGAAACCGTTGGTCAGACGCACCTTGGCCACCTTGCGCAGCGCCGAGTTGGGCTTCTTGGGGGTGGTGGTGTAGACACGGGTGCAAACGCCGCGGCGCTGCGGCGAGTTTTCCATCGCAGGGCTCTTGGACTTGATCTTTTCGACCTCGCGCCCCTGGCGAACTAGCTGGTTAATCGTTGGCACAAGGCCTCCTGTTGGCAAACACCATGGACAACCCATGGCATGGGCGGTTAAACGTCCCTAAACGTTGTAGATATCGACAAAAAACGCAATCCCTTCGGCAAATCCCGAAAAGCCCACGAGTATAGCAGCGTGAATTTTCTGCTGCAAGGCGAATCGTGCGTCGCGCGGGCGACCCTTTACTTGATCCAGAGCCGGATGGAGTCCCAGGCGCGGCCGAGTACACCCGCCTGCGGCACATCCTCCAGCGCCAGCAACGGCCGCTCCGCGATGACCTGCTGACCGGCAAGCACCTTCAGCGTGCCCACGGTTTGACCCTTCGTAAAAGGGGCGACCAGCGGATCGGGCCGCGCGATCTGCGTCGTGATCTTGCTGCCGGTGCCCGACGGCACGGTCACGATCAGCGGCTGCGGACGTCCCAGCTTGACCGTCGGCAGGGCACCTTTCCAAACGGCTGGGGTGGCCACCGGCTGATTGGCATCGAACAGCTTGACCGCCTCGAAAGCGGTGTAGCCCCAGTTGATCAGTTTCTGCGATTCATTGGCGCGGGCATTCTCGCTGGCGGCGCCCAGCACAACCGACACCAGACGACGTCCGCCAGTGGCTTCAGTGCTGCCCGCCGGAGCACTGGCCTGCACCAGGTTCGGAAAGTCGCGTTTGGCCGTGACGATCATGCAATACCCGGCCGCCTCGGTGTAGCCGGTCTTGAGTCCGTCGACCGACGGATCGCGGTACAGCAGCAGGTTGCGGTTGTTGTCGTTGCTGGCCGGGGTGCCGGCGTAGCGGTATTTCTTGATCGCGTAATAGCCCACATACTGCGGGAAGTCCTGCATCAGCCGGCTGGCCAGAATCGACAGGTCACGCGCCGTCGTCGTATGGCCGGACTCCGTCAGCCCTTCCGGATTGCGGTAGCCGGTACTGTTCATGCCAAGGGCCTTGGCCTGGTCGTTCATCAGCTTGACGAACTGCTCGACGGTGCCGCCCACGCCCTCGGCCAGAGCGACAGTGGCATCGTTACCGGACTGCACGATCATGCCCTTGATCAGGTCCTCGACCGGCACCTGCATCTTCGGGTCTATGAACATGCGCGAGCCCTCCATCTTCCAGGCGCGCACGCTCACCGGAAAGGTCTGGGTCAGTGCAATCTTCTTGCTGCGCAAGGCGTCAAATACCAGATAGGCGGTCATCAGCTTGGTCAACGAGGCTGGCTCCACGCTGGCCTCGGCATCTTTCTCGGCCAGCACCTGCCCCGAGGTGATATCCATCAGCAGATACGACCGGGCCGCGATCTCCGGCGGTTGTGGCGCCTGGGCGCCAACGGTCAGCGAAAGCGAGAGAGCGAGAGCAAGAATCAGGGTTTTCATGGCATGGTCAGGGGAGATTGCGGGTTCGGACCGTCACACCAGCGCAAACCTGGGCGGGGCGCCGATATCCGGCATCGGCAAAAGGGGCCATCACGACCGGGTAAACCGGCGCTGGCCGCAGCGACCCGATTGTCCCCGAAAAACCCACTTCTCCCGCTGGCGCCGGTAAGCGAAAGTGACGCGCCGT
>JBBRVD010000229.1:0-5421 GCA_038247175.1 Burkholderiales bacterium | reverse complement strand
TGGCGCGATGCTGCACCTGCTTCGTGAACTCGGCGTCCGGCGTGCCATCGGCCTTGGCAAACTCGACGGCGATCATGCAGCCCAGGCCGCGCACGTCGCTGATGGCTGGTACCTTGGTGCGCAGGTTTTCCAGGTGCTTGACCAGTTTCTTGCCGATCTTCTCGGCGCGCGCACTGAGCTTTTCCTCGGCGATCACGTCCAGCACCGCCAGTGCCGAGGCAACAGCCAGCGGATTGGCCGCATAGGTGCCGCCCAGGCCGCCAGGCGCCGGTGCATCCATGATCTCGGCGCGGCCGCACACGGCCGACAGCGGCATGCCGCCGGCCAGGCTTTTGGCCAGCGTCATGATGTCGGGCACGACGCCGTAGTGCTCCATCGCAAACATCTTGCCGGTGCGGGCAAAGCCGGTCTGGATCTCGTCGGCGATCAGCACGATGCCGTGCTGGTCGCAGGTCTTGCGCAGCGCCTGCATGAATAACTTGGGCACGACGTAGAAGCCGCCTTCGCCCTGGATTGGCTCGACGATGATGGCCGCAACCTGTTCGGGCTCGATATCGGCCTTGAACAACTGGTGCAGCGCCTTGAGCGCATCGTCGACCGACACGCCATGCAGCGGCACCGGCATCGGCACGTGGTACACGCCAGCCGGGAACGGGCCGAAGCCGGCCTTGTACGGCTGTACCTTGCCGGTCAGAGCCAGGCCCATCATCGTGCGGCCGTGGAATGCGCCACCGAGTGCGATGACACCCGGGCGTTTCGTCGCGGCACGGGCGATCTTGATCGCGTTCTCGACCGCTTCGGCGCCGGTGGTGAAAAATGCCGTCTTCTTGGCGTGTTTGCCCGGCGTCAACGCATTGAGTTTCTCGGCCAGCGCGACCGTACTCTCGTACGGCACGACCTGGTAGGCCGTGTGAGTGAACCGCTCAAGCTGGGCCGCGATGGCTGCGACGATCTTCGGATGCCGGTGGCCGGTGTTGAGCACCGCGATGCCGGAGCCGAAATCGATGTAACGATGGCCTTCGACGTCCCACAACTCGGCGTTCTGCGCGCGCTGCGCGTAAATCGGAAAACCGATGCCGACACCCCGTGGCGTGGCGGCGATGCGCCGTGCGTCGATGTTCGCGTTGGATGGTTTGCCTGCCGCGGCAACATGGGCCGATTCGGCCTTGGAGTGGGTGTTCATGGTGTCCTCCCGGTTGGGGCGATAACGGCCCCAGGCGTGTTGTCACAAAACCAGTATAGGCCGGCATGGAATCTACCATTGGAACCTGTTGCCAGCAGTCGATGGAGCCAATCCTTGCGACCTCCGTTCCGGGAACAACCCGGGTTATGGGGCGCACGTGGTTCAGCATTTCCCTTGACTTCCCCGCTGCGATGGCTCTGGGGCAGAATCCAGGCTGACAACAAGGTACCGCATGCGTTTTTTCTCCTACCGTGACCGCCCGGTGCATCTGGGCCCCTATCCGCTCGAACGCCTGACCCGCAGCCAGGGAACACCGGATCTGGCCGCCATCGCGCCGATGCAGGCCCTGTCGTTCGACGACCCGAACCCGGAGTCGCTCAAGCACGCGATGGCGCGTTACATCGGCATGTTCGACCTGGTGCGCGACGGCAGCGTCAACGCGCTGGCGGGGGAAGTGCCCGACGACCTGCAGCAACGCAGCGAGCATCTCAAGGCTGCCGGGTATTACTTCGACGCGTCGATGATGGCGATCGGCAACTTGCCGGCGTCGTCCATCCTCGCCAACCCGATTCGCAACCCGATGGTCAAGGCCATCGGCGAGGAACTGGCGCAGAGCCAGCCCAGGAGTTTCGCCGCCGGCATGGACATGATCCTGGCCGACGTGATGGAGTCGGCGCGCACCGCACATGGCCCGATCGACCACCACACCCATGTGTTGCTGATCCTGGTCGAATACCCGCGCGATCCGAAGCCCGATGAGCCCGGTTGCGATTGGATCGCCGGCACGCAGGCCCAGCGCGCCGCAGTGTTGTCGGCCCAGACCGCCGTGTTGTTGTCGACCTATCTGCGCATGCTCGGCCACGAGGCGCGCGCCCACAGCGCCACCTGCAGCGACCTGGATCTGGACAAACTGGCCGTGACCTGCGGGCTGGCGCATGCGGACGGATCCAATCCCTATGTCGGCAGGCGTTACGGGCTGGCCGCTGTCAGCACCCTGTTTGCGATGGCGCCAGACCGTCCGCTGGCGCCAGCAGCGCAGCAGCAGCGCTGGCAGTCACACGGGCCGGCCTGGTGGCTGGGCAAGGGCACGCTGAAGAGCGGGTTCAATCGCGAGGCGTACCAGGGACGCGAGTTCCGCCAGGGTGCTTATCCGTTCGAGAAACTCAAGCGTGTCGACGAACCGACGACCTTCATCGATCATGCACGGGTGCCCCGTTTTCCCAAGCGGGCCGATTTCTTCGCCCGCTCGTTGTTCGGCGACCTGGGCAAGACCGTGCAGGATGCGGCCAAGGGCGGGCACTATGTGCTCAAGAGCCCGATCGGCGCCTGTGCACGGCGCGCGTTGGGGGCCTTGTTGTTGCTGCAGTTCGGTGATGCACGTGGCCCAGTGGCGGCCAGTACACGCGATCCGCAGCGCAATGCCGACAACCTCAAGGCCGCCTCGTATTACATGGGTGTCGATGCCGTCGGCTTGTGCGCGATACCGACATGGGCGTATTACTCGCACGACGCCGGCGGCAATGTCATGCCGGCCTACCACGCCAACGGCGTCAACCTGCTGCTTGACCAGGGCCACGAGACGATGGAGGGGGCGAGTGGCGACGACTGGATCGCCGTGGCGCAAAGCATGCGCGCCTATCTGCGCTTCTCGATGCTCGGCGGCATCATCGGCGAGCAGATCCGCCGCCTGGGTTATTCGGCGCGGGTGCATTCGGTGCTCGATGGCGATGTGTTGCAGCCGCCCTTGCTGCTGCTCTCCGGCCTGGGCGAGGTGAGCCGCATCGGCGAGGTCATCCTCAACCCCTACCTGGGGCCGCGCCTCAAGAGCGGCACGGTCACGACCGACATGCCGATGGCCTATGACAAGCCGATCGACTTCGGCCTGCAGACCTTCTGCCAGAACTGCAACAAGTGCGCGCGCGAATGCCCGTCGGGCGCGATCAGCGCCGGACCGAAGCTGATGTACAACGGCTACGAGATCTGGAAAAGCGACGCCGAGAAATGCACGCGCTACCGCATCACCAACGCAGCAGGTGCGATGTGCGGGCGCTGCATGAAGACCTGCCCCTGGAACCTGGAGGGGCTGTTCGCCGAGAGTGGTTTTCGCTGGCTGGCGATGAACGTTCCCCAAAGCGCGCGCGCGCTGGCCGAACTCGACGACCGGCTCGACAACGGCTCGGTCAACCCGGTCAAGAAGTGGTGGTGGGACGTGGAACTCGACCGCAAGAGCGGGCGCTACGTGCGCGCGGCACAGGTCAACCAGCGTGGGCTGCAGAAGGACCTGGAACTGAAATACGAGGACCAGACCCTGGCGGTTTATCCAGCCGACCGGATGCCACCGCCCTATCCGGTGACCTTTGTCGCCAACCGCGAAGAGGGGATCGAGCGATATCGCAGCCTGTTGACGCCGCAGGAGCACAAGGCCCGCGTCGCAGCCGGGGACACCGACGGCCTGGTGCCGCAATTCACGATGCCCGAGGGTGAGCCACCGGTGTTTCCGGTGTTGCTGCAGCGGCGCGAAGACATGGCCGACGGTGTGACGAAATACGAGTTCGCCGCGATCGATGGCAAGCCGTTGCCGCCGTTCGAGGCCGGTGCGCATATCGACGTTGTCATTGCGCCGGAATACCAGCGCCAGTACAGCCTGGCGGGCGATCCGGCCGACAGCAGCAAATATGTGCTCGGAGTGCTGCGCGAGTCACCCGAGAGCGGCGGGCGTGGTGGCTCGGCGTTGATGCACCGGGCGTTCCGTGAAGGGCGCCAGGTGTTCATCACCAAGCCCACGAACCACTTTCCGCTGTTCGAGGACGCACCGATGAGCCTGCTGTTTGCCGGTGGCATCGGTGTCACACCAATGATCGCGATGGCGCATCGGCTGCATGTATTGGGCAAACCGTTTGCGTTGCACTACAGTGCAGCCAGCCGCAAGACGGCCGGCTTCCTGGACGACCTGGCGCAGGTGCCCTGGAGCGACAAGGTGTCCTGGCACTTCAAGGACGAGGGTGCGCGCGCCGATTTGCCCGCATTGATGCCGGCGTATGCCGCGGGAGCCCATGTCTATACCTGTGGCGCCCCCCGATACATGGATGGCGTGTTCGACGCCGCCACGGCCAAGGGTTGGCCCGAAGCAGCGCTGCACCGCGAGTATTTCAGCGTGCCGGAAGCAGACGCATGGGTCAATCATGCGTTCACGCTGCGCCTGAGCCAGTCAGGCAAGACGCTGGAAGTGCCCCCCGAGCGCAGCGCCACCGATGTGATGGCGCGCGCTGGCATCCGGATCGACACCAAGTGCAGCGATGGCTTGTGCGGTGTCTGCGCGACGCCCTACGACGCTGGTGCCTCGGGCCCGATCGAGCACCGCGACTTCGTGCTCAGCCGCAAGGAGCGCGAGCACAAGGTGATCCTGTGTTGCGCGCGCACCAAGGTGGCCGGCGACGTGCTGGTGGTGCACTTGTAGAAACTGGAGAGGTGCGTCGGGGTGGGCGCGGCAATCGTCGCCGCGGCCTGCGCTGGCTGGAGCGTCCGCGCGCTCTGGTGGTGGGTCATGTCACCGCGATGCGGTGCAACAGAGCCTGGTTGGATGCCAGCCTGCGGGTGTTGTCGAGCGCGATCTGCATGGCCCGCATGAACATGTCGCGCGTCAGCCATGCGGTGTGGGGCGTGGCGATCACATCGTCGCGCCCGAGCAGCGGATGGTCGGCCGTTATCGGCTCACTGGCGAACACATCGAGGCAGGCGAGCGCCAACCTGCGCTGGTCAAGGGCCTCTTGGAGCGCCGCCTCGTCGACCAGTTCTCCGCGGGCCGTATTGACCAGAATGGCCTGCGGCTTCATCTGTTGAAACTGCGCCTGCCCGATCATGCCCCGTGTCTCGGTGGCCAGTGGCAGGTGCAGCGAGACGATGTCACTGCGGCGCAGCAGATCGGCCAGCGGCAACCATTCGTACGCAAAAGCGGGCGTGGCAGAGCGGTTGTGGTAGGTGACCTTTGCACCCATGGCATCGAGCCATGGCGCCAGGATACGCGGCACGTTGCCGGAGCCTACCAGGCCAACCGTCTTGCCATGCAGTTCGAACAGGCTATCCTGGATCGGTTCGGGAACCGTCCATTGGCCGGCCTGCAGCCGATTGACCAGCAGTGGCAGGCGCCGAGCCGCGGCGAGCATCAGGGCCAGCGCCATCTCGGCCACGGCCCGGCTGTTCACGCCGGGCATGTTGCACACGGCAATGCCGCGTCGTGC
>JBBRVD010000228.1:0-5442 GCA_038247175.1 Burkholderiales bacterium | reverse complement strand
TCGCGTTCGTAGTCGATCTGGGTCAGCCGGGCCAGCTCGCTCGGTTCGATACTGCGCCGGCTGTAGAACACCCGCATGCGCACGTCCTCGGGGTCGAGCTGCGACAGGAAGGCCAGATGCTGTGCTTCGTCGCCCGGGCGGATCGGCCGCACCTGCAGCGAGCGGCCTTGCCATTCGATCTGCTCGACCAGTTGGGCGGGGTAGGGCTTGATCGCGAAATGCTTCGCGCCGCCCGCGCGGCGGCCGTCGACCCGGATCCGCGCATCCAGCGCGATGGCGCCCTGTGGACCCAGGATCAGCGGATTGATGTCGAGTTCGGTAATCTGCGGATGGTCGGCCATCAGCTGCGACACCGCCACCAGCACATCGTCGAGCGCGTCCAGGTCGGCCGCCGGTGTATCCCGGAAGCCATCGAGTAGCCGCGCGACACGCGTATTGCGCACCAACGCCCGTGCCAGTCGGCGATTGAGCGGCGGCAATGCGATGGCGCGGTCGGCCACGACCTCGACCGAGGTACCGCCCGAGCCGAACAGGATCACCGGGCCGAAGACGGCATCGATGCTGGCGCCGACGATGAGTTCGCGCGCATGCGCCACTCGCACCATGGCCTGTACGGTGAAACCGTCAACCCGGGCCTGCGGCTGGTCTGCGGCAACCCGCGCGAGCATGCTGCTGGCGGCGTCCCGGACCGCGGCTGCGTGCGCAAGATCCAGCACCACGCCGCCCACGTCGGACTTGTGCGAAATATCGTTGGACAGGATCTTGAGCACAACCGGAAAGCCGATCGCCTGTGCCGCGCTGGCCGCTTGGTCCGGATCGGCCGTCACGATGCGGGTGGCGACCACAGGAATGCGGCAGGCTTCGAGCACCGCCTTGGCCTGCGGCTCGGTGAGCATCTGCTGTCCTTGCGCGAGCGCTGATTCCAGCAAGGCGTCGATCGCCGCGCGGTCGGGGGCTGCGGTGGTGGCGGCGCCGCCGGCAAGGCTGGCCGGCGCCTCTAGCAACTGGGCCTGGTTGCGCCGGTAGCGCACCAGCATGGCAAATGCGCTGACGGCTTCCTCCGGCGTGCCGTAGCTGGCGATACCCGCGTCCTGGAAGATCTGCCGGGCCTGGGCCACAGCCGCCTCGCCAAGCCAGCATGACAATATGCGGGGCTGCCGGGCGTCGACCAGTGGCAGCAGCGCCTGCGCGATCTGCTGGCTCGGCACGATGGCCGTGGGTGCGTGGATGAAGAGGATGGCACCCGCCTGTGGGTCCTGTTGCAGCGCCTGCAACGTCTGTACGTACCGCGCCACTGGAGCGTCGCCGATGATGTCCACCGGATTGCCATGGGACCAGTTGGCCGGCAACACGGCATCCAGTGCGGCCAGTGTGTCCGCGCCCAGCGTGGACAGTTCGATGCCGGCATTCTCCGCCGCATCGGCTGCCATCACGCCCGCACCGCCGCCGTTGGTCAGGATGGTCAGCCGGTCGGATGGATTGGTGCGAAAACGGGTCAGGGTTTCGGCGGCCAGGAACAATTGCTGCAGGGTGTCGACGCGCAACATGCCTGCGCGCGCGATCGCCGCGTCGTAGACCAGGTCCGAACCGGCCAGCGCGCCGGTGTGGGAGGCCGCGGCCTTTTGTCCCTGCACCGAGCGACCGGCCTTGACGACGATCACCGGTTTGTTCCGTGCGGCTGCGCGGGCAGCCGACATGAACTTGCGCGGCGCCTCGATCGACTCGATATACAGCAAAATGGCCCGGGTCTTGGGGTCGCTGGCCAGGTAGTCGAGCATGTCGCCGAAGTCGACGTCGGCATGCTCGCCCAGCGAGACGAAATGCGAAAAGCCGATCGCTCGCGCCCGGGCCCAGTCCAGCATGGCGGTGACCAATGCGCCGGACTGCGACACGAAAGCCAGTTCACCCGCGGCCGCCGACGTGTGCGCGAAACTCGCATTCAGGCCCAGGTGCGGCGATAACATGCCGATGCAGTTGGGCCCCAGGATGCGCAGCAGGCTCGGGCGAGCTGCGTCCAGCATCGCCTTGCGCTGCGCCGCGTCCAGGCCAGCCGTGAGCACGATAGCCGCCCGTGTGCCACGGGCGGCCAGTTCGCGGATCAGGCCCGGCACCACTGCGGCGGGCGTGCAGATCACGGCCAGGTCTGGCGCGCTGGGCAGGTCGGCAGCGCTGGCATAGACAGTTTCGCCATCCAGCGTCCTGTGTCTGGGATTCACCGCATGGATCGGGCCCTTGAAGCCGCCGCTGCGCAGGTTGTTCCAGACTGTTGCGCCGACGCTGCCTGTGCGCGCGGAGGCTCCGAACACCGCGACGGAAGAGGGATCCAGCAATTGGTCAAGGTTGCGAATGCTCATGGGTCAGGCCTGCATTAGGAGTGTGGGCGGGGCGCGGTGGGCTGGGCGGGCTCGGCGCAAGCCAGGCAGCGACGCGTTCACATGATACGAAAGCCGGTCCTGCCGCGGGGCGATCGTTGTCGCCGCTCGCGTGTGTGCTTCCAGCGCAGTGTGCCAACATGATCCTGGTCAAGCCCGAGCGGCTTTTCACCCCCAGGTCGCACGGGCATGGTAGTGTGTGTTTCTTTCCACGGAGCCTGGTGGCGGAGGACCGGATGATCGACGATGCGCAGCCTGTTCGCCACGACTATCGTTTGCGTGCTTTCGCAGTGCGGCCGGCCGACTCCCATCAACTCACGAGCCAGTGTTACGCGGTCGTGCTCGCTGGCGGCCGAGGGTCCCGACTGCACAACCTGACCGACTGGCGCGCCAAGCCGGCGGTTCCGTTCGCCGGCAAGCTCAAGATCATCGATTTTCCGCTCAGCAACTGCGTTAATTCCGGTATCCGGCGGATCGCGGTATTGACCCAGTACAAGTCGCAAAGCCTGATCCGCCATATCGAGCGGGGCTGGGGCTTCCTGTCGCCAAGCCTGGGTGAGTTCATCGATGTGGCCCCCGCGCAGCAACGTCTGGGCGAGAGCTGGTATGCCGGCACGGCGGATGCGGTCTACCAGAACCTGCATCTGGTGCGCGACTGTGGCGCACGACACGTGCTGATCCTGGCTGGCGACCATGTGTACAAGATGAACTACGCCGCGATGCTGGCGCACCATGTGCACCATGGCGCGGATGCCACCATGGCCTGCATTGAAGTTCCGCTGTCGCAGGCGAACCAGTTCGGCGTCATTACGGTCGATGAGCAGTCGCGCGTGCTGGACTTCGTCGAGAAGCCGGTACAGGCCACGTCGTCGGCCGAGGCGCCCGGACAAGTGCTGGCCAGCATGGGCATCTATGTGTTCAATGTCGACTTCCTGTGCGCCGAGTTGGAGCGCGACGCCGTCGACCCGGCGTCCAGCCACGACTTTGGCAAGGACCTGTTGCCGCGTCTGGTGGCGAACCGCCGCGTGCTGGCGCACCGGTTCTCGGACAGCTGCGTGAACATGGTCGGCAAACGCCCGTACTGGCGTGACGTCGGCACCGTAGACGCTTACTGGGAGGCCAACATGGACCTCACTTCGGTGGTGCCCGAACTCAACCTGTACGACGACCAGTGGCCGATCATCAGCCTGCAGCCGCAACTGCCGCCAGCCAAGTTCGTGTTCGACGAGGACAGCCGGCGCGGCATGGCTGTGGCGTCGCTGGTGTCGAGCGGTTGTATTGTCAGCGGAGCGACGGTTCGTCGCTCCATCCTGTTTTCCAAGGTGCGTGTGGCCGAGCACAGCCTGATCGAAGACTCCCTGCTTTTGCCGGACGTGGTCGTCGGTCGCCATGTGGTCTTGCGCAAGGTGGTGGTCGACAAACGTTGCATCTTGCCCGACGGTTTTCGCGCAGGCGTCGATCCCGATCAGGACCGTGCCCGTTTTCATGTCACCGAGGGCGGCGTGACACTGATCACGCCCGCGATGCTGGCCGCAACCGGCGGGTCACCGGCAAAGGCATCGGACGAGGAGGAGTCCGGATTCGACATGCTTCCCCCGTGACGGCCTGCCCTCGGGCAGGTTGGTGGGTTCAGATGGCCAGGCGCATCGGCCGTGCGAATACCGAGTTCGCCGCCACCACCACCATGCGTTCGCGCACGCCTACGCCCTTGGCGGTGGGCAGGCGGGCCGGTGCGGTCGTTTTTACCCTGGCGGGAACCAGGTGCTTGCTGGGGGCGATGGCATCGTCGAGCGATGTTTCGGCCAGCAGGCGCAACATCTGCGCCTCCAGTTCCGTTGCCCATTGCGCATCGATGCTCTGGCCACCACGCGGGCGGTTCGCGAACGAGCGGTGCCCTTCGCCGTTCGGCACGCCGCCGTCATCGGCGGCACTGACGATGTCGGCCAGGGAAATGGACTCGACCTCGCGCGCCAGCATGTAACCTCCGCCGGGCCCGCGCAGACCGGTAACCAGTCCGCTGCGGCGCAGGCGGCCGAACAACAAGTCCAGGTAGGACGGCGAGACCTGCTGGCGCGCGCTGATCGCAGACAGCGGTACCGGGCCCTGGTGCTGGTGCAAGGCAAGGTCCATCATTGCGACGACTGCCAGGCGGCATTTCGGGGGTATGACCATGGTGATTCCTGAGGTGGTGGAAAGGTTGGATCGGTTGACGTGGGCGCGGCTCACCGGGCGTGTTCTGCATGGGCCATCGACCGGACTGGCGCTCCGAGGCCTTCGACCGGAAGTTGCAAGGCGCCGCTCAGGCTCGGTCGCTGGCGACCGAATCGGTTGCGTTCGAGTTGCTTGGCAACGGCGCGGGCTGCGCGGTCGCTGGCCCGGTCGATGACCGCGTACAGGTCCGGCCCGCAATCGCGGATCACGACCTGCGGTGCGTCCACCAGGCTCACCTGCAGGTGGCAGAACTTGTCGGGTCCGCCACGCGGACCGTTCTCGTCGCCCAGGCGAACGACGACGCGTGATATCCGGTCGCCATGCCGGGTCAGGCCGAATCCCAGCCGGCGCCTGACATGGCTGGTCAAGGCAGCCGTATTGGGGAAATCGATACTCTGGATGTCGAAGTGCATGGATCCTCCTGCGCTGGTATGCCCGATGGCGATGACCAGAGTCTCGGCGCCCGGGCATATCTTGTAAATTCGAATTATTTGTCATTATGATTCGATAAAAACTGATCGTTGGCCGGCGCGGCTGGCCTGGGAACTGGAGTACGAATGAACTACAAGCACCTTCACTATTTCATGCAGGTCGCCAAGACTGGCAGCGTGCTCGCTGCCAGCGAACGGCTGCATGTGACGCCGCAGACTATCAGCGGGCAGATTCAGCTGCTTGAGGACCAGCTGGGCAGTGCGCTGTTCAGTAAAAGTGGCCGCGGCCTGGTACTGACGGAGGCCGGACGTCTGGCGCTGGGTTATGCCGAGGACATCTTTTCCCTGGGCGCCGAGCTCGAGCAGTCGGTTCGGGAACATCCCAACAGCCGTCCCGCCCTGGAGTTCCGCATCGGCGTGGCGGACGC
>JBBRVD010000227.1:0-5491 GCA_038247175.1 Burkholderiales bacterium | reverse complement strand
TCCCAGGCAGCGAAACTCATGATCATCGCGCGTTCATGGCGGTCTTCGGGCACGTGGGCCACGCCCAGGTTGCGCGCGGTGCGCGGGTCGATCCAGGCGCCGGCCTCGAACTGTTGCCCACCCACCGACAGGCTGCCCCGTGCCGGCGCCAGCAGACCGGACAGGACCTCCAGCAGTTCGCTCTGCCCATTACCCGACACACCGGCAATGCCGACAATCTCGCCGGCCCGCAGTTCGATGTTGAGGTCGTGCAGGCGCACGACCCGCATCAGGTCGCGCACGTGGATGCCACGCGCCTGCAGCAACACGGCGCCAGGCGGCTTCTCGCTGTCGCCAACCCGGCCCATCTGTACCTTGCGCCCGACCATGGCCTCGGCCAGGCCTTCAATGGTGGCGTCGGCAATCGCCACCACCTCGACCACCCGACCGGCGCGCATCACGGTGACCCGGTCGCACAAGCGCATGACTTCCTTGAGCTTGTGCGTGATCAGCAAAATGGTGGTGCCCTGCTCGCGCAGCAGTGCCAGCACGCCGAACAGCTGCTCGGTTTCCTGCGGCGTCAACACCGCCGTGGGCTCGTCCAGGATCAGCACCTTGGCGCCGCGGTATAACGCCTTGAGGATCTCCAGCCGTTGCCGGTCACCGACCGACAGGTCACCCACCAGTGCATCGAGCGCCACCTTCAGCCCGGTGGACTCCATCAGTTCGGTGAGCCGGCTGCGCACCTGAACTTCGGCCTTGTGCAGCAGCACATGCGGCTCGGCGCCGAGCATGACATTCTCCAGCGCGGTGAGTGTCTCGACCAGCATGAAGTGCTGGTGCACCATGCCGATGCCCAGCGCAATCGCCTCATGCGCATTACGGATCGTGGCGTCCTGGCCAAACACCTTGATCGAGCCGCTGTCGCTGGTGTAAAAACCGTACAGCACCGACATCAGCGTGCTCTTGCCAGCGCCGTTTTCACCGACGATGCCATGCACCGTGCCCCGGCCGACGGTCAAATCCACATCCGCGTTGGCCTGCACAGGGCCAAAACGTTTGCTGATACCGAGCATCTCGACCGCTGGTGCGTCGGACAAGGCGGTCGATCCTGAGGTCAGGGCAGGAAAATCAGATTCTGAGGTGATGAAGATTTCGCAACGCGGGTCGAGGTGGCGTCAAGAACCTCAGCCGTACAAGCGCACGGCGAGCATCACAGACGCCAGATTGGCCCGGGCAGCAGAAAGATTCATGACCTCAATACTTGCAGGCGTTGGCGGCCATGTAGTCGGCCACCTTGATCTTGCCGGAAATGATGTCGGCCTTGGCTGCTTCGACCTTTTTCTTCATGTCGGCGGACACCAGCTTCTCGTTGTTCTTGTCCATGGCGTAACCGACGCCGTCTTCCTTGAGGCCCAGCACCGACATGCCCGGCGTGTGGTTCTTGGAGACGTTGTACACCGCCACGTCGACCCGCTTGAGCATCGAAGTGAGCATGGTGCCGGGCTGCAGATGGTTCTGGTTGCTGTCAACGCCGATCGCCAGCTTGCCGCCATCCTTGGCCGCCTGGTACACGCCGGTGCCGGTGCCGCCAGCCGCGGCGAACACCACGTCGGCGCCCTTGGCGAATTGCGCCTTGGCCAGTTCACCACCACGCGCCGGGTCGTTCCAGGCTGCGCCAGTAGTGCCGGTCATGTTCTGGAACACCTCGGCCTTGGGGTTGGCGAACTTGGCGCCTTGCTCATAGCCACAGGCGAACTTGCGGATCAGCGGGATATCCATGCCGCCGACAAACCCGACCTTGCCGGTCTTGCTGGCCATGGAAGCCATCATGCCGACCAGAAAACTGCCCTCCTGCTCCTTGAACACCACTGATTGCACATTGGGCAGGTCGACGACCATGTCGATGATGGCGAATTTGAGCTTCGGAAATTCCTTGGCCACCTTCTCGATGGCCGAGGCCTGGCTGAAACTCATCGCGATGATCGGGCTGGCGCCTTTTTCGGCCATGCGGCGGATCGCCTGCTCGCGCTGCGACTCGTTGGACACCTCGAACTCGAGGTAATTCTTGCCGGTTTCCTTCTTCCAGCGCTCCATGCCGTTGTAGGCCGCCTCGTTGAACGACTTGTCGAACTTGCCGCCCATGTCGTAGACGATGGCGGGCTCCGCCATAGCCTGGAAACTGGCTGCGAGTGCAACGGCAAGTAGCCCGAGTTGAGTCTGGAGTTTCATGGTGAAGGTCTTTCGAGGTTGAAGGTGGAACGGATACAAGGAAGTCAGCCGCAAGCCTAATCTGCCACCGACCGGTGCTGCAATCGGGGCTTTCCCCATCTGGCAGTCCGAAACAGGTCCAGGCCGTCATCGATGCGCCTGGTTTGCGTTGCCCGCATCATAACCACCGATCTGCCGATATTGCACGGCAATCCCACTGGCGAGGCGGGCATTTCCCAGCACCAGTTCGATGTTGGTCGCCAGGCTGTCCCCGCCAGTCAATTCCGACACCCGCGCCAGCAGGAATGGCGTGACCGCCTTGCCGGCAATATTCTGCCGCACGGCCTCCTGCAACGCCTGCTCGATGGCCGCATCCATCCGCTCCCGTGGCAGGGCGAACTGCGGTGACACCGGGTTCGCCACGACCAGGCCACCGTCCAGCCCCAGGGCCCATTTCGCGTGCATGGCCTGCGCGATCTGCAGCGCCGAGTCGAGCCGGTAGTCCACACCGCAATCGCTGTCCGCGGTAAAGAATGCCGGCAGCCGGTCGGTCCGATACCCGATCACCGGCACCCCATGGGTTTCCAGGTACTCCAGCGTCAGCGGCAGGTCCAGGATGGACTTGGCGCCGGCACAGACCACCGCCACCGGCGTGCGGGCGAGCTCCTGCAGGTCGGCCGAGACATCGAAACTCTGCTGCGCGCCGCGGTGCACGCCGCCGATGCCGCCAGTGGCGAACACCCGGATGCCGGCCATCGCGGCGATGATCATGGTCGAGGCGACGGTAGTTGCCCCCATCGCGCCGCGGGTCACGATGAACGGCAGGTCGCGCCGGCTGACCTTGGCCACGGCCGGCCCGGCACGGCCCAACGCCTCGATCTGCCGAGGCGTCAGGCCGGCCTTCAGGCGTCCGTCGATGACCGCAATGGTGGCTGGAACCGCGCCATGGGCGCGGATTTCCTGCTCGACCCGCAGCGCGGTGGACACGTTGTCCGGATACGGCATGCCGTGCGAGATGATGGTCGACTCCAGCGCCACGATCGGCCGCCGCTCGGCCAGGGCCTGCGCGACCTCGGGATGGATATCCAGGTACGGAGAAGTTGGCATGGAAGAGATTCCCGGTTCAGGTGGCTGAAACCAGACCTGCCGTGCAATGGGCCCCTCGCAGCAACTGCTGCACGGTGGCCACGGACAGATTCGGATGGTTGGCCGGTACCGCGGTGAGTGTCACGGCGGCGCAGCCGGCGGCAAATGGAACGGCATCGGGCAGCGCAGTGCCATCCAGAAAACCGTGGATCAGGCCTGCCATCAACGCGTCTCCGGCGCCGGTGGCGTTGACCACCGGCACCGGAATCGCCGGCTGCCAGCCGCTGGCACCCGTGTGCTCGCTCCAGTACAGCCCGCGCGCGCCCAGACTCAGCACGACCTGGCGCAGCCCGCGCCGGTGCAGCCAGTGAGCCGCCACCACCACCGCCTCGTCGCTGTCGACGGCCTGGCCGGTCAGCGCCTGCGCCTCGAGCCGGTTCGCCTTCAAGGTATGGATGCGCTCGAGCCAGGGCAGCAGCAGCCGACATTTGAAGGCCGACACCGGCTCGGCGAACAGCGGCGTGTCGCCCGCCTGGGCCACAATCCAGGCCAGCGTCGCCTCGGGCAGGTTGCAATCGACCAGCGCCACGCTGGCATGGCGCAGCAGTCCGGCGCTGGCGGCCAGCCGTTCTGGCGTGAGTTGCTCCAGGATCGCCATGTCGTTGAGCGCCAGCGCCATGTCGCCATCGGGGCCGTGCAATGACAAATAGGTGGAGGTCGCCTGTCCTGCCAGCACCTGGCAAGCCTGTACATCGACGCCGGCGCAACGGGTACGCTCGATCAGGCTGGCGCCATACAGATCGTCACCCACTGCGCTGACCAGGCGCACGTCGCGCCCCAGTCGCGCCAAATTTTCCGCGACATTGCGGGCAACGCCACCAGGCGCGCAGCGAATGACTCCCGCAATTGAGTCCTGCGCCACCAGCGCATGGTCCGTGCTGCCAGTGATGTCCATATTGGCCGCACCGATGACCAGCACGAAACGGGGCTGGGACAACCCATCACCCCGGCCGACGATGCGGTCCTCGCAGGTCAGTTGCATGATGTGTCGGGCGATAGCGCGGCGGCTGATGCCCAGCCACTCGGCCAGCGTCTGCAGCGCGCTGGGCGGATCGGCGCGCGGCAGGTCGGGGACTTCCTGCTCAGGGAGGTCTGCGCCATGCGATTGCGGCTGTCGCATGACGATCTGGTGTCTCGATTCGCCGCTGTTGGATTCAACGAATACGATGCCGGCCATGCCCCAGCCCGGTTCATCTCGCTGAGAAACTCCCGCTTGCGCGTTCGTATCCTGGTCAGGTTCCATCTCAGGTCGGCTTGCTTCATGGCCGGTATTTTCTCCGGCAGCCTCAATTCAACCAAGCATATTCGGCCGCGACCCATGCGCGACAGCCCAACCCGGTTACCTCTGTGCTGGTGTGACAACGCAATGGCGCCGCGCTCGTGCAACTCAAAGTGGTGTTCAATCTGCTGCTTGTCCGGCTGGTACCGACCCATTGCAGACCCGGGATTTCGCGGATCCGTGGTTCTCAAGCAGCCGTTCGCAGTGCAGGCATGACGAGCTTGAAGGGTGGATGGATGCGCTCGATCTGCCGCCAACGCGTAGCGCAAATCATTTCGACTCCGGAGGACCGAAGCATCCGTGTCAGTTGAAGCGGTTGGTCGGCTGGTCTGCCTGACCCGCGTTCATCCCGGCGATCATGGTCATCAGGGCTTGCGGGTCCACCGGCTTGACCATGTGATGATCGAACCCGGCTTCGTGGGAGCGGCGGCGGTCCTCATCCTGCCCCCACCCGGTCACGGCGATCAGCAAGACGTGCTGGCTCCATGACTGTTGACGGATGAGGCGGCAGGCTTCGTAGCCGTTCAATGTGGGCAAGCCGATGTCTAGCAAAATGACGTCGGGCCGGTACTCCCCGGCCAGGGCCACCCCCTGGTGTCCGTCGTAGGCCGTTCGGGTGTCGTTGCCCAGCATCTTCAGCATCTCCGACAGGCTGTCCGTGCCATCCCGGTTGTCGTCCACGATCAGGATGCGCAGCGACGACTTCGTGGCGGCCGGCTGGTCTTCAATGCCGGGTGCCTGCGGTTTCGACGCTTCCACGACGACCGGCAATCGCACAACGAACTCGCTGCCCTTGCCCAGACCCTCGCTCCTGGCCTCGATCCCGCCACCGTGCATTTCCACCAGCCGCTTCACCAGCGACAGCCCGATGCCCAG
>JBBRVD010000226.1:0-5621 GCA_038247175.1 Burkholderiales bacterium | reverse complement strand
CGCACACGCCTCAGGCCGCCCTTGCCGTATGCTGGATCGAAATGGTGTCCCACCGCAAGGACCTGATCCGGTTCGCCCAACGCCGGTTGCAGGACCCGATGCTGGCCGAGGACGTGGTGCACGACGTGTTCGAGGCGGTGTTGGCGGGCAAGGCCCGGTTCGCCGGCCGCAGTGCACAGCGGTCCTGGCTCACCGCGATCCTGAAGAACAAGATCGTCGACCTGGTGCGCCAGCGCGCCGGCATCGACAGCCTGGAAGAACAGAACGACGATGAAGGCGCGCTGGCTGTCGCCTGCCCGCAGCCCGGCCCGCATGAGCTGGCAGAGCAACGCGAACGGCTGGCGCAGACGCTCGCGCGCATCGAGGACCTGCCGTTGGCGCTACGCGACGCGATGCAGCTGCGGGTGCTGCAGGAGGAGCCGACCGACACCGTGTGCCGGCGCCTGTCGATCAGCGCCGACGCCCTGTTCGTGCGGCTGCACCGGGCCCGGGCGCAGCTGGCGCACTGACGAGCGTTGGCGCGTAGCGCGGCCACACCCGGGGCGCAGTTTCAGACCGCACGAATGGCATGGCGGCCTCTGCCAGAATGGGTTGCGGGCGTCGCACCGGGCGCGCCGCCATCCAAAGCAGGAATGCACGCCATGGCCACTGTCGATCCCTCCCTCTCGCCTGCGGGCCTGCCCGCCGGCATCCGCGCGCGGCTGAGCGGCTACGCGCCATTCCAGCAGATGCGGCCGGAGCATCTGGAGCAGCTCGT
The DNA here is from genome assembly GCA_038247175.1 of Burkholderiales bacterium. Taxonomy (GTDB): domain Bacteria; phylum Pseudomonadota; class Gammaproteobacteria; order Burkholderiales; family Burkholderiaceae_C; genus CAISIP01. The sequence goes on along the minus strand of JBBRVD010000226.1, from coordinate 4,864 downwards.
GACCCAGGCGGTTGCCAGGCGCCATTCGGCAGGCGAAACCATCCTGTCGCCGGCACACGGCTTGGTGCCCCACCTGCTGGTGCTGCTCGAAGGCCATGTGAACGGCCACGGGGCCGACCCGGAGGGCGACACCCGTTTCGCATTCGAGCCTGGCGATCTGTTTCCGGTCGGCGCGGTGATCGATGCGCGCGCCGTCAGTTCGACCTATAGCGCGCACGACGAGGTGGTATGCCTGCACCTACCAGTGGCCGACGTGCACGCGCTGATGGCCAGCAGCATGGCCTTTGCCGAGTTCATGCGCGGCCGGGTGCGCACGCAGCTCGAACTCTCGCGCAAGGCAAGGCAAGCCCGCTACGCGACGCAGGGGCTGGCCGAGCAATCACTGGAAACGCCACTGGGCCGGCTGACACTCAAGACGCCGGTCGGCGTGTTGCCCAGAACGCCCCTGTCACAGGCGCTCGAGACCATGCATGACCACAAGATCGGCTCCATGCTGGTGGTCGATGCGGCCGGCGCGGCGCTGGGCATCCTGACCCGTCACGACATCCTGGACCGGGTGGTGCTGGCGCGCACGCCGCTGGAGTCGCCGATCGGCGATGTGATGACGGCGCCTGTCCACACCGTGAGCACGCAACACACGGCGCAGGACGCAGCGCTGCTGATGTCGCGACACGGCATCCGCCATGTTCCGGTCACGCAGGACGGCAAGGTGGTGGGCATGGTCTCGGAGCGCGACCTGTTCGCGATGCAGCGCATGTCGATCCGCCATGTCAGCTCCGGGATACGGGCGGCGCAGGACGAAGCGGCGCTGGTGCAGTCGGCGCAATCGATCCGCGCATTCGCACGCCACCTGATCGGCCAGGGCGTAGCCGCTCGCCAGCTCACGCAGCTCATCAGCCACCTGAACGACCTGCTGACCGAACGGCTGGTGGCCCTGCAGGCCCGGGCGCATGGCGTGGACATGCAGCAGGCCTGCTGGCTGGCCTTCGGCTCCGAGGGTCGCTCCGAGCAGACCCTCTCGACCGACCAGGACAATGGCCTGGTGTTTTGCAGCGAGCAGCCCGAGGTCGACCGGCCACGCTGGCTGGCGTTCGGGCGCAGCGTCAACGAGGCGCTGGACCGCTGCGGCTACCCGCTGTGCAAGGGCAACATCATGGCCAGCAACCCGCAATGCTGCCTGACCCCGCAGGAATGGAGCCAGCGTTTCGGCGACTGGCTCGAGTACGGCTCGCCGCAGGACCTGCTCAAGGCCAACATCTACTTTGACCTGCGAGCGCTGACCGGCCGCACCGAGCTGGCAGACCCCTTGCGCGGCGCCATCACTGCTCAGGCCGCCAGGCTGCCGCGCTTTGCCAAGCAGATGGCCGATAACGCACGCCGGCATCGGGTGCCGCTGAACTGGCGCGGCGCGATCGACACCAGGACCGTGGATGGACGCGAGATGGTCGACCTCAAGCACCACGGCACCGCGGTGTTCGTCGATGTGGCGCGCCTGTATGCGCTGGCGCTGGGCGTGACGGCGATCGGCACCCGCGAGCGCTTCGAGGCCATCGGACCGCTGCTGCACCTGTCGGCGCCGGACAGCGAAGCCTGGATCGCCGCATTCGAATACCTGCAGATGCTGCGCCTGCAGGTGCAGATGGGCGACACACCACAGGAGAGCGCCAACCAGGTCGACCTGGAGTCGCTCAACCACATCGACCGGCACATGCTCAAGGAGAGTTTTCGGGTCGCGCGCCGACTGCTGGCCAAACTCGAGCGCGACTATCCGTCGTGAGCGACTCCGCAGACCAAAAATCAAACGCGTTCCGCCACGCCAAAGGCGCGCCTCAGCCGCACATCGCGTCCCGCGACCGGTTCAGCAGCCAGCGCTCGGCCTGCGGGCCATCCATCGGACGTCCGAAGAAGTAACCCTGACCCAGATCACAACCCATGCCGCGCAACATCGCGGCGGTGGCGGCATCCTCGATGCCCTCGGCCACCGAGATGATGCCCAGGCTGCGGCTCAGTTCAATGGTGGAACCGACGATCTTGCGCGACTCCTCCGAGTGCAGCATCGAACTGACGAAACTCTTGTCGATTTTCAGCTCCGAGAACGGCAGCCGGGCCAGTTGCACCATCGACGAATAGCCGGTGCCGAAGTCGTCGATCGCCAGCTCGAAACCCTTGATGCGCAGCCGCGAGAGAATATCCAGTGCATCCGTCGGATTGGCCATTGCGCTGGTCTCGGTCAACTCCAGAATCACCGAACCCGGCAACACACCGACTGACGCACAGCGAGCGGACAGCCGGTCTGCCAGATGAATGTCGACCAGATTGCGCGCCGACAGGTTGACCGACATCTTGATCGCGCGATCGACCAGGGGTGGCACGCCGACGAACCACGACAACGCATCCTCGATCACATAGTCTGTGAGCTGCTGGATTCGACCGGACCGTTCCAGGAACGGCACAAAGTGGTCCGGGCCGATCGTTCTGCCGTCCGGATGGCGCCAGCGCACCAGGGCTTCGAAACCAACGGCCATTTCTGTCGACAAAGACACCTTGGGTTGATAGTGCAGGAAAAGGCGGCGCGCCGTGAACGCGTCTTGCGCCTGTTCTTCGCCAAAAAGCGGCGTACCGGCATCGATCGACGCTCCCGGTGCCGCTTGATGCTGGGGCCGGGACTCCTTGAGCAACTCGCGCAGCAAGGCATTCTTGAACGGTTTGGGAAGGATGCCACTGATGTGCAATCCGCGCGCCTCGGCAGACCGCTTCACGCTTTCGAGCACCTTCGATCCCATGCCGCTGGTCAGCACGATGCGCGCCGTGCATCCCTTCTCGGCGAGCAACCGCAATACCTCGACGCCATCCATGCCGGGCATCACCAGATCCACCGCCAGGTGGGTCGGAGACCACTGCACTACCAACGCAAAAAATTCCTCGGTTCGGTCGACACAACGCACGTCGAAGCCGTCGCGCTGCGCAATTGCGGCAATCGTCTGGGCGATCGCGGGGTCGTCATCCAGGATCAGCAATCTTGGCATGGGTGGCACGATTACCTCCTTCACATCGTGTACAGGATCTGCCCGGACGGTCGCCGACCTACCCGCCAAAACGCAAGATCCCCCACTGGGCAGCCAACAACCGGAGCGCCTTGCACTATCGCAGGAAACCGGCGTCCGCGCCTGCACCGCGAACACGCCCTCATCAGCGCAGACATGCTGCAGAAAGATATCGGATTCACACTGCGGCGTCAAAGAGTTCACGGATCTGTCAGGCCGGATCGGCCCGCCTGTCAGGTTTGGGAAGTGGCGGCTCCGGCGAAAATCCAGGGGCTGCTGCCCCGGCGGTCGGCGTGGCGGCAGGCGCTACGCGTGTGGCCTGCCTCAATCCGGGCATGTCGCGCTCTCTGGAGCGCCGATGGGCGGCAGTGGTGGCAACGGACGGAACTCCAGACGAACCGGCACTCCCGCCAGCATCGGAACCTGTGCAGCCGCGGCGGAAAAGAACGCGCGCGCGGTGGCCCAGCCCCGCACCGGCGCACGCCCGGCGGCCGTCGAATCGCGTTCTGCGATGCCAGGCGGCATGCCGTGTGCGTTCGAACAGGAGGCTCCGTTCAGTAGGCGCGAATCGCAAGATCGATCCTGCTGGCTCATTGCATGTCCTGCTTTCATCTGCCGGGTCCTGAGCACGACTTGCCCAGGCATGGATCGGCTGCGCTGGAATGGTAAGTCCCGGCGGCAGCCACGAACCTTAAGAAATGTTCAGGTCTGATCGATTGCACCACCTGACCGCACGACCTGACCGCACGACCCGGCCCGCGCCGGACGCGTTACTGGCGGCCCCGGTCCGGCGTCGCGCCGGGCAGGGCAGCCGGTGGCAAGGTCAGGCGCAGCCAGACCCGTCGCGCAGAGCGGCCCAGCGCGAAATCGCCGCCCCGCTCGTGCAGCAGCTGCGCCACATCCCACAAACCCGGATCGATCCGCTGCACACCGGGCTGGCGCGCCAGCGTTGCCGGCGAGTCCAGGCGCAGATGGGTGGCTGGGCCGCAGGGGGCGCGCAGCAACACCACGGCAGAGTTCGCGCATGCCACGAGCCGCACGCGCAGTGGCGCACCGACTTGCGCGCGCGCCAGCACCCGCAGCGCGCAGTGCAGCAGCGCGCGCAGGGTCCGGTCCGACAGGCCGCAACGCGACCGCTCGGCCCGCACGTCGATCCGGCAACGCATCTCGACCTGCAGGCTGCGCCCGATCAGGTCGACGATCTCCCTCAGGCCGTCGGCAACCCCACTGGCCTCACCGTCGCTGCCGATGCCACCCGAGCTTCGCTCGCCCGCCAGCAACCATTCGTCACCAAGCAATGCGAGCCGCGCACACGCCAGTTCGATCTCGGCCACCAGAGCCGGAATTTCGGCAGTCCCCAGCAATTGCATCAACTGCAAATTGCCACGAATCACGGTCAGGAGGTTGTTGACATCATGGGCTGCCCCCCTGCGCGTCAAGGCGAGCACTGCATCCACGCAATCGGCGTGCCCGGCCGGCGCCGAGGACCAGGGTACAGCCATCAGCGAAAGGCCTCCAGCGCACTTACGCAATGACACAGACCCCGGCCAGCGACCATCTCAGAATTGCGCTCCATGTGAAAGAATGAGCTGACCATAATACAGATGACTTGCTGCGGCTGACCTTGCGGGCAATCACACTGCTCCCGCGCGTCGTTGGCGAGGAAACCGTTCGCAATTACACCATGACCCTCGAAAGCAGCATCGTTCGCGTCGGCATTCTGGAAGACGATCCCCAGGTTCGCAAAATCGTCATCCGATTCCTGCAGGCCAATCATTTCGTCGTCGAGCGGATGCGCGATGGCGCGCAGGCGCTGTCTG
>JBBRVD010000225.1:0-5713 GCA_038247175.1 Burkholderiales bacterium | reverse complement strand
TGATATCCAGACCAGTTCCCAGGACGCCGTGATCGCCAAGGTCGTGATCTCGATGGCGCACGGCCTGGGCCTGCGGGTGGTCGCCGAAGGCGTCGAGACCGAGATGCAATGCGAGTTCATGCGCCGCCACGTGTGCGACGAGATCCAGGGCTATTTCTTCGCCCGTCCGCTGCCGGCTGCCGAACTCGAGGTGCTGCTGCGCGAGGACCGCCGACTGCCGCCCCATCTGATCAGGCTGCCGTCCCGACCACGCACGATGTTGCTGGTCGACGACGACCCCGCCGTGGTCGGTGCGCTCGAGCAGTTGCTGCAGCGCGACGGCTACCAGATTCAGACCGCCAACAGCGGGCCGCAGGGCCTGGCACTGATGGCCGCCAAGCCCGTCGACCTAATCGTGTCGAGCCAGCGCCTGCCCGGCATGACCGGTGTGGAGTTCCTGCGTCAGGCCAGGCTGCTGCACCCGGACGCGATCGGCGTGGTCCTGTCGGGCCACACCGATCTGCAGGCAGTGACCGATGCGATCGGTGAAGGCGTGGTCTACCGCTTCATGGTCAAGCCCTGGGACGACGCCCAGTTGCGGGCCTTCATTGCGCAAGCCTTCCGCCACAAGGAACTGGGGGACGAAAACGCGCAGTTGAACATCCAGATCCGGAGCACGAACCAGGAGCTGGCAGAGAGCAACCGCAAGCTGCAGGAGGCGCTCGACCAGAAGCAGCGCACGCTGACGCAAGGCCAGCGCAATCTGGACGTCGTGCGCGAGGCGCTGCAGAACATGCCGCTGCCGGTGCTGGCCATCGACGAAGAGGGCCTCATCGCGTTCGCCAACATCCGGGCCGAGCAACTGTACTCCGACACAGGGCCCTTGCTGGGCAACGAGCTGCCATTGCAACTGCCCGCCCTGGACGCGCTGATCGCTGATCTGCCGCAGGCGGTTGCAGGACAGATCCAGGTTGCCGGACAGCCCTACCTGGTACGCTGGCATGCGCTGGGAGAATCTTCCACCTCGCTTGGCAAGATCGTCACGCTGACGCCAGACATGACCGGTACGGCGCGATGAATCGCGTTGACAACACCACCGGCGCGGCTGCGTCGAAGGACCGGCCACTGGCTGGCGACAACGCGCCAATACGCGACGAGTCGCGGCAACAACGCCTCGTGCACCTGTTCCGCAAATATGGGCCCACGCCGGTACAGGATGTACTGTACTCCGCGGCACTGGCGCATCGCAGCCGTACCCCGCAATGACGCCGTTGTCGATGGAGCAGGTGCTCAAGACCATCCATGCAATCCCCGCGTTGCCCGATGTGGTACTGGATCTGTTGGCCAGCATGGCGGACGCAGACGTCGACATTCACCCGCTGCAGCGCAAGATCGAGCTCGACCCGGTGCTGTCGGCGAAGACGCTTCGGCTGGCCAACTCCTCGTTCTACGGCGTGCAGCGTCAGGTTCGAAGCGTGGGCGATGCCGTCTCGGTGCTGGGCCTGCGCAGCGTGCGCACGTTAGCCACCACGGCGGCGCTGGTGCACGCCATGCCGCAGCACGGCGCCAGTGCCATGGACCTGCGCGCGTTCTGGCGCCATGCGATCGGCACCGCACTGTGCGCAAGGGCGCTGGCCGTGCGCTGCGGCCTGAGCCCGGAGTTTGGCTACACGACCGGCCTGTTGCACGACATCGGCCGCCTGGTGCTGGCAACCCAGTTTTCCGACAGCTACCGCGCCGCGCTGACCCGGCGTGCGCAGGACGACGGATTCCTGGTCCAAGCCGAGCAGGCCGTGCTCGGCTTGGACCATACGCAAGTCGGCGAAGCGATGGCACGCCACTGGAAGTTTCCGCTGCCGATGCAGGCGGCCGTTGCATCGCACCACCATCCCGGAGACGATCCGGACACGGAGATCTCCGCCGTGCTGGTGCATGCAGCCGACGCGATCGCCCATGCGATGGATTTCAGCTCTGGCGACGAACCCGTTCCGGTCGTGCAGGCTGCAGTCTGGCAGCGCCTGGGGCAGGATTCGGACAGCCTGCAGTCGGTGCTGGCCGAGGCGCAGCTGCATTTCGAGGCCAGTTGCAGCGTGCTGGCCTGACGCTGACCTTGGGGCTTGTCCGCATGCCGGTAGCCGGTGGCTGGCCGTTGCGGCAACTGCGCAACAGGAGCGCCGTGCCGCCGCGGATCCGGCCGGCCCTGCGCGGTGGCCCGAACCCGCCGGACCGCTGACGGGAGCGACAGGCGTTGCAGCACGCGGCCGCGCTCTCAGGTTATTTCCTGCCCTATTTCAGGTGTCGGCCCGATTCCAGCGATCCGGCACCGGGCCTAGACTTTCATTCGAAATAGACCATGACCCAGCACCTCCTTTTCCTGTCGCTTGCCGCATCCGGCGCAGGCGCCGCAGACCACCCGGCGCCAGCGCCGAGGCGTCGGCCGATGCTGGCGGTCGGAGACGGTCACGCACGATGATCAACTCCTCGCTCGCCGCGACCCTGGTGGACAAGCGCGCGTCCCGACGCAAGCCATTCTTTCGCGCGGTACGGATCGTGCTGAGTTCGGGTGCATCGCTGAGCGCGCCGCCGTTCGATATCAGCGACGGAGGCATCGGCCTGATCCTGGATATGGAGCTCAAGCGCGGAGCCAACGCCAAACTGACATTTCCGCTGCAGCTTGGCCCCGAAAACCTGGTCTCCATCGAGGTCAACGGCGTGTGCACGCGCAGCCACCTCAGCGGCAAAGCCGGCGGCTTCAAGACGGGGTTTGAATTCGTGAATGTCTCATCCCGGGTCAGCGAGGCTCTCAAGGAGTTCATGGCTCTGTAGCTGGCGGACCGACGTCGCTGCGGTGAAGCCGTGCGCCGTCGCTGCGCCGTCGTTGCCCCGTCATTGCGCCGTCATTGCGCCGTCATTGCGCCTTCGACACGCCGAGCACGAGCACGATGCGGCCGCCATCGCTTGTGGCACGTGTGCCGACGTCTGCTGCACCCCGTATCCGCTGTTGCCGGCGACCCCGGCGCAATCGGCGCGGCGCAAACCGGCATGCACTGGGCTTGCGCGTGATGCGCAAGTAGGCTGCGCCATAATGAAATCCACCATGAGCCAGACCCCATCTTGCGCCGCCATGCCAGGCTCATCCGACCAGATGCCGGGCGCCAGCCCAGGCGGCTTCGACCGCGCCGGCAAGGACGCCATCACCGACGTAGCCGGTATCGAGGTCGGCCAATTCACCGACCGACGCCGACCGACCGGCTGCACGGTGCTGATCGCACGCGCCGGGGCGGTCGCTGGTGTCGATGTGCGGGGCGCCGCCCCCGGCACCCGGGAGACCGACCTGTTGCATCCGTCCAACCTGGTCGATCGGGTGCACGCCATCCTGCTGGCCGGTGGCAGCGCCTGGGGCCTGGATGCGGCCGCCGGCGTGATGCGCTGGCTGGAAGAAAACGGCATCGGTTTGCCGGTGCATTACGGCCTGGTGCCGATCGTTCCCGCCGCGGTGCTGTTCGACCTGCCGGTCGGCGATGCGCGTATCCGCCCCGACGCCGAAGCCGGCTACCGGGCCTGTGTGGCGGCCGGCAAGCAAGCGCCGGCCCAGGGGAATGCCGGCGCCGGCGCGGGCGCACTGGTCGGCAAGTTGTTCGGCATCGACCGGGCGATGAAAGGCGGCCTCGGCAGCGCTGCAGTCACGGTCCATGGCGTGACTGTCGGCGCGCTGGTGGCCTGCAACGCACTGGGTGATGTCGTCGACCCGCACAGCGGCCGGGTGCTGGCGGGCGCGCGCACCGCCGGTGGCCGCGCAGTGCTCGACATCCGCCGAGCCATCCTCGCCGGAGAGACACCACAGCCACTGCTGGCCGGCACCAACACCACGCTGGCCGTGATCGCCACCGACGCAATACTGAGCAAGGCGCAGGCGCACCGACTGGCGCAGGTCGGACACGACGGACTGGCGCGCGCCATCAACCCGGTGCACACGATGTCCGACGGCGACACCGTGTTCGCGATGGGTACCGGCGCATCCGGCAAGCCGGCCCAGATGATGGTGCTGGCCACGCTGGCGGCCGAGGTCACGGCACGCGCCACGGTGCGCGCGGTGCTGGCCGCGCAAGGCGTCAGCATCGGTGACGCCTACTGGCCGGCCCACCGCGACCTGTTCGGCGACGGCGCGCCGGCCGCCCGCTGATACGTCCATGCCCCGAACGCTGCGCTACACGCTGGCGTCGCTGCGCGAGCTGATGGTCGCGGCCGGGCCGTTCATCCTGTTGTCGATCGGCCTGCTGACGCTGGCGTACGCGTGGCTGGACCCGAATCCGCCGCGCCGCGTTGTACTGGCCACCGGCCCGGCCCAGAGTGCCTACGCCGAAATCGGGGTGCGCTACCAGAAGGCGCTGGCCCGAAACGGCATCGAGGTCGTGCTGCTGCCCACCGCAGGATCGTCCGACAACCTGGCGCTCGTGCAGCAAGGCAAGGCCGATGTCGGCTTCGTGCAGGGCGGCAGCCGCCCGCCGGCCGAGCAGGACGACGCGACGGCACCGCTGTCGCTGGGCAACCTGTTCCTGGAACCGGTCTGGTTGTTCTACTGGGAAAAAAGCGCGCGCCAGGCGACCGGCAAGCCCGAGCTGGACAACCTGCGCGGACTCCGGGGCCTGCGCGTCAACGTCGGCACGCCCGGCAGCGGAGTGCCGCAACTGATGAACAGCCTGTTCGAACTCAACCGCATCGAACCCGGCGACATCGCGCTGACGCAACTCGCCGAGACGCCCGGTACAGTCGCCTTCCTGGACGCACAGTCGGACGCGCTGGTGTTCGCGTCGGCACCCGAGTCGCTGATGGTGCAGATGCTGCTGCAGACTCCGGGCGTTCGGCTGATGGACTTCGCGCAGAACGAGGCGTATGCGCGCCGCCTGCCCTTCCTGGCGCCTGTGACATTGCCGCGTGGCGTGGTCGACCTGGCGTCCGACATTCCGCCGGCCGACGTACACCTGGTCGCACCGACGACCACGCTGCTGGCCCGGCCCGACCTGCATCCTGCCCTGCTGCAGCTGTTCTCGCAGGCCTCGCTGACCCTGCATGGCAACGCGGGCTGGTTCAACCGGGCGCGCGAATATCCGCTGCCAGCCAGCGCCGAGTTCCCGCTGGCCAAGGAGGCTGATCGCACGATCCGCAGCGGGGTGCCGCTGCTGCAGCGCTACCTGCCGTTTCAGCTTGCCAACCTGCTCGAACGCATGTGGCTGTCGCTGGGCATCATCATTGCGCTGCTGCTGCCGTTGTCGCGCATCGTGCCGCCGCTGTACGAGTTCCGTATCCGCTCGCGGGTGTTCCGCTGGTACGCGAAGCTGCGCGACATCGAGGATCGTGTTGACGACGGCGCCGGCACCCGGCCGGCACTGCTGGAGGAGCTCGACGCGCTAGAGCAGCGCGTGGGCAAGGTCGTGGTGCCGCTGTCGCATACCGACGAGCTGTATGCGCTGCGCAACCATATCGAGCTGGTGCGCGGCAAGTTGTCGCGCTGAGGCAGCTGGACACGTGGACAGCCGGACATCCGACGAAGTGTTGGTGTCAGAGCAAAAATTGCTGCGCTTGTTTATGGGTCTGACACGCAAGGTGGACAGCCGGACATCCGACGAAGTGTTGGTGTCAGAGCAAAAATTGCTGCGCTTGTTTATGGGTCCGACACGCAAGGTGGACAGCCGGACAGCCGACGAAGTGTTGGTGTCAGAGCAAAAATTGCTGC
>JBBRVD010000224.1:0-5714 GCA_038247175.1 Burkholderiales bacterium | reverse complement strand
CGTGTTGCTGCAGGCGCGTGGCATCCACGTGCGCGACCTGATGCGGGTCGTGCGCCTGCACGACCTCAACATCGAACTGCGGGCCGGCGAGATTGTCGGCATTGCCGGCGTGTCGGGTAATGGGCAGAGCGAACTGCTGGAGGTCCTGTCCGGTCTGCTGGCGCCGGCACGGGGCAGCCTGTCGGTGGGCGGGCAACAGTTCGAGGCCGGCGCCTGGATCGACCCGCGCACCGCGCGCAACCTGGGCGTGGCCCACGTGCCCGAAGACCGCCATGAACGCGCGATGATCATGAGTTTCGCTGCCTGGGAATCCGCGGTGCTCGGTTACGAATGGCTGCCGCACTACTGCCGTGGCGGCTGGATGCTGCATCCGGAGATGCGCAAGTCTACCGTCGACATGATGGAGCGGTTCGACGTGCGTCCGCGCGATGCGCAGCTGCAGAGTTCGAGTTTTTCCGGCGGCAATCAGCAAAAGCTGGTGCTGGCGCGCGAACTCGGCCAGGCGCCCAAGGTATTGTTGGTGGGCCAGCCGACCCGCGGCGTCGATATCGGCGCGATTGAGTTCATCTATGGGCAGTTGCGCGCAATGCGCGATGCCGGCTGTGCGGTGCTGGTGGTGTCGAGTGAGTTGGACGAGATACTGGCCTTGTCCGACCGTGTGATCGTCATGAACCAGGGCCATGTGGCTGGCGAGTTGCCGATTGGCGACTGCAACGAGAACACGCTGGGCATGTTGATGATTGGTGGCGGCAGTGCGAATGCGCCCGACACGGCGAAGGCGGACCCGGTGCCGAAGGTGGCTGTGTAATGGCGCAACAACCCTTGCCTCGCTGGGCCGATCTCGTCGTCCTGCCGATCGTCAACCTGGCGGTCGCGTTGCTCGCTGCCGGCGTCATGGTCTGGCTGGTGGGGCAGAACCCGTTGGAGGTCATCACCGTGCTGGTCCATGGCGCCTTCGGCACCACCCGCGGCCTGAGCTATACGTTGTATTACGCGACCACCTTCGTGTTTACCGGGCTGGCGGTGGCGGTGGCGTTCCATGGCGGCCTCTTCAACATCGGCGGTGAAGGCCAGGCGATCTTGGGCGGTCTGGGTACCGGGCTGGTTGCATTGTGGTTGTCGGCCATCCTTCCAGCCTGGCTTATGCTGCCGCTGATGCTGTTGGCGGGCGCCTTGTTCGGCATGGTCTGGGCCGCGGTGCCGGCCTATCTGCAGGCCTACCGCGGCAGCCATGTGGTGATCACCACCATCATGTTCAATTTCCTGGCCAGCAGCCTGCTGGTCTACCTGCTGGTCAATCACCTCAAGGTGCCAGGCAATATGGCGGTGGAGAGCGCGCCGTTCGCCGATTCGGCCAAGTTGCCCAGCATGCACACCTTCATGGGCTGGCTGGGTATCGAGTGGCCCAATTCGCCATTCAATACCAGTGTGTTCCTGGCGGTGCTGGCGGCCCTTGGCGTCTACTTCTTCCTCTGGCATACCCGGTTCGGTTACGACCTGCGCGCCACCGGCTCGAGCGCGCGTGCCGCAGCCTATGCCGGCATCAATCCCAACCACCAGGTGATACTGGCCATGGGCCTGTCGGGCGCGCTGGCCGGGCTGGTGGGCATGAACGAGGTTGCCGGCGTCAACGGTCGACTGATGCTCGAATATGTCAGCGGCGCCGGCTTCACCGGCATTGCGGTGTCGCTGATGGGGCGCAGTCATCCGTTTGGCATCGTGCTGGCCAGCATCCTGTTCGGCGCGCTGTTCCAGGGTGGTGCCGAAGTCGCCTTCGAGGTGCGGGGTTTCAGCCGCGACATGGTGGTGATGCTGCAAGGCTTCATCGTGTTGTTCTCCGGCGCCATGGCTTATGTGCTGGCGCCGTCGGTGGCATGGGTTGTGAACGGGTTGCGCGGCAATCGCGCCCCGCAAGTGGTGAAAGGAGCGGCCCATGGATGAGGCCATGATCGGTTCGTTGATCGCCTCGACGCTGCGGGTGTCGACACCGCTGATCCTGTGTGCACTGGCAGGCTTGTTGTCCGAACGCGCGGGCGTCATCGACATCGGCCTGGAAGGCAAGATGCTGTTTGCCGCGTTTGCGGCCGGCGCGGCCGGCGTGGCCTTCGGTTCCACCGCCGTTGCCTTGATCATGGCCATGGGAACGACGGTGTTGTTGTCGTGGCTGCACGGCTTTGCCTGCGTCAGCCATCGTGGCGACCAGGTGGTCTCGGGGGTGGCGATCAACATCATTGCGGTGGGCATGACGGCTGTGCTGGGCATCGCCTGGTTTTCACAGGGTGGCCAGACGCCGCCGGTGACAACCGAGGTGCGCATGCAGGCGCTGATGCCCGGCGTCGTCGAGGCCGTGCAGGGCATACCGGTGCTGGGTCAGGTTATCGGCCAGGGCCTGCTGAGCCACAACGCGATGGTGTACCTGGCGCTGCTGCTGGTGCCCGCCGTGTGGTGGTTGATGTTCCGTACGCGATTCGGGCTGCGCCTGCGCGCGGTTGGCGAGAACGCGCATATGGTCGACGCCGCCGGTGTGTCGGTGGCGCGCATGCGGTATGCGGCGCTGACACTCAATGGCTTGTTGTGCGGCCTGGCTGGCAGTTACCTGGTGCTGGCGCAGAACGCGGCCTTCGTGCCCAACATGACGGCGGGGCGCGGCTTCATGGCGCTGGCGGCGCTGATCTTCGGCAAGTGGCATCCAGTCAAGGCGTTCTGGGCCTGCCTGTTGTTCGGCTTTCTCGACGCGGTGGCGATTCGCCTGCAAGGCGTGCCGTTGCCGGGCATCGGCCAGGTACCGGTGCAACTGATACAGGCCTTGCCTTACCTGCTGACGGTGATCCTGCTGGCTGGTTTCATTGGTCGCACCGTGGCGCCGCAGGCTCTGGGCCGGCCTTACCTGAAGGAGCGTTGAATCCGATGGCTGGCGCAGACCTGATCGATACCCAGCGCGCTGCGATGCTGGCTGCGGCCGTCGCAGCGATGGCGCGGGCGCACGCACCGTATTCGAAGTTCCACGTCGGCGCCGCGGTGCTCGACGCCCAGGGCCGCATCCATGCCGGCTGCAATGTCGAGAACGCCGCGTATCCGCAAGGTCTGTGCGCCGAGGCCGGCGCGCTGAGTGCGATGGTGCTGGCCGGTGGCTCCGAGGTGCAGGCGGTGCTGGTGGTCGGCAACGGCGAGGGGCTGGTGACGCCCTGTGGCGGCTGCCGCCAGAAGATCCGGGAATTCGCCGGGCCGCAGACACCGATCATGATTGCGAATCCGCAGCAGGTGCGGGCCAGTTTCACGCTGGAACAGTTGTTGCCCCACAGTTTCGGGCCGCAGCATCTGGGCCCGCCATGAGCGGGGCATCGGGTCGTTCCCGAGCGTATGCGTATCGCAGCGCGCGGCGGGAAGGTCACTGCAACTCCGGCGGTGCGGGAACCTGATGCTGGCCCAGGAAGTCATCCGCATCAAGCGCGACGGCGGTGTGCTGAGCGAAGCGCAGATCGACGCGTTTGTCGCCGGCCTGGTCGATGGCGGCTGGAGCGAAGGTCAGGCTGCGGCGATGGCCATGGCCGCCTTCCTCAACGGGCTGAACACGTCGGAGACCGTGGCACTGACCCGCGCGATGACGCACTCGGGCAACACGCTGGACTGGCAAGCCGAAAGCCTCGGTGGCCCGATCCTCGACAAACACTCCACCGGCGGCGTCGGCGACAAGGTCAGCCTGATGCTGGCACCGATTCTGGCCGCCTGCGGCGCATTCGTGCCCATGATCTCCGGCCGCGGGCTGGGCCACACCGGCGGCACGCTGGACAAGATGGACAGCATCCCGGGTTACCAGACCGGGCCGTCGAAAGACCTGCTGCGCGCCGCGGTGCGCAGCGCCGGTTGCGCCGTTGTCGGGCAGACCGCCGACCTGGCGCCGGCGGACCGGCGCCTGTACGCGATCCGCGACGTGACTGCCACCGTGGAGTCGATTCCGCTGATCACGGCCAGCATCCTGTCCAAGAAACTCGCGGCCGGTCTGCAGGGACTGGTACTCGACGTCAAGACCGGCAACGGCGCATTTGCCGCGTCCACCGAGATGGCGCGCGCGCTGGCACAGTCGCTGGTGTCGGTGGCCAATGGCGCCGGGTTGCCGACCCGGGCGCTGATCACCGACATGAACCAGGTGCTGGGGCACAGTTGCGGCAATGGGCTCGAGGTGTGGGAGGCACTGGAGTTTCTGCGGGGTAAACGGCGAGAACCCCGGCTGCTGGAAATCACCACCGCCTTGTGCGCCGAACTGCTGGTGCTGGGCCAACTGGCAACCGATCGTGACGATGCCAACATCCGCATCGGCCGTGTGCTGGGCGACGGTTCTGCGTTGGAACGGTTTGCGCGCATGGTGGCTGCGCTGGGTGGACCAGCGGATTTTGTCGAACGTCCCAAACAATACCTCGTGGCTGCGCCGGTGTCTTGCCCGGCACCGGCTCCGCGCGACGGCTGGATCAGCCATGTCGCCACGCGGGACATCGGCCTGCTGGTCATCGAGCTGGGTGGCGGGCGGCGCCAGGCGGCGGACCGGATCGACCACCGGGTCGGGTTCAGCGAGGTGCTGGGGGTTGGTGTGCGGGTGCGTGCGGGGGACCCGCTGGCCATCGTGCATGCGGCCGATGATGCGGCGGCACAGGCGGCGGCTGGCAAACTCGCGGATTTGATTACGCTGGCCGACAAACCAGCGCACGATCATGCGCCGCTGGTCACTGTGCTGGCGTCGCACTGAGCGCTGGACTCAACTGGCCGGTTCAGCCCACTGCTTGGTCAGTTGCACCGCATCGACCCGGCGCTCGTAATAACCAGGGACCGAGCCGACCTGGCGATAGCCCAGGTGACAGTAGAACGCGATCGCGTTGACGTTATCGGCCCGGCATTCGAGCCGGATCGCCGTGTTGCCCGCGACCCGCGCCGACCGTTCCAGCCAAGCCAAAAGCTGTCGACCCAGGCCCTGGTGGCGCATCAGCGGTGCGATGGCCAGCAGCACCAGATGGGCCGAGTCATCCAGGTACTGCATGATGCCGAAGCCCTGCAGCCCGTCGCTCTTGACCAGCACAGCCACGTTGGTCGACGGGTCGCCGACCGCCTGCGACACCCGCGCCGCGGTCCAGCTCCAGCCCAGACCGTGTTCGATCCAGTCGCGCGACATGCGGGCGATGGCCGGCGCTTCATCGGTTGTTGCCAGGCGGATCGTCGGCTGGGCGAGCATCTGAGGGCTTGGGGGGGTCAGGTCTCGCATCTTGCCTGCACATACGCAACAACTGCGCCTTCAGCGACTTCAGCGGCGCGCTGGCGGTTGCGGATGGGTAGTTGGTGCTGGCGGATTCTGTGCCCGGGGACGAACAAGCCGAGACAGCAGGCAGTCATCATGAGTCGCATCATCATCGGACAGGCCGCGAAGAAGGTGATGGATGGTTATGCCGAGCTCACCCGGTCGCGCCCTGAAGTACCACGGTCCAACGTGCGCGGCATGCGTAACCGCATTGTCCACGGCTATTTCGAGACAAACCTCGAAGTCGTGTGGGAGGCGGTGCATACGGCCTTGCCGGAATCACCCCCACACCTGCCCCGCCACCCGCATCATGTTCCCCCCCATCACCAACGCCGCCTCATCCTGCGTCATGCCGGTGCGCTGCAGCGCGGCCGACAACACCTGCCAGCTCTCGATCGGGGGATAGGTCGATCGGTTGAGCGCGCGGTCG
>JBBRVD010000223.1:0-5719 GCA_038247175.1 Burkholderiales bacterium | reverse complement strand
GCCGCTCCCAAGGCGCTCAGCCCCGCAGTCCGCAGGACGGAGGGAAGTCGAATGAGCGCCGCCGGGCCGCTCCCAAGGCGCTCAGCCCCGCAGTCCGCAGGACGGAGGGTATTTCAATGAGCCTTATCCGGATCGAGGACGTGGACGTGGTCTTTTCCAAGGCCCCGCAGGCTGCGCTCGCCCTGCTGGACCAGGGCCTGTCGCGCGACGAGATCTTCAAGAAGACCGGCCTGATCGTCGGCGTCGAGAAGGCCAACCTGCAAGTGCGGCGCGGCGAAATTTGCGTGCTCATGGGCTTGTCGGGCTCCGGCAAGTCCAGCCTGCTGCGCTGCATCAATGGCCTGAACACCGTGAGTCGCGGGCGCCTGCTGATCGAGCACGAAGGCGCCGAAGTCGACATTGCCAACTGCTCGGCCGCCACCTTGAAGGCCATGCGGACCCAGCGCATAGCGATGGTGTTCCAGCGATTTGCGCTCATGCCCTGGCTCAGCGTGGCCGAGAACGTCAGCCTGGGTCTGGAAATGCAGGGCCTGCCAGCCGGCGAACGCAAGAAGCGGATCAACGACAAGCTCGAACTGGTTGGCCTGAGCCAGTGGCGCGACAAGCGCCCCGATGCGCTCTCGGGCGGCATGCAGCAGCGGGTGGGCCTGGCTCGGGCGCTGGCGATGGATGCCGACATCCTGCTGATGGATGAGCCTTTTTCGGCGCTCGATCCGCTGATCCGCCAGGGCTTGCAGGACGAATTGCTGGAGTTGCAGCGCAAGCTGGATATGACCATCGTGTTCGTCAGCCATGACCTGGACGAGGCGCTCAAGCTGGGCAACAACATCGTCATCATGAAGGGCGGGCAGATCGTGCAGCACAGCCCGCCCGAGGACATCGTGCTGCACCCGGCGAACGACTACGTGCGCGCCTTCGTGGCCCACACCAACCCGCTCAACGTATTGCGGGGGCGCAGCCTGATGCGGCCGCTGACCGCGTGCGAGCAGCGCGGCGGCGAGACCTGCCTCGACGAACTGGCCGATATCTGGTTCCGGTGCGACACAGAGGGTGTCGTGCAGGGCCTGCGCCACGGCGCGCATGCCTGGCCCTTGCAGCGCTGGGTGGCTGGAGATGCGATCGAGAACCTGCAGTCCCGTCCGACCATGGTCGATGCCGACATCGGCATGCGCGACGCGCTGAGCATCCGGTACCACACTGGCCAGAGGCTGGTGCTCGGCGAGGGCGAGCGGCCCATAGGCATACTCGGTGACCGTGAGCTCTACCACGCCCTTCTGGGCAAGGCCATGGGCTGATAGCTGCTACGGTCGGTCTGGCGCACCCGCAACCGGGCGCATGACCATTCTTTTTTTACCTTGCACCAAGGAGCCTGGCATGCCTGCCATAGCACTGCAGAGAATCTATATTGGCGGCGCGCGCGTCGATGCCACTGGCGCCGAGACCTTTCGTACCGTCAACCCCGCCAATGGCGAGGTACTGGCCGAGGTGCAAAGTGCGTCCCGGCAAGACGTGGACACCGCCGTGGCCAGTGCCCAGGAGGGCCAGCGCGTCTGGGCCGCCTTCACCGCGATGCAGCGCTCGCGCGTGTTGCGCCGTGCAGTCGATATTCTTCGCGCACGCAATGACGAACTGGCCGACCTGGAGACGCTCGATACCGGCAAGCCGCGCTCGGAGACGCGTGCGGTCGACATCGTGACCGGCGCCGATGTGCTCGAGTACTACGCCGGCCTGGCCACCGCGATCGAAGGCATGCAGGTGCCGCTGCGCGCGAGCTCCTTCGTCTACACCCGGCGCGAACCGCTGGGCGTGGTGGCCGGCATTGGCGCCTGGAATTATCCGATCCAGATCGCGTTGTGGAAATCGGCGCCGGCGCTGGCTGCTGGCAACGCGATGATTTTCAAACCCAGCGAGGTCACGCCGTTGACCGCGTTGAAGCTGGCCGAAATCTACTCCGAGGCCGGCCTGCCGGACGGTGTGTTCAACGTGCTCAACGGAAGCGGCGCCACCGTGGGCGCGTGGCTGACCGAACACCCGGGCATCGAGAAGATCTCGTTCACCGGTGGTACCGTCACCGGCAAGAAGGTGATGGCCAGCGCGTCAGGCTCGACGCTCAAGGATGTGACGATGGAGCTCGGCGGCAAGTCGCCGCTGATCGTGTTCGCCGATGCCAACCTGGACCGCGCCGCAGACATCGCGATGATGGCCAATTTCTACAGTTCGGGCCAGGTCTGTACCAACGGAACCCGCGTGTTCGTGCACCGCTCTTTGCACAAGGCGTTCGAGGACAAGGTGCTGGAGCGGGTACAGCGCATCCGCATCGGCGACCCGCAGGATCCGTCGACCAACTTCGGCCCGCTGGTGAGCCTGGAGCACATGGGCAAGGTGCTGGATTACATCGCATCGGGCCGGCAGGAGGGTGCCCGCATGCTGGTCGGCGGCGCACGCGCCACCGATGGCGCGCTGGCCCTCGGCGCCTACGTGCTGCCGACCGTGTTCACCGACTGCCACGACAGCATGAAGATCGTGCAGGAGGAGATTTTCGGCCCGGTGATGGCCATCCTGGCGTTCGATGACGAAGACGAGGTGGTGCGCCGCGCCAATGACACACCGTACGGGCTGGCGGCTGGCCTGGTGACTCGGGACCTCGATCGCGCACACCGGGTGATTCACCAGCTGCAGGCCGGCATCTGCTGGATCAACACCTGGGGCGAATCGTCGGCGGAGATGCCGGTGGGGGGATACAAGCAGTCGGGTGTGGGCCGCGAGAACGGCCTGGAAACATTGCGCGCGTATACCCGCACCAAATCCATTCAGGTGGAACTCGGCGCCTACGCGTCGGTGTTCTGACGCCTTTGAAGGTACGACGCGACATGCAGGCCAGGGAATACGACTACATCATCATCGGCGCCGGTTCGGCCGGCAATGTGCTGGCAACGCGCCTGACCGAGGACGCCGACGCGCGCGTGTTGCTGCTGGAGGCCGGCGGTCCGGACTACCGGCTCGACTTCCGTACCCAGATGCCGGCGGCGCTGGCATTCCCGCTGCAGGGCCGGCGCTACAACTGGGCCTATGAGACCGAGCCGGAGCCGCACATGGGCAACCGTCGCATGGAATGCGGTCGCGGCAAGGGGTTGGGGGGCTCGTCGCTGATCAACGGCATGTGCTACATCCGCGGCAACGCGATGGACTACGACGGCTGGGCCGCCCGCCCCGGGCTGGAAGACTGGTGCTACCGTGACTGCCTGCCGTACTTTCGCAAGGCCGAGAGCCGGGACATCGGTGCCAACGACTACCACGGCGACAGCGGCCCCTTGAGCGTGACCACGCCCAAGAACGGCAACAGCGTGTTGTTCCAGGCCATGGTCGAGGCCGGCGAGCAGGCGGGCTATCCGCGCACCGACGATCTCAACGGCTTTCAGCAGGAGGGTTTCGGTCCGATGGACCGCTCCACGACGCCGCAGGGACGGCGCTCCAGTACGGCGCGCGGATACCTGGACCAGGCGCGCCAAAGGCCCAACCTGACCATCGTCACCCATGCACTGACCGATCGCATCCTGTTCTCGGGCAAACGCGCGGTAGGTGTGTCATGGTTGCACCGGGGGCAGCAATGCACGGCGCAGGCGCAGCGCGAGGTGCTGCTGTGTTCGGGTGCGATCGCGTCGCCCCAGATCCTGCAGCGATCCGGCGTCGGGCCTGCTGGGTTGCTGCGCGGACTCGACATTGCACTGGTGCACGATTTGCCGGGCGTGGGCGCCAATCTGCAGGACCACCTGGAGGTCTACCAGCAATACGAGTGCCTGCAACCAGTTTCTCTGGTGGGCGCGCTGAAATGGTGGAACCAGCCGGCCATTGGCGCCCAGTGGTTGTTCCTGGGCAGCGGCATCGGCGCCAGCAACCAGTTCGAGGCCGGTGGCTTCATCCGCAGCTCCGAGGCGTTTGCGTGGCCGAACATCCAGTACCACTTCCTGCCGGTGGCCATCAACTACAACGGCTCCAACCCGATCAAGGTCCACGGCTTTCAGGCGCACATGGGGTCGATGCGATCACCCAGTCGCGGCCGGGTGCAGCTGCGTTCGAAGGATCCGCACCAGCATCCGAGCATCCTGTTCAACTACATGTCCAGCCAGCAGGACTGGGCGGAATTTCGTGCCGGCATCCGGATCACGCGCGAGATCATGCGCCAGCCGGCGCTGGCGCCGTTCGCCGGTCGCGAGATCACGCCAGGCGAACCTGCGCAGAGCGACGCCGAACTCGACGCCTTCGTACGGCGGCACGCCGAGACCGCCTACCATCCGTGCGGGACCAACGCCATGGGCAGCGGCGACATGGCGGTGGTCGATGGCCAGGGCCGGGTGCACGCAATGGAAGGCTTGCGGGTGGTGGATGCGTCCGTCATGCCGGAGATCGTCACCGGCAACCTTAACGCGCCGACCATCATGATGGCCGAGAAGATCGCCGATCACATCCGCGGCCGCGCTCCACTGCCGCGTTCCGTAGCGCCCTATTTTGTCGCCGGAACTGCACCGGCGCGGCGCGGCTGACGTGATCGGGACCCGCCGCTGCGGTCAGGGCCGCGGCCGCAGCGCACGGTCAATCGCTTTTACCACTGCGGGCGACAGGGGTTCGACCTGGCTTGCGAAGTTGGCGACCACCTGGCCGTCGCGGGCGATCAGATATTTGTGGAAATTCCAGCTCGGCACGACTCCGGTTGCCTTGGCCAGATCGGCGTAGAAGGCGTTGCGCGCAGGGCCTTTGACCACGGTCTTCGAAAACATCGGGAATCGCACCGCATAGGTGTTGAAACACAGGTCTGCAATTTGCTTGGCCGAGCCCGGCTCCTGCTGCCCGAAGTCGTTGGAGGGAAAGCCGAGCACCACCAGCCCTTGTTTCTCGTAGCGGGCATACAACTTCTCCAGGCCCTCGTACTGGTGCGTGAAACCGCAATAACTGGCGGTGTTGACCACCAGCAGCACCTTGCCGGAAAACTGGCATAACGCCTGGGGCGCTTCGTCCTGCAGCCGGTTGAACTGTTGCTGCAGGATGGGCGGACAGCTGGCTGTTGGGGGCTTTTGCGCCTGTGCGCCAGGCCACACGAGCATCGCAGGCAAGGCGGTTGTGAGCATGACGAGCAGACGGCGCGGGTAGATCATGTCCGCAATATAGGCTGCCCTGCATAACCGTGCTGGCTCGGGGAATGGGCCAGCCGACATGGGGGCCCGTGGCGCTACAAGCCGCGCTGGTCGCCCACGGCCGCCAGCGTCCTTTCCAGCTCCAGCCCGATCTTCTGCAACACGCCCATGACGCCTTCGCTTTGCGCCACCGTATCGGCCGTCGCGGGCTTGGGCCGACTGAGCAGCGCCTTCAATTCCTGTGCTGCACGGCCATGTTCCTGCTCCAGGCGGCCGAGCGTGCTCGCGGCGTCTGCATTCAACTTCTGACGGGCCTTTGGCTCTCGCGCCTTGGCCATCATTTCGTCGATATGGCGCAGGTGGGATTCCGATTCGAGGATGTGCTGGTTGGCCAGCCGGTCGAGTTCGCTCATGGTGTTCTCCGATTGCGATGCCCAGGGGCTTGCGCAAATACCGATGCAGGAAATCGCGGAGCGCGATTTTGCCCATCCTAGCAGCTGCGGTCGCATCGCGCAGCCCGGCTTACCCGGGCGTCACCAGCCGCGGTCGAATCAGGCCCTGTCGCCCACCGCACTCTCCACCACCGCACT
>JBBRVD010000222.1:0-5741 GCA_038247175.1 Burkholderiales bacterium | reverse complement strand
CCGATCGCGATGGAAGAAGGCCTGCGTTTCGCGATCCGCGAAGGCGGCAAGACCGTCGGCGCCGGTGTGGTTGCCAAGATCATCGCGTAGTTCAGTTTCCGGGTGCGGCGCATGTCCGCGAGGTGATGCGCCGGTCGTGGATAAGTTTAGTTGTAGGGGCGTAGCTCAATTGGCAGAGCGTCGGTCTCCAAAACCGAAGGTTGATGGTTCGATTCCTTCCGCCCCTGCCACCGATTCCTGCGGAATCCGGTGGCAGTCCGCCCGGCCGTTGATGCGGTCGTTCGGGTCCAAAAATGCGCTTGGCCCCGGGTTTCGGCGGTATTGCGCCAGATAGAGAAAAAATGGCCACGTCACAAGTTCAAACCGTTGTCAGCCCGCTCGACAAGGCCAAACTGGCTGGTGCCATTTTGCTGGTTGTGGGTGCGTTGGTTGCGTTCTATCTGTTGTCCAAGCAAGGCCCTTTGGCGCAATGGGGTGCCTTGATCGTCGGTCTTGCGGCTGCGGTGGCGGTGTTCTTCGTGTCCGAACCGGGCCGTGAGTTGTTCGCGTTTGGCCGCGATGCAGCCCGGGAGGTCAAGAAGGTCGTCTGGCCGTCGCGCAAGGAAGCGATCCAGATGACGGCCTATGTCTTCGCTTTTGTGGCAGTGATGGCGATATTTTTGTGGCTGACCGACAAGACGCTGGAATGGCTGTTGTACGGCGTGGTTCTGGGATGGAGGTAATGATGACCGATGCGATAGAAACCCCTTCCGGCGAACCCGTGGCGATGACGCCTGCGGCCAACCCCGATCTGCGCTGGTACGTGGTGCACGCGTACTCCGGAATGGAGAAGGCCGTCGAACGCAATATCCATGAGCGCATCAACCGCGCCGGCATGCAGGACAGGTTTGGCCGCGTCCTGGTGCCGATGGAAGAAGTAGTCGAGGTCAAGAACGGCCAGAAGAAAACCACCGAGCGCAAGTTTTTTCCCGGTTACGTTCTGGTCGAGATGATCATGGACGACGAAACCTGGCACCTGATCAAGCATACCAACAAGGTCACCGGCTTCGTAGGTGGCGCCAAGAACCGGCCTTCGCCGATCTCCGAGGCCGAGGTTGCCAAGATCGTCAACCAGATGCAGGAAGGCACCGAGAAACCGCGGCACAAGGTCGAATTCGAGGTCGGTGAGTATGTGCGCGTCAAGGACGGCCCTTTCACCGACTTCAACGGTTCGGTCGAAGATGTCAACTACGACAAGAGCAAGGTGCGCGTCTCGGTCACGATTTTCGGCCGCGCCACGCCGGTCGAGTTGGAGTTCTCGCAGATCGAGAAGACCTGAAGCAGCGCTTCAGGCAGTCATTGCCGATTCCGCATTCATCGACTCGATGCGGATGTTTTCACAGAGTCGCTAACCCCGGGGAGCCGAAACCAGTTGTCTGATTTCGGCGTTTGCACCCGCAAGGAGTAAACCATGGCGAAAAAAATCGTCGGTTTCATCAAGCTGCAAGTACCAGCTGGCAAAGCCAATCCATCGCCGCCGATCGGCCCAGCACTGGGTCAGCGCGGGCTGAACATCATGGAGTTCTGCAAGGCTTTCAATGCGCAGACCCAGGGTGTGGAGCCCGGTCTGCCGTTGCCGGTGGTTATCACCGCATTTGCCGACAAGAGCTTCACCTTCATCATCAAGACGCCTCCGGCGACCACGCTGATCAAGAAATCGATCAAGCTGGACAAGGGTTCGGCCAGGCCACACCTGGACAAGGTCGGCAAGATCACCCGGGCTCAGCTCGAAGAGATCGCCAAGGCCAAGATGAAGGACCTGACCGCCGCCGATCTGGACGCGGCCGTTCGTACCATCGCCGGCTCTGCCCGCTCGATGGGTGTCAATGTGGAGGGCGTGTAAATGACCAAGCTCACCAAAAAGCAAAAGGCAATGCCGGTGCGGATCGACAGCACCAAGCTGTATCCGCTGACCGATGCGATCGGCATGGTCAAGCAGTGTGCCACTGCCAAGTTCGATGAATCGATCGACGTTGCCGTTCAACTCGGTATCGACGCCAAGAAGTCGGACCAGGTCGTGCGTGGCGCCGTCGTGCTGCCCAACGGTACCGGCAAGACCAAACGGGTTGCCGTGTTCGCCCAGGGCGCCAAGGCCGAGGAAGCCAGGGCTGCGGGCGCCGACATCGTCGGCATGGAGGACCTCGCTGCGAGGGTCAAGGCTGGTGACATGCCGTTCGACATCGTGATCGCCGCGCCGGATGCGATGCGTGTGGTCGGCACGCTGGGCCAGATCCTGGGTCCGCGCGGCCTGATGCCCAACCCGAAGGTGGGCACGGTTACGCCGGACGTTGCCACCGCGGTGAAGAACGCGAAGGCGGGCCAGGTGCAGTTCCGGGTCGACAAGGCCGGCATCGTGCACTCAACGATCGGTCGTCGCTCGTTCGATACCGACAAGCTGCAGGGTAATCTGTCTGCACTGGTCGAGGCGCTCACCAAGGCCAAGCCGGCTTCGAGCAAAGGTATTTATTTGAGGAAGATTGCCGTCTCCAGCACCATGGGCGTGGGCGTCCGTGTGGACACCCAGACTCTGGGCGCATAAGCAGGGCGGCGTGAAGAGTTTTCCGGTCGCCCGACAAGGTGGCCGGAATTGGTGGGCTGGTGGTGCCGCAGTGGGCTGCCAGGTCATCCAAGACCGTTGGTGTGCCCTTGAGTGGGCGCTTAATCAGTGAAAGCCAACGCAGATGGCGATCCCGCTGAATCAGGACAGGTTTCCGGAAACAGTTGGTCGCTGCAGTGTGGCGTGCGGAAGAAGGTCTCGATGGCGACATCGTACCGAACCCCGTGCAATCCAAAAGGAGTAGACCTTGAGTCTTAATCGCAGTGAGAAAGAAGCCGTCGTCACCGATGTGACCGGCCTCGCCGCCAAAGCTCAAACGCTCGTAATGGCGGAGTACCGTGGCATCACGGTCGCCGACATGACTCGCTTGCGCTCGACCGCGCGCAGCAGTGGCGTCAGCCTGAGTGTGTTGAAAAACACCCTGGCCCGCCGTGCTGTGGCGGGCAGTGGCTTTGCAGTCGTGTCCGACCAGATGACAGGGCCGCTGATCTACGGCTTTTCCGAAGACGCAGTGGCTGCCGCGAAAGTGGTGGCCGAGTTTGCGAAGACCAACGACAAGTTGGTGATCCGCGGCGGTGCGTATGGCGGCAAAGCCCTGGATGCCGAGGGCGTGAAACAACTGGCCAGCATTCCCACCAAGGAAGTACTGTTGGCCCAGTTGCTGGGCTTGATGCAATCCCCGATTTCGCGCACAGCCCGCATGCTGTCCGCGCTGGCGGAGAAAAAAGGCGAAGCGGTCGCGGCCTGAAGGCCGGCGGCATAGTGAACCAATAGTGAAATGAAGGGCTCAAAGGGTGAATCGCCCTGCCAGCCCCCGACTGATTGAAGGACATTGAAATGGCATTCGATAAAGACGCATTTTTGACCGCGCTTGACAGCATGACGGTCATGGAACTCAACGACCTGGTGAAAGCCATCGAAGAGAAGTTTGGCGTGAGCGCAGCCGCCATGGCCGCTCCCGCTGCGGCCGGTGGCGGCGCCGCTGCTGTTGTCGAAGAGAAGACCGAATTTGACCTGGTGCTGACCGAAATCGGCGCCAACAAGGTCTCGGTCATCAAGGCGGTGCGTGAGATCACCAGCCTGGGCCTGAAGGAGGCCAAGGACCTGGTCGACGGTGCTCCGAAGACGGTCAAGGAAGCCATGCCCAAGGCTGACGGCGAAGCCGCCAAGAAGAAACTGGAAGAAGCCGGCGCGAAGGCCGAGCTGAAGTAAACCTTGCCCAGACAGGGGCTGGGGCGCGTGCAAAGCTCGCTCCAGCCTTTGCTCTTTGTGGGAACACACCAGAAAGCCGCGCCTTCGGCGCGATTTCCTAGTGTCTTCTGACCCCGACTGCAGAAGATGCCTTGGTTCGGGTTGCGCGCAACGTGCAACCGTCCGCCATAGATTGGTAGCGGCCAATCGCCAAGCCTGCCGAGCCCGATGCTCGGCGCACAGTGCAGGACCAACAAGACCTCAAAGTCTTTGCCCGGAGATCTCATGGCTTACTCATACACCGAACGCAAGCGGATTCGCAAGAGCTTTGGCAATCGCGACAGCGTGCTTGAAATTCCTTACCTGCTGCAGATGCAGAAAGATGCGTACACCGCATTCCTGCAAGCGGAACTCCCGCCGAAGAAGCGCACAGTGGAGGGTCTGCAGGCAGCGTTCAATGCCGCTTTCCCGATCGTCTCGCACAACGGCTTTGTCGAGATGAAGTTCCTCGAGTACAACCTGGCCAAGCCCGCGTTCGATGTCCGTGAGTGCCAGACCCGCGGCCTGACGTTTGCGTCGGCGGTGCGCGCCAAGGTGCAGTTGATCATCTATGACCGCGAGTCTTCGACGTCGCAAAACAAGGTGGTCAAGGAAGTCAAGGAGCAGGAGGTCTACATGGGCGAGGTGCCCCTGATGACCACCAAGGGCTCGTTCATCATCAACGGCACCGAGCGTGTCATCGTCTCGCAGCTGCACCGCTCGCCTGGCGTGTTCTTCGAGCACGACAAGGGCAAGACGCACAGCTCGGGCAAGCTGCTGTTTTCCGCACGCATCATTCCCTACCGTGGATCCTGGCTCGATTTCGAGTTCGACCCCAAGGACATCCTGTATTTCCGCGTCGACCGTCGCCGCAAGATGCCGGTCACGATCCTGCTCAAGGCCATCGGCCTGAACCCGGAGTCGATCCTGGCGAATTTCTTCGTCAATGACAATTTCAAGTTGATGGACAGCGGCGCGCAGATGGAATTCGTCGCCGAGCGCCTGCGCGGCGAGGTTGCGCGTTTTGACATCACCGACAAGTCCGGCAAGGTCATCGTGGCCAAGGACAAACGCGTCACCGCCCGGCATACCCGGGACCTGGAGCAGGGTGAGACCACCCACATCAGCGTACCGGAAGACTTCCTCATCGGCCGCGTGGTGGCCCGCGACGTGGTCGTCGAGGACACTGGCGAGATCATCGCCAAGGCCAATGACGAGTTGACCGAACTACTGCTCAAGAAGCTGCGCACCGCCAATGTGCAGGATCTGCAGTGCATCTACACCAATGAACTCGACCAGGGCGCGTATATCTCGCAGACCCTGCGTACCGACGAGACCGCCGACGAGTTCTCGGCCCGAGTCGCCATCTACCGCATGATGCGCCCCGGCGAGCCGCCAACGGAAGACGCCGTGCAGGCCCTGTTCCAGCGCCTGTTCTACAACCCGGACACCTACGACCTGTCACGTGTCGGGCGCATGAAATTCAACGCCAAGATGGGCCGCGACGAATCCACCGGCCCGATGGTGCTGACCAACGAGGACATTCTGGCCGTGGTCAAGATCCTGGTGGACCTGCGCAACGGCCGCGGCGAAGTCGACGATATCGACCACCTGGGCAACCGACGTGTTCGTTGTGTCGGCGAGCTGGCCGAGAACCAGTACCGCACCGGCCTGGCACGTATCGAGAAGGCCGTCAAGGAGCGCCTGGGTCAGGCCGAGCAAGAGCCGCTCATGCCGCACGACCTGATCAACAGCAAGCCGATCTCGGCCGCGTTGAAGGAGTTCTTCGGCGCCTCGCAGCTGTCGCAGTTCATGGACCAGACCAACCCCCTGTCCGAAATCACCCACAAGCGCCGCGTGTCGGCCCTTGGCCCGGGCGGTCTGACGCGCGAGCGAGCCGGCTTTGAAGTGCGTG
>JBBRVD010000221.1:0-5781 GCA_038247175.1 Burkholderiales bacterium | reverse complement strand
GGCATAAGGCGGCAGGGTCTCGGACGGAGCGACATATCCATCATGGGTGTCGAGAATGCGTTGCCATGTGCCGCCAGGCGGCGGTCCTGGCAGGGTGAACGGGATGTCATCGTGGTGGGCGTTGCACAGCAACAGGAAATGGTCGTCGACCAGTCTCTGGCCGCGAGGACCCTGCTCGGCGATGCCGTTGCCCGACAGCAGCATGGCCACGCTCAAGGCATGCTGGTTGTCCCAGTCTGGCGGCTCCATCGGCTGGCCGTCGGCGCGGTACCACTCGCAGTCCTTGATCGTGTCCTTGTCCACCGGCTGACCGCGCAGGAAGTTGCGGCGCCGGAACGACGGATGCCGGCTGCGCAGAGCAACCAGCTGACGCACGAACTGCAGCAGGGCGGCCTTGTCCTCGGTTGCGGTCCAGTCTTGCCAGGCCAATGGGTTGTCCTGGCAGTAGACGTTGTTGTTGCCCTGATGGCTTTTGCCCATTTCGTCGCCGGCCAGCAACATCGGCACACCCTGGGACAGCAGCAGCGTGGTCAGCAGGTTGCGTTTTTGCCGCTCGCGCAGCGCCAGTACGGCGGTGTCGTCGGTCGGCCCTTCGACACCGCAATTCCAGGACAGGTTGTGGCTGTGCCCGTCGCGGTTGTCCTCGCCGTTGCCCTGGTTGTGCTTGTCGTTGTACGAGACCAGGTCGTGCAGCGTGAATCCGTCGTGGGCGGTGACGAAGTTGATGCTGGCATGGGGCCGCTTGCCCGACCAGCCGTACAGGTCCTGCGAGCCGGTGAGTCGCCGGGCTACATCGCTGATCAGGCCGGGGTTGCCTTTCCAGAAGCCCCGCATCTGGTCGCGGTACTGGTCGTTCCATTCGGCCCAGCCGGGCGGGAAATTGCCGACCTGGTAACCGCCATGACCCAGATCCCAGGGCTCGGCGATCAGCTTGATCTGGTTGAGCACAGGGTCCTGCCGGATCGCGTCGAAGAAGCCGCCCAGATGCTCGACCTTGCCCGACTCGCGTGCCAGCGCCGATGCCAGGTCGAACCGGAATCCGTCCACATGCATTTCCTGCACCCAGTAGCGCAGCGAATCCATGACCAGCTGCAGCGCGCGCGGATGCTCCAGATCTACGGTGTTTCCGCAGCCGGTGAAGTCGTCGTAATAACGCCGGTCATTGCCATGGAGCATGTAGTAGGAGGCGTTGTCGATGCCGCGCAGCGACAGGGTCGGGCCGAGCTGATTGCCTTCGCAGGTGTGGTTGTAGACCACGTCCAGGATCACCTCGATACCGGCCGCGTGCAGGCTGCGGACCATGGTCTTGAACTCCTTGACCTTGCGCGATGCGCTGTAGCGCGGCTGCGGCGCAAAGAAGCCCAACGTGTTGTAGCCCCAGAAGTTCTGCAGTCCCTGCTCGGCCAGGTGCCGGTCGTTCGGATAGGTATGCACCGGCAACAGTTCGACCGTGGTCACGCCCAGCCGGCGCAGGTAGTCGATCACCGGAGCGCAGCCCAGGCCGGCATAGGTGCCGCGCAGCGCGGTCGGCACCTGCGGGTGGTTCATCGTGAAGCCGCGCACATGCATTTCGTAGATCACCATGTCCTGCCAGGCCACGCGTGGCGCGCGGTCGTCACCCCAGGTGAAGGCGGTCTCCAGTACCCGTGCCTTGGGCATCATGGCGGCGCTGTCGCGCCGGTCGAAGGACAGATCCTCGCGTTTGCTGCCCACGGCGTAGCCGTACAAGGCATCGCTCCAGCGCAACTGGCCGACCGTGTCCTTGGCATAGGGGTCGAGCAGCAGCTTGTTCGGGTTGAACCGATGGCCTTCCTCCGGCTTGTAGGGACCGTGCACACGGTAGCCGTAGGCCTGGCCCGGGCGTGCCTGTGGCAGGTAGCAGTGCCAGACATGGTCGGTGCATTCACGCAGCGCGATGCGCTGGTGCTCGTGCCGTCCGGTGCCATCGAACAGGCACAGTTCGACTTTCTCCGCATGCTGGGAAAACAGCGCGAAATTGACGCCTTGCCCGTCCCAGTGCGCGCCCCGGGGGTAGGCCACACCCGGCCAGATGTCGGTGATCGATGGGTCGTCGCTCATGCGTGCACGCTGCAGGTGGTGTGAGCCGGGAGGCCGCAGCGCGTCATTCGCGGCCGCGCTCGCCGTGCGGCTTGCGAGGCGCCGGATCGCTCGGCCACCAATGCGCGATACGCTGCGCCGCCCAGTCCTTGCCACCCAGGCCGAATGCCAGCGCGAACGCAAACACGATGCCGGCCAGAATCACCAGAAAACTCTCGCGCACGATGTCGCCGCCGACCTGGACCTGGTCCAGCGCGATCAGCACGACGAACACCATGATCGCGTATTGCGCCAGCCGGCCCAGGAATGCGGCGTCCTGCAATTTGATGTTGCGGCAATAGGCGCCCACCGCATCGCCGATGAAACGGGCGAAGTACGCGCCGAAGGCCAGCACCAGGATGGCCACGAACACATTGGGCACGAACCAGACCACCCGCCCCAGCAGTTCGCTGATCGTGGTCAATCCCAGGCCGTTGAAGGCGATCAGCAGCGCCGCCAGGATCACCAGCCAGTACACCAGCAGGCCGACGATGCCGGTGGTGTCCTGCGACACGCCGCCTTGCTTGAGGAATCCGTCCAGGCCCGAGCGTTCGGTCAGCACGTTGAAGTTGATGGCGCGCAGGATGCGGGTCACCGCGACCAGGGCAATCTTGGCCACCAGCCAGCCACCCAGCACGACCAGCGCCGCAATCAGCAGGCGCGGCATGAAGGCACCGATCTGGTACAGGATGGCCCGGGCGGGCTCCAGTTGAATGGCAAGGGCTTCCATGCGTGTTTCTCCAGTTGGAAATCGGTTTGTCGTGCGGGTCGGTAAACAGTGACGGCGTCAGGACGCCGGTGGCGGATGCAGCAGGTCCAGGATGCCGCGCAGCGGCACCGCCGTCCAGTCGGCGCGGTTATCGATCTCGTAGCGCAGTTCGTACAGCGCCTTCTCGAGCTCGAACAGTGCCAGCAGCGTGTCGCTGGCAGCCAGCGGCCCGACGGGCGCGCACGTTGCGCGGTAGGCCTGCAGGAATGCCTCGCGGGTGGCCCGTTCCCACAGGCGGGCCGCTTCGGCCAGCCGCGGGTCGTGCTGCGTATCGGTATGGATCCGGCGCAGCGCCGACCAGCGTGCGTAGCTGAACGATCGCAACATGCCGGCCACGTCGCGCAGCGGCGAACCCTTGGCGCGCCGCTGCGCAAAACTGCGCGCCGGTTCGCCCTCGAAGTCGATGATGGTGAAATCATGCCCGCATACCAGCACCTGGCCCAGGTGGTAGTCGCCATGGAAACGGGTTTTGAGACTGCCCTCGGGTACGGGATGCTCGGCTTCGCACCGGCTGCGCAGCATCTGCTGCAAGGCCATCAGTTCATGCGCCATCGTCTGCGCAGCGTCGGGTAGCCGGTGCACCTGCGCGCGCAGCAGCGCCAGCGTGTCGTCGACTTCGCCGCACGCCCGGGCGCGCTGTGCGGCCAGGTCGTCCGCCGTCATCGGCTCGGGGTCGAACGCCGCGTGGCCGGTGCGGCGCGCCAGCGCCAGGTGCAACTCGGCCGTGCGTTGCCCCAGCATGGCGATCTGGGACAGAAAGCCGCCGTGGGTCTCGTCGAGGTCCATCGCATCGGCCGTATGCACCATGCGGATGCGCAGCGCTTCCAGGTGGCGATCGAGATAGCTCAGCGTGAAGTCCCAGCCGTCGCCCTGGTTGGCGACATGGGCCTGCACCATGGCCAGTGTCATGACCTGGCCGTCGTTGCCGAAATACTCGAGCGCGCCGAGCACCGGCACGCAGTGGGCATAGGCCACGTCCTCGGTCAGGTAACGCCCCATTTCCAGTTCCGGGTTGATACCTTCGCGCAAGCGGCGATAGCCCTTGAGGAACAGGCTCTCGCCGAGCATGATGACCGTGTTGCTGCTGTTGCCGCTGGGCCGCGATACCGGCAGCGCCGCGATGTCCAGCTCTCGTTCTGTGAACCGGGCGCTGGGCCGGAACCGCAGCTGCCCGTGCGCGGTATTGAGATCCAGGCCGTCACGCACCGCCGTCACCAGCGCACGGCAGAAGGCGTGGTCGAAATAGGCGTCGCCCAGCAGACCGACACTGGCCTGCTGACGTACCTTGGACAGGGCCGCGTGGCCGAGCGCATTCAGGCGTTCCTCTTCCCGGTCTTCCCGGTCTTCCCAGGCCAGTGCCAGCGGCGCGAAGTAGGTCGCGTCGCCAGGCGCGCCGTCCAGCTCCAGGATCGGCAACATCCAGCTCGTATCGGCGCTGTCCCAGACCGCATGGTCGACCAACCGCGCCCGTTCGATCGCGCTGCCCTTGCTGGCGTACCAGCGCTGCTGTTCGATGTAGCGCGGCAGGGTCTCGATTTCGAACTGCTGGCGCATGCGCTCGGCCATTCCGATGCGCCAGGGCATGGCCCGTTCGCGGAAGAAACTGGCCCAGCCGTCAAACAGTACCAGCGTTGGCAAGTCCTGCAGCGGGGTTCGTTCCTGGTGCCAGGGCGGCATGTCGGCCTCCTGCGACAGGCGGAACCAGTAAAAGCCATGCGAGGGCAGGGTCAGCAGATAGGGCAACTCGCCGATCGGGGGGAACGATACCCGGCCGAGCATCTCCACCGGCACCGCGGACTTCCATGCCGATAGATCGAGTTCCACCGGCTGAGCTGCCCGCGAGAGGTTGAATACCGACAGGATGATGTCGTCTTCGTAGGAGCTGACATAGGCCAGGATCTTGCGATTGCCCGGTTTGAGCCAGATCCGCTTGCCGCGCCCGAACGCATGGCTGGTCTTGCGCACGGCCAGCATCCGCTTGGTCCAGCTCAGCAACGAGCTGGTGTCGCGCGCCTGCGCCTCGACATTCAGCGCCTCGTAGCCGTACAACGAGCCCAGGATGGGCTGCAGGTACAGGGTCTGCGGATGCGCCTGCGAGAAGCCGGCATTGCGCTCCGGGCTCCACTGCATCGGTGTGCGCACGCCATTGCGGTCGCCGACGAAGACGTTATCGCCCATGCCGATTTCATCGCCGTAGTAGATGATGGGTGAACCCGGCATCGACAACAACATGCCGTTCATCAGCTTGATGCGATCGATGTCGTTGTCCATCAGCGGCGCCAGGCGCCGGCGGATACCCAGGTTGATGCGGGCGCGCTTGTCGGCGGCGTACATGTTGTACATGTAGTCGCGCTCCTTGTTGGTCACCATCTCCAGCGTCAGCTCATCATGGTTGCGCAGGAAGATCGCCCACTGGCAGCCGTCGGGAATCTCTGGCGTCTGCTGCATGATTTCGGTGATCGGATGGCGATCTTCCTGGGCAATCGCCATGTACATCCGCGGCATCAGCGGGAAGTGGTAGGCCATGTGGCATTCGTCGCCGTCGCCGAAGTATTCGCGTACATCCTCCGGCCACATGTTGGCCTCGGCGAGCAGGAAACGGTTCTTGTACTCGGCGTCGATTGCCGTGCGCAGCTTCTTGATCACCGAGTGGGTCTCGGGCAGGTTCTCGTTGCTGGTGCCGTCGCGCTCGATCAGGTAGGGAATCGCGTCGAGCCGGAAACCGTCGACACCCATGTCGAGCCAGAAACGCATGGTCTTGAGGACCGCCTCGAGCACCGCCGGGTTGTCGAAGTTCAGGTCGGGCTGGTGGCCGAAGAAGCGGTGCCAGAAGTACTGCTTGGCCACCGAGTCCCAGGTCCAGTTCGAGATTTCGGTGTCGGTGAAGATGATGCGTGTGCCCTGGTAGAGCTGGT
>JBBRVD010000220.1:0-5788 GCA_038247175.1 Burkholderiales bacterium | reverse complement strand
TGACGCCTGGCGTCCCGACCTGGGCCAGGATCGCAACCTGTATCTCGACCGCATCGCGGTCAATGGCCGGACGATCACCGCCCAGGGCGCTGGCGCCGTGACCGATTTCGGCACTGGCGCCGCTGCGTTCGACGGCATCAATACCGCGTCCAGTTGGGGCGGCCTGAGCAGCCATGGCGCGATCCGGTTCAGCCTGCTCGGCAGCGACTGGCTCGACGGTGGTGCTGGCGCTGACACGCTGGTCGGTGGTTTTGGTCACGACGTGTACCTGGTCGACCATCCGGGCGACACGGTGATCGAAGCTGCCGACGCCGGCCATGACATCGTGCGCGCCAGCGTCAGCTACCGGCTTTCCGACAACGTCGAAGACCTGGAGTTGATGGGCACTGCGGCGATTGACGCTGCCGGCAATGCCGGACGCAACAGCTTGCGGGGCAACAGTGCGGCGAACCGGCTCGATGGCGGCGCCGGAGCCGACATGCTGGTGGGCGGCGGGGGAGACGATCACTATGTGGTGGACGATCCACACGACGTCGTCTACGAGGTGGCCGGCGGCGGTGTCGACACCGTCTGGAGCAGCGTCAGCCACAGCCTGCGTCCGCAGGTCGAAAACCTGGTGCTGACAGGCAGTGCATCGATCGACGGCATCGGGAACATGCACGACAACCAGCTCACCGGCAACGCCGGCAACAACACCCTCAGCGGCGGCGCCGGCGAGGATCGATTGCACGGTGGTCGCGGCAACGACAAGTTGCTCGGTGGCGATGGCGCAGACGCCTTGTGGGGCGACGCGCCGGATGACGCGCTGGCACAGCCGATGCGGATCGACAGCCTGGTCGTCCATGCCAGGGGCAGCATCTGCCTGGGAGAGTGGCCGATCATGCAGGTCTGGATCGCCGGCCTACCGGTGCAGAGTTTGCGGGTCGACAGCGCGGAGTTCCGGCCCTACCAGGTCACCGCCGCGCTGGGAATCGACTCGAACTCCGTCGCCATCCAGTTCACCAACGATGCCTACCGTCCCGACCTGGGACAGGACCGCAACCTGTACGTGGACCGCATCGACGTCAATGGCCGCTCGTTCGGTGCCCGCGAACCCGGCGTGGTGCTGGACTTCGGCAGTGGCGCAGCCGCTTTCGATGGCTACAACACCGCGTCGAGCTGGGGTGCAATGAGCAGCAACTCGGCACTGCATTTCGACCTGGACGGCGCCGATCTGCTCGATGGCGGCAGCGGCGTCGACAGGATGGAAGGGGGTCGCGGCAATGACACCTACCTGGTCGACAACCGCCTGGACGCGGTGATCGAGATTGAGGCCGGCGGACACGATATCGTGCGGGCGAACACCAGCTTCACGCTGAGTTCCTTCGTCGAAGACCTCGAGTTGACCGGTCTTGCCGCGATCGATGGCACTGGCAATACGCTGCGCAACACCTTGCGTGGCAATGGCGCAGCCAATCGCCTGGACGGTGGTGCCGGCGCGGACATGCTGGTCGGTGGCGGGGGCAATGACACTTATGTGATGGCGCGCGGCAACGGTTCCGACACCATCTACGAGAACGATGCCACGCCCGGAAACACCGACGTGGCGGAGTTCATCGGCGATATCGGCGCCGACCAGCTGTGGTTCCGCCGGCTCGGCAGTTCCCTGGAAGTCAGCGTCATCGGCACGGCCGACCGGTTCACGGTCAGCGGCTGGTACAACGGCAACGCCAGCCGCGTGGAGCAGTTCCGAGCGTCTGATGGCGCGACACTGCTCGACCGCCACGTTCAGGCGCTGGTCGACGCGATGGCAGCCTTTGCTCCGCCACCAATCGGGCAGACGCATCTGTCCGACTCGCTCGCCATCCCGCTGGGGCCGGTGATGGCGGCAAGCTGGCAATGACGGTCAGAGGCGTCAGAATAGGGAACGGCAGCTGTGGCGTGTAACCGGTTGACCCCCCACGCGACCCCACTCACTGAAATTTGGAGCCCTATGCGTATCGCCGACTGGACCCCTGATCGCAAACGCCAACCCGAGGATCTGGTTGACGCGATCGTGGCGCGTCGCGGTGGCCAGCTTCTGAATCTGGACAAAGCACTGTTGTGGAGCGAACCGGTGGCACGTGGATGGAATATCTTCATGCGCGACGTCCGCAATGGCCTTTCAACGGATCGCCGGCTGCAGGAGTTGGCTATCTGTACTGTTGCCTTGGTCACTGGTGCGATTTACGAATTCCACCATCACGCCCCGGACTTTCTGGCAGCGGGTGGCGAACAGCGCCAACTCGACGCGTTGCAACGATGGATCGCCGGCGCAATGCCCGAGGATGGGACGGATTCCGACTGGACGCAAGTTGAACGGATGGTCGTGCAGTTCGCCACCCAGATTACCCGGGACCTGCAGGTCAGCGACAGCCTGTTTGCAGAGATGCGTGAACATTTTGACGAAACGCAGATCGTGGAATTCACGGTTGCCATCGCGGCCTACAACATGGTGGCGCGGATCCTGAAGACGCTTCGCATCGAGCCAGAGACCTGATTTTGTCCTCTCACGCCCGCAGCAGGGTCGGCAGCCACATGACGATGGCCGGGAAACTGGCCAGCAGCGCCAGCAGCAAAAGGTCGGCAGCGATGAATGGCATCACGCCACGATAAATGGTCCGGATCGGAATGTCGGTCGCCATGCCGTGCAGCACGAAGACGATGATGCCGATCGGTGGGATGATCATGCCGAGCTCGATTACCACGACGTTGATGATGCCCCACCAGATGGGGTCGTAGCCCAGCTGTTCGATCACCGGCAACACGAACGGCAATGTGATCAGCATGGCGGCAATCTCGTCGAACACGGCGCCCAGTATGAGGTAGGCCAGCAGAAGCGCAAAGATGATTCCGATAGGCGCAATGTCGAGATGGCTCACCAGATCGACCAGTGCCTCTGGCACGCGGGCCAGGGTGATGAAGTAGGTGAAAACCGAGGCGCCGATGATGATGATGTAGATCATCGCCGTGGTGCTGGCCGATTCACGCAAGCCGGTCCAGACGTTGTTCCAGTTCATCCTGCCTCGCACGACCGCAAAGACCAGCGACAGCACGGCGGCCACCGACGCGGCTTCGTTGACCGTGAACACACCGCTGTACAAACCGACGAAGACCGTGACCAACAATCCCAGTACGGGGCCTGCCTGGCGCAATGCAGCCCACCGTTCGGGCCAAGGGACGACGTCTGCCACCGGCGCCACATCGGGCCGAAGACGCACGACCAGCGCAATCGCGACCAGGTTCAGCGCGATGGCTAGCAGGGCTGGTATGACCGCGGCAATGAACAGGTCGAATATGAAGGTCTTGGCGACGATGCAATACAGGATCATCACGATCGAGGGCGGGATCAGCGATTTGAGTGTGCCGCCGGCCGCGATGGTTCCGGTCGAGAACGCGTCCGAGTAACCGCGTTTGCGCATCTCCGGGAGTGCTGCCTTTGCGAACGTGGCAGCCGTTGCCGTCGATGATCCGCATACCGCTCCGAAGGCTGCGCAGCCGCCGATCGTGGCATAGGCCAGGCCGCCACGTCGGTGACCCAGAAAGCTCGCCGCCGCCTTGTAGATGTCGGACGAGAAACCGGCTGCCGTGGCGAACGTTCCCATGAGCAGGAACAGCGGAACGGTAGCCAGGTCCACACTGGAGAGCAATCCGGAAGGCTCGCTGGCCAGGATCGTGAATGCCGGGCCCCAGCCAGCCTGAAGTGCGTAACCCACCACACCGACGGCGATCATGGCGAATCCGATCGGGACCTGGAGCAGGATCAGCGCAAACAACGCTGCCAGACCGATACCGGCAATGGTCAATGGCCCCATCGCCGGCGCCTCGTTTGAAGGAATGTCATGACGACCCGTTCGCGGTCTGCATGGGCTGGAAGTTGGAGCAAGTAATTCAACGTTGCGCGTGCTCGAAACGGCCGGTCAAACGCCCGATCTCCAGCACCACCATCACCCACTGCACAACGACCGCACTCCACAAAATGGCAGCTACCCCGTACCAGAAGGGCGCGGTTGGAATGTGCAGAACCCAGGTCGTCTCGTTGGCATGGGCGATCTTGCCTGCGTATACCGTGAACTGCCATGCGAGTGCCACCATGAGGATGGCCACGACCACGGCGGCCAGCACATCCAGGAATTTGCCTAGCCACGGGCCGGCGACCGATTCCGCGACACGGATCGTGATGTTGCTGCGTTCCATCAGGCCCACAGGAATACAGCAGGAAATTGCCAGCGCGATGGCCAGTCCGCCAACGTCGCGGACACCTTCAATAGGTTGGTTCGCCAGCCAGCGCATGAGCCCGTCGAACAGTGTCATGACCGCCAGCACCATCAGCGCGATCAGTCCAGCCACGGACAGGGCGCGTGTAGCTGTGAGGCCGGCTCGCTCCAGTTTACGGAGCATGCCGTGCGTCGAACGGTCCGGGTTATCGGCTGGCACGAACTTTGACTATTTCAGCTTCGACCAGCGTCAGGAGTTCCTTGTTGCGCGGGCTTTTTGCAACCCACGTGTCGATCACGGATTTGAACGCGGGTTGCATTGCGTCGAGATCGGCTTGGGTCGGAAACACCACCTTGCGCTTGGGGTCGGCCTGCAGGTCCTTGATGACCTTGTCGTTGTACTCCCCGACATACTGATTGAATCGGGCAGCCGTCCATTCACCGCTGTATTTGCTGATCGCATCTTGCGCGGACTTGGGCAGACTGTCGAACTTCTTGCGGTTCATCAGCACGGTCAGAGGCACCACGCCGAGCCGCGTGAAGTAGTGATGGTTCGTGACCTTGGAGATGCCAAAATCCACCAGCGGGGCCGGGTGCGACGTGGTGCCGTCGATCGTGCCTCGGCTGATCGCCTCGGGCACTTCCGTTACCGGCATGCCGATCGGCACCGCACCGAGCGCCTTGACCGTTTCACCTTCCAGCGCACCGGAGGCCCGGATCTTCTTGCCCTTGATGTCGGCGATGCTGTTGATCGGCGTCCGTGCATGGATGCTGTAGGGTGCGGTACCAAACAGCGCGATCGGGTAGAAATCTTCGTATCCCTTGATCTTTCCGCTGGCAACGAGCCGCGTGAACACGAGTGTTGCCTCTTGCAGGCTCTGGAACACGCCCGGCAACTCGAGCACCTCGTTGTCCTGGAAGCGCCCCGGCGTGTACGACGCAATGATCCAGGCCATGTCGGCGACACCGTCGAGCACCATCTGGGCTTGCTGGAGCGGGCTGCGGCCCAGTGCACCGTTGGGGAACAGTTCGATCACGACGGCGCCATTGGTCTCCTTGTTGACCGCGTCGGCAAAGGGTTTGAAAACGGATAGGTAGGTGATCTCCTTGTCCGGCGAAAAGATGGAGAACTTGAGCTTGATGGGCGCCGTCTGCGCGCCAGCGACGCTGACGGCGCACAGTGCCGCGCCCATGATCAATACGCGAACCTTCTGGAAAACCTTCATGATTGACTCCTCGTTGTTGATGGACTGGTCCTCTGCCTTCTTCTTGTACGTCTGGCTTGCGGGCAACTCAGTCGTCCGCAATCGTGTTCTTCAGCACGCCGACGCGATCGATCTCGATCTCCACCACGTCACCCGGTTTCATCCACAGCGGCGGCGTGCGTTTGGCGCCAACGCCCCCAGGCGTTCCGCTGACGATCACGTCGCCTGGCGCCAGCGTGGTGAAGGTGGAGATGTACCGGATCAGCGCGGGTATCTTGAAGATCATCTGCTCGGTCGTGGCCTGTTGCACCTGCCTGCCATTCAGGCGTCCGGTGAGGGTCATGCTGG
>JBBRVD010000219.1:0-5873 GCA_038247175.1 Burkholderiales bacterium | reverse complement strand
TCAGACCGACCAGCACCAGGCCGATCACGAAGGAGCGGTTGCCAAACAGCCTGCGCACAAACGACTTGCGCCCCGGTGCGGCCGACGGCGCAGCGTTTGGCGCTGCCTGCACGGTGGTGGTGGCGCTCATTCCAGACGCACACGTGGATCGATCACCGCGTACAACAGGTCGAC
Organism: Burkholderiales bacterium; assembly: GCA_038247175.1. GTDB lineage: Bacteria > Pseudomonadota > Gammaproteobacteria > Burkholderiales > Burkholderiaceae_C > CAISIP01. The sequence continues at coordinate 5,699 of JBBRVD010000219.1, read as the reverse complement.
CCCAATATTGACCATGAGGTAGATCAGCGCCAGAAACAGCAGCCCGCCCTGGATCACCGGAAAATCACGCGACAACACGGCACCGATGATCAGCCGCCCCATGCCCGGGATCGAGAAAACCTGCTCGATCACGACTGCGCCACCGAGCAGACCGCCCACCATGATGCCCATGACGGTGACGATCGGTACCATGGCATTGACCAGACCGTGGCGCACCACCACGTAAGACTCGGGGAGCCCCTTGGCCCGCGCGGTGCGCACGAAATCCTGGCCGAGCACTTCGAGCATGCTGGAGCGCGTCATGCGGGCCACAAAGCCCATCTGCACGCATGCCAGCGTGAAGGTGGGCAGGGCAATGTGGCGCGCCCATTCCCAGGGGTTGGTGAAGAAGGGAACGTAATCGCCCGGCGGAAAGATCGGCACCAGCACGGCCACCACCCAGATAAGCACCAGACCGAGCCAGAACTCGGGTATCGACAGACCCAGCAGCGCTAGCGTCATCATGCCCTGGTCGGCCGCCTTGCCATGGCGCACAGCCGCCACCACGCCCGCTGCCACACCGATCAGCACCGCAAAGAAGAAGGCCAGCATGGTGAGCGACAGCGTGACCGGCAGCCGCTCCAGGATGGCGCTGGTCACGCTGCGGTTGAGCAACAGCGACGTGCCGAGGTCGCCCTGCAGCAAGCGCATGTACCACTCGCCCATGCGCACCAGAAACGGCCGGTCGAGGCCCAGTTCACGTCGCACGCGCTCCAGCGCCTCGGCGGTGGCACTGGCGTCCAGGAACATGGAAGCCGGATCACCTGGCACCAGCCACAACAGGCCGAAGGTGATCAGGGAAACCAGAAACAGGACCGGGATCGATGCGAGAAGGCGACGAACGATGAAACGACCCATTGTGCTTCTTCAACAATCGTGTTGAGCGCAGCGTGGCACTCCGTAGCCTGGTCTCTGCTTTCTGCTGACGTGGACTACTCCAGCCAGACACCCCACATGCGCGGAATGCGGTAGGCCTTGAAGTTCTTCAGCTTCGAGGAGGCCACCTGGAACAGCCCGTAGTTGCCGATATTGGTGGCGATGGCTTCGTCGGCCATGCGATTCTCGAACTCGGCGAACAACTTCTTCTGGGCGTCGACGTTCATCTCGCCGTTGAGCTTGGCAAACAGGGCGTCGATCGTTGGGTCGTCCTTGCGCTGGCCCTGCCCCTTCACCCAGTGCGACATGGCGGATGCCGGGCCCTCGTAGGGCTCAATGCCGAAGCCATGGGTCCAGAAGTTCCAGCCCTGGTCGCTTTTGAGGCCGATGCCCGAAGTGGTGGGCCAGTCGGCGACCTTCAGTTCGATATTGATACCGACTGCCGTCATCTGCTGTTGCATCACGGTTGCGGCATCCACGGTGGGACGGTCGTTGTGCACGATGAACGTCAGCTTTTCACCCTTGTAGCCGGACTTGGCCAAGCTGGCCTTGGCACCAGCCAAATCCTGCTTGAAGGCCGGGCGACCGGTGTGGAACGCCGAGCCGGCATACACCCAGGACTGGTCGATGCGGTTGATGTCCGGGTAGGCAACGCCCATGATCTCTTCGGCATTCAAGGACATCTGCACGGCACGGCGGAAGTTCACATCGGTGGCGGCACCCTGTGCCATGTTGTACTTCAGGATCTGCGCTGCGAAAGGCAGCATCGAGATGACCTGGAAGTTGGCGTTGCCGCGCAGTCGCTTGGCTGTCGTGCTGTCGGCCTGCTCGTTGAAATGCACCTGGCCGGTCTCGACCCCGGCATCGCGCGCGCCGGCCTCGGGCATGAACCGGAAAGTGACAGAGTCGACATGGACCACTTTTGCGCCGGCAAAACCGTCGCGCTCTTTGTAGGCCGGATTGGGCTTGTACCCGTCGAATCGTGCAAGCTTGATATGGCTGTCGGGCTTGTACTCGACAAAGCTGAACGGGCCGGTGCCGATCGACGCTGCCTTGCCCATTTCCTTGGCGGCTTCCTCGGCCGGCATGATGGCGATCGGTGCGCGCGGGCTCGACAGGTTGCCCAGGAAGGTCGACTGCACTGTCTTGAGCTTGATCGTCACCTGGTTGGGGCCGGTGGCCGCAACGGTGTCAATGGCAGCAATCAGGCTGGCAGAGGCACCGGCCTTGCGGTAGCGCTCCAGCGAGGCGACCACATCGGCCGGCGTCATGTCCTTGCCATTGTGGAACTTCACGCCCTGGCGCAAGGCGAACACATATGTGAGCCCGTCCGGGGAGACGGTGACCCCGGTGGCCAGATCCGGCACCGGGCGCGCACCTTCGTCACGCGCATACAGCGTCTCGAAGATATGCAGGTTGACATTGCGCGCCACCTGCGCCGAGGTCGCATGCGGATCCAGCGACGGCGGCGCTGCGGTCATGGCGATCACCACGTCGCCGCCCTTTTTCTGGGCCATGGCCGGAACCACGGCACCCAGTGCCAGCGAAGCGGCGAGGGCCAATTGAAGGAATTTCAGTTTCATGAAAAGACGCTCCTGATGTTGTGCCCCGCGAACGGGATGACTTGCCACTGTTGCCAGACTCGCTCCGCTCCCAATGCCCGGGGACGCCCATTCATCCATATTGCCACTGACAAAAAGGACCCCAGAACAGACATTGCAGCATGCGCGTGCAGCGAGACTAGCATACTTAATAAAAGTATACAATCTGCAAATGCTGCAACCCAACCCGCATACCCCACAGGGAGAAAGGTTGGGAATCGTGGTTTACCGGGATGTTTTCATCCCGATGCGCGATGGCATCCGGCTCGCCACCGACCTGTTCCGCCCAGCCCGCGACGGCGAGCCCCTTTCGGGCCCCTTCCCCACCATCCTGTGCCGCACGCCCTACGACAAGACGGACCGCCGCTACTCCGAACTGGCTGACTACTTCACACCACTGGGTTATGTCGTCGTTTTGCAGGATCTGCGCGACCGCAAACGCTCCGAAGGAAGCGGCGACTACGAGCACACGGCCACGCCCCATGAAGGCCGCGATGGCTACGACACCATCGAGTGGATTGCCAGCCGACCCTGGAGCAACGGTCGTGTGGGCATGGTGGGAAGTTCGTTCGCCGCAGTCACGCAGGTGCGGGCCGCCCTGGAACGCCCGCCCCACCTGACGGCCATCTGGCCCGATGTCACCCCGACCGACAACTACCAGCACCAGGGGCGCGAAGGCGGTGCGATGCAGTTGCAGATGTTCTGGGCCTTGTTCGTGCATGCGCAAGACGCGCAGGACATCCGTGACGACGCCGACAAACAGGCCGAAGTGTGGGAAGACCTGCGCAATATGCGCCAGTTGCTGGTAAGTACTCCCTGGAAGGCCGGGCAACTGTCGCTGCGCCACACGCCCAAGCTCGAGGAAATTTTGCTGAACTATTACACGCGCGGCGTACGCGATGCGTGGTGGGACGAGGTGCGCAACTGCTACCCAGCCCATTTCCATCAGCATGCCGACATCCCCGGCACCTTCAGCACCGGCTGGTACGACGCCTATCCGCTGGCAATGACCGAGTACTTCGCCGCAATGGCACGGCAGAACAGCCAGCACCAGCGCTTGGTCGTCGGCCCCTGGGGCCATGGCGGCATGCGCGGTGAATCGAGTTTCATCAACGATGTGGATTTCGGCCCCGACAGCATCTGGGGTGTGCAGCGCTACTTTGCCGAGCAACTGCAATTCTTCGATCGCACGCTGCGAAAGCATGACAACGGCCTGGAGCGCGCCGCACCGGTGCGCATCTTCATCATGGGTGGAGGCAGCGGCCTGCGCAATGACCAAGGCCGGATCGACCACGGCGGCCGCTGGCGCGACGAACAGGCCTGGCCGCTGGCGCGCACCGCCTGGACGCCGATGTACTTCCTCGCCGGTGGGCAACTGGCGGCGCAGGCACCCGATGCCGAAGCTGCGCAGCGCAGCTTCGAATTCGACCCGGCGCATCCGGTGCCCAGCATCGGCGGCGGCCTGTGCGGCATCATGGAGCAGCCGCCACAGGACGCAGGCGGCCCGGAATCGATGTGGTCGCGTTTTCTGAACCCGGTACTGCGACTGCGTTATGTGCTGGGCCCCGGCCCGCTGGACCAGCGCGAGACCCCCGAAACCTTTGCCGCCCGCGCACCGTACCCCAGGCTGTCCGACCGTCCGGATATGCTGGTGTTCCAGACTCCGCCACTGGGCGAAGATGTGGAGGTCACGGGTCCGATCACGGTGCACTTGTATGTTTCGTCGAGTGCACCCGACACCGACTTCACCGCCAAGCTGATCGATGTGCACCCGCCCACGGCCACGGACCCGCAAGGCTACGACATGAATCTGTGCGACTCGGTGATCCGCTGCAGGTTCCGCGAGGGCTGGTACCGCGAGGTTTTGATGCAACCCGGCGAAGTGGCCAAGGTAACGATCACGCTGCCGCCCACCAGCAACCTGTTCGCGCGCGGTCACCGCATCCGGGTCGACATTTCCAGCAGCAACTTCCCGCGGCTGGACATCAACCCCAACACCGGCGAACCGCTGGGGCGCCACACCCATAGCGTGATCGCCACCAACCACGTGCATCTCGACCGCAACCACCCCTCGCATATCGTGCTGCCGCTGATTCCGGCGGCGTAAGCTGCGCGCGCCGACAGACAGCCTCATGCCGCGGGCGGAGGGATCACCGGCAAGATGATGTGAGACGCCCGTACGCTGTCATGGAACACCGTTTGATGTGCCACCTGCCAGCGCGTGCCTGTGGCGACGTCCTCGCCCGTGTTCAGGTTGCGATTGAAGCGTGGAAAATTGCTGCTGGAAATCTCGATCCGGATGCGATGGCCCGCCAGAAACACGTTGCTGGTCGGTGCAAGCTCGATTCTGAAACAGGCCACTTCGCCTGGCACCATCAGCTGTTGCTTGCCATACCCATGCCGGTAGCGCGCCCGCAAGATGCCCTCAGCGATGTGGATCGCCTGACCGCCCGGGTGGACATCCACCAGCTTGGCGGTGAAGTCGGTATCGGGCGCGGAAGAGCTGGCGTACAGCAACACCTCCAGCGGCCCGGTCACTTCCAGATCCTGCTCCAACACAGCGCCGGTGTAAACCAGCACGTCGTCACGACGCTCCACCGGCCGCTGGTCGATCGGCCCTGGCAGCACCTGGTCGACGGCGAACTTCATCTGGGTCCAGGTCGTGTTGTTGCCGCCCAGCGTAGGCACCGGTTGATCAGGGTCGTAGTCGAAGCGATCCGCAGGCTCTTCGTCACCCGGGGGCAGCGTAGATAGCTGCCCGTCGCCGTACAGCGAGTTGGCCAGCCCGGCACTGTGCAGGTAATAGGGTGTGAACACGGTGCGCGCCAACGGCCACTCGTGCTCACCGCGCCAGATATTGGTACCCATCACAAACAGGCGAATCGGTGCCTCTTCCATGAGGCCGGTGTCATTGCCCTTGAGCCAGTGATCGAACCAGCGCAGGTCTTGCGCATTGAGGTCGACGTAGGCATTGGGGCCGAAGTCGATGTCGCCCAGGCGCGAACCCTCGGGAATGTGGTGCGTCCAGGGCACGACATAGATCTTCTGGTTCTTGCGGGCCTTGTCGGAGTAGCCGCGCTGACGCAACCCGTTCCACATGCGAAAGCTCGCTGCCGTATAGGCGTCGTACCAGCCACACTGCTGGTAGACAGGAACATCGATCTGGTCGAGTTTGTTCTCGGT
>JBBRVD010000218.1:0-5883 GCA_038247175.1 Burkholderiales bacterium | reverse complement strand
GCTGGAGGCCAGCGTCTGGACGATGGTGGCCGGTGCGATGCCCGCCCAGCGCAGCCGGGACAAGGCCACGTCGATGCTGCCTTCCTGGGTGTTGCCCGCGCGCTCATGGATCGCGCGGCGGCGGATATGGTGCCGGTCCTCTGCCAGGTTCACCAGGTGGCTGAAATAGGTGAAGGCGCGGATCACGCTGACGGTCTGATCGCCGGACAGGCTGTTGAGCAGTTTCTTCAGCGACCGGTCGGCTTCATGGTCGGCATGGCGGCGGAACGCGACCGACAACTTGCGAATCTGCTCGATCAGGTTGAATGCTGCTTCGCCGTCCTGGTCCCGGATCACGTCGCCCAGGATACGACCCAGCAGCCGGATGTCCTCGACCAGCGGGCGCTCGTTCTCGCGGGCGCGGCGCGTGGATTCGGCGCTGAGACGGGGGGTCATGATGGCGGTGGCGAAAGGGCGTTTGACAAGTCGGTCATGCTAGCATCGCACGACCCCTTTTGATTACCAACCGGTTACGACTGTGAACCTGCCTTCCCGCGCGCCTATCGTCATCGCCACCCGCGAAAGCCGCCTGGCCTTGTGGCAGGCACGCCATGTGCAGCAGTGCCTGGAGGCACTGGGGCATCGGGTGGAGTTGCTGGGCATGACCACCCTTGGTGATCAAATCCTGGACCGCACGCTGAGCAAGGTCGGCGGCAAGGGCTTGTTTGTCAAGGAGCTGGAGACGGCCCTGGACGACGGCAGGGCCGACATCGCCGTGCATTCGCTCAAGGACGTGCCGATGGAATTGCCCGACGGCTTCGCGCTGGCCTGCGTGATGGAGCGCGAGGATCCGCGCGATGCGCTGGTTTCCAACCGCATCGACGACCTGGCGCAGTTGCGCCAGCATGCGGTGCTGGGCACCTCGAGCCTGCGGCGCGCCGTGCTGTTGCGCGACGCACTGACCCGGCTCGGGCGTGACGACGTGCGTATCGCGCCACTGCGCGGCAACCTCGACACCCGGCTGCGCAAGCTCGACGATGGCGAGTTCGATGCGATCGTGCTCGCCGCGGCTGGACTCAAGCGGCTCGAGCTCGGGGCGCGTATCCGGCAGGTGTTCGAGCCGTCGCAGATGTTGCCGGCCGCCGGCCAGGGTGCACTCGGCATCGAGGTGCGTGCGCAGCGACAGGACCTGCATGCGGCGCTGGCGCCGCTGGCCCATCAGACGACTTGGCTTGCGGTTGCAGCCGAACGCGAGGTGAGCCGTTCGATGGGTGGCAGCTGCTCGATGCCGCTGGCCGCGCATGCGCGCTGGGGCAGCGGATCGCAGCTGATCTTGCAGGCCGCCTGGGGCGAAATACAAGACGAGAGCGATGCCGGACCTCCCGCCCCGCTGGTGCGGGCCGAAGCCGCACAGGTGGTTGCCGACCTGCAGCAAGCGGTGGCGCTGGGGCAGCGTGTCGCGCGGCAATTGCGCGACGGCGGTGCCCTCGCGGCAGTCGCGGTCGCTGGCGTCTGATCCGGCGGAGCCTGGCGCGATGCGCGTGATCGTGACCCGGCCGCAGGCGGACGCCTTGCGGTGGGTGCAGGCGCTCGGCATGCAGGGCTTCGATGCGCTGGCGCTGCCACTGATCGAGATCCATCCCGTATCGGATACCGCCGCCATCGTCGCAGCCTGGCGGTCGAGTTCGCAATGCCAGGCCATCATGTTTGTCAGTGCCGCTGCAGTGGAGCACTTTTTCGCGGCCCGTCCGGTTGACGCCGATCTGGGTCAGCCGGGACACGGTCCGCGGTTGTGGGCGACCGGGCCGGGAACGGTGGTGGCACTGGAGCGGCAGGGTGTCGCCAGGCATCGGATCGACGCGCCGGCGACCGACGGCGGCCAGTTCGATTCGGAGGCTTTGTGGCGCCTGGTGGGCCCGCGGGTGCAGCCGAGCCGGCAGGTCATGCTGGTGCGCGGTGCCGGGCGGGACGTGAGCCGCCCGGCGGAGTCGTCGATGAATGATCCGGCTGGCGCAGGAGATGACGAACAAGGCGAGGGCCGCGACTGGCTTTCGACGCAGCTGGCGCAGGCGGGTGTACCGGTGCGTTTCGTGGTCGCGTACTGGCGTGCCGCGCCCCGGCCCCAGGGACTGCGACAGGCGCTGGAGCACAACCGAATCGGTGACGATGCGTGGTGGTTGTTTACCAGTGCCCAGGCGATCCGCAACCTGGTGATCTGCCTGCCGGAGCACGACTGGTCGCGTTCGCGTGCCATTGCCAGCCATGCGCGCATCGCGGCCGCGGCCCGATTGGCGGGCTTTGGTGTGGTGCGAGAGTCACGTCCGGCGCTGGCCGACATGGCGGCGTCGATAAAATCGACTTTGTCATGAAGGAACAGCCGTCAAACCCAGCCACGCCAGATCCGGTTGATGCGGCGCTGCCGGCAGCTGGTACATCGTCGGGCGGCGACCCGCAAGGCGGTGCCGCACAGGCGGAGCCATCGCAGCCAGTTCGCGCCGCCGTGCCGGTTGCCGATGCCGACGCGCCGGCGCTGGCAAGCCTGTTGGGTCTGTCTCCGATGGCGTCGACAGCCTTGCTGGTGGGGATATTCGCGCTGATCGCCAGTGTGTTGCTGTGGCAACGTCTGTCGGCGATGCAGGAGACGCTGGCGCGCCAGAGTGGGGAGGCCACGATGTATGCGGCCGAGGCACGCGCCAGTGCCAAGGCGGCGCAGGATCTCGCCCGCGACACGGCGGCGCGTCTGGCGCTGGCCGAGGTTCGGCTGGGTGAGCTGTCGCTGCAGCGCACACAGATGGACGAATTGATTCAGCGCCTGTCGCGCTCGCGCGACGACTACCTGCTGGTGGATCTCGAGTCGGCGTTGCGGTTGGCCCAGCAACAAGCCCAGTTGACTGGCAGTGTCGAGCCGTTGGTGGCGGCGTTGCGCGGCGCCGAACAACGCCTGGCCCGGGCCGCGCAACCCGGGCTGGCGCAGCTGCAGCGCACCCTGGCGCGCGACATCAGTCGCATGACCTCGGCCGAGGTGACCGATACGCCAGGACTGCTGGTGCGTATCGACGAATTGCTGCGCATGGCCGACGACCTGCCGCTGGCCAACGCGGTGGCTGCGGTCAGCGCGACCGGATCGCTCAGGCGACAGGAGTCCGAGGCGGCGCCGAGCTGGTGGCAGCGGGTGCTGCAGGTGGTGGGAGACGAGGCAGGCAAATTGCTGCGTATCGGCCGTATCGAACAGCCGGAAGCGGCGTTGCTGTCGCCCGAGCAATCCTTCTTCGTGCGGGAGAACCTCAAGCTGCGCTTGCTCAACGCCCGCCTGGGCCTGCTGGCCCGCCAGCTCGAGTCTGCCCGGGCCGACCTGGCCTCGGCGTCGACCCTGCTGTTCCGCTACTTCGATCCGGCCGCGCGCAAGACCCAGGCTGCCGCCGGACTGCTGCAGCAGGTCCAGTCGCAAATGAAAACCATGGAGTTGCCGCGTATCGACGACACCCTGGCTGCGTTGGCCACCGCGGCCTCCGGGCGCTAGGCAGGGGCCTACGATGCGTGTATCCCTGTGGTTGCTGGCTCTGTTCTCGGCTGCCGTCGCAGCGGCCTTGTTCGCCGGCAGCAACCCCGGATCGATGACCGTGTTCTGGCCACCCTACCGTATCGACCTGTCACTGAACCTGGTGCTGGTCTTGCTGCTGCTCGGCTTTCTGATTCTGCACCTGGCGCTGCGTGCCTTGTCGGCGCTGTTCTCGATCCCGCGCGAGGCACGCCTGTGGCGTCAGCGCCAGCGCGAACGCAGTATGCAGGCCTCCTTGCTCGATGCCTATGCGCAGTTGATCGCCGGCCGGTTCGTGCGCGCCAAGAAGTCGGCCGAGGCGGTGGTCGATCAGGCCTCGCACCTGGCCAGTGGCGAGGACAAACTCAGCTACGCCGGCCAATTGCAGGCGATCGCGCACCTGCTGGCCGCCGAGGCGGCGCATTCGCTACAGGACCGGCCTGGACGCGAGATCCACTTCCGCGCCGCTCAGGACCAGGCTTCGCGGGGACTGGCGCCGGAAGCGGGTGAGGGGGTTCGACTGCGTGCCGCCCGTTGGGCGCTGGATGACCACGACGCGGCGCAGGCCTTGCAGGTGCTCGATGATTTGGGCCAGGGGCCGGGCCGGCGCACGCTGGCGCTGCGCATACGGCTCAAGGCCGCCCGCATGGCCGGGCGCACCATCATGGCACTGGAGGCGGCCCGCCTGCTGGCCAAGCACCATGCCTTGTCCCAGACTGCGGCGCGTGGGGTGTTGCGCGGCCTGTCGATCGAACTGATCCAGTCTGCCCACGATCCCGCCCAACTGGCGCAGGCCTGGCACTGTCTCGAAGTCGCGGAGCGGATCATGCCCGACGTGGCCAGCGCCGCCGCGATACGGCTGCTCACGCTGGGCGGTGATCCGGCCACCAGCCGCCAGTGGCTGTTGCCGATCTGGGACCAGATGCTGAACCAGCCAGCCGGGCTGGGCCAGCAGCAACGCGTGGACCTGGTGCGTGCCCTCGAACTGGGCTTTGCCAGCGACCCGCGCGCGCTGGAAGGTGAGTGGCTGACCCGCATCGAATCGGCTCAGCTCAGCCACCCCGGTGATGCCGTGTTGCAGTACCTGGCCGGAGTCACCTGCATGCGGCTGCAGTTGTGGGGCAAAGCGCGCCAGTTGCTGCAGCAGGCACTGGCACGCCTGCAGGACGTCGGACTGCGCCGTGAAGCCTGGCGCCAGCTCGCGGAGATGGCTGCGCAGCATGGGGATGCCGAGGCTGCGACCGAAGCTTGGCGCAGTGCGGCGCAGGCATGATCCTGCCGACGGCAGCTGACCGCCTGATTTTTGCTGGCGATACGCAGGGAACCTGACGATTCTCGCCACAACGCCAGTCACCAGTGGGGCGAGGGCGCTATTCCTTTTCAGGTTGGGCGTGAAAAAGCCGCCCCGCGGCGGCTTTTGTGGCTGATGAGTGGGCCGACTGGCGGCCCTCACGTCAGTTCGGCGCCTGCTGCTCGAATGGCAGCGTCATATTGCGCAGATCGCGGCGCGTCTCGACCAGAACCAGGGGGCCTTCGTCGATGACGACGCTCAGCGCTGGCTCGCGCGGCACGTGGATCGGCTGCGGCTGTGCGGCGATCGCAGCCTGCGCTGCCTTGATCTTCTCAGCGTCGGAGTTGACCCAGCTCAGGCCCGAGGCCTGCGCCACCTGCGACAACGCGTCCACTGGCAGCACGAAGGTCTGAACCTTCGGCAAGCCTTCGGACGACGGTTGTATTGCAGCTGGGCTTGGATCGGCTGCTGGCACTGCGGGCGATGCCTGTTCTGCCATGGGGGCCGGGGCCTGCGGCGCATCGGCTTGCAATGGCGGTGCAAAACCCTCCAGTGCGGGTTGGACATCACGTTGCGCCTGTGGCGAACGATCCTCGTAGCTGGCCTGCTGGTTACGCTGGTTGCCACGTTCACCGCGGTCACCACGGTCAGTGCGCGGGCCGCGATCACGGCCGTTGCGGTCGCGCGGACGCTTCTCGCGCGGGGCGTTGTCCTGCGCGTCACCGCGTTCGGAGTCGTTCACGGTGTTGTCGATGCTGGCGGCATCGGCCGGCAACGCGTCGCTGCGGCCCTCGTCGGCCCGGTTGGCCCCATTGGCTCCATTGGCCAAGCCAGCCAGGTACGGCTGCGGTTGCGGTTGCGCCGAGGAGACGGTATCCGACTGGACGTTGTTGTCGCCCTCCGAGGCACCGGCAATTGCCGGGGCGCGTTCGCCACGGTCGCCACGGTCTGCGCGCGGGCGGCGATCACGTTGGCGTTCGCCCCGTCCTTCGCGTGCCTCGCGTGTCTCACGTGTCTCACGTGTCTCACGTGTCTCACGTGTCTCACGTGTCTCACGTGTCTCACGTGTCTCACG
>JBBRVD010000217.1:0-6132 GCA_038247175.1 Burkholderiales bacterium | reverse complement strand
GCCGAACCGGGGAAGAACTGATTGAACGTGCAGATTTCCTTGTCAGGGACGACGGCGTCACCACCGTAACCGTCACCACCGCCATAACATGCCTGATAGGAGTTGCCTGAACTGGAAGTGAGGTTGCCGGACACCGTCGCAATGATGTCGTAATCCAGCGTAAAGGTCTCGCCAGCTCCGATCAGTCCCATGCTCACGTTGAAGGGTCCGCCGGATCCGAAGGCGTTGCGAACTGTGCCGTTGAGGCACGACATGTATGCCAGACCGGTGTCGTTGTCGGCACAGGTCACGGCACCGGCTGCCGTTTGCGTGATGCTGGTGAAGTCCTGCGCCACCACAATGGTGTCTTTCTTGATGCTCAGCAGCAGGCTTGCGAAACCCGCGCCCAATCCGCCAACACCTACCTCGCCGGCGTCGACCATGAACGAGAAGTTGTAGAGCTGGGCCACGCTGGAATTGTTGGTGAATGACTTTGAGAACGTAGCACGTGTGTCCGCGGCAAAGTGACCCTCACCCGATGCCCGGGCACCGAAATAGGTCGGACTCGATGCAAACCCATAGGTGTGAAAAAAGACGTTGTTGCCAAGTGCGTCGCTCTTGAACAGGTAGAAATCGGCGCCGTTGCCCGTGTTGTACAGGTTCGAGCTGGGATCGGTCATGCCATCCACAGGCGGCGCGCCGCCAGCCAGCGAATAGTTCGCGTCGAGCGTGATGGGGCCGGAAGTCAGTGCCGGCGTGGCAAAGGCGCCAGTCGCCAGGCTGCCGAGCAGGACTGCCACCGCGTAGGGCACAACCTTCAGATGTATTGGTGAAATATTCACGATTTACCCCTTTGAAATGAGACGTTCGCAAAACCGAACTTCATGACCGAAGCAAGTGGCATGCCAAGAAATTTATTGTTTAATTTCAATGGATTACGATGACTATCGGGCTTCGTATGCGTCGACGACCAGTGGCCTGTCAACGGCGCCGACAGTTTTTCGCGTAGCCAGTGTGGTAGGCCCTCAAGCTTTTTTAGCGGTTCGCTGGATAGGTGACGGTATGTGTGCCGGCGTCGCCGATAACGGTTGGCCGCGCGCGCACTTGCTTGCACGCGATCAGGCGACACCGGAAACCGTCGGCTCGCACGATAGTTAAAATCTCCCGATTCCGAAGGAGCGCTCCATGTCCCAAACCACGACCGGTAATACCAAGGCTTTCGCCTCCCAGGCCGACCTCGACGACAAGAAGATCACGTTCGAACAACTCAGCGCCCACTGCTGGGCCTACACCGCCGAAGGGGATCCGAACTCTGGTGTCATCATCGGCGACCAGTTCATCCTGGTCAGCGACGCGACTGCCACGCCGGCGATGGCGCGCGACCTGATTGCCCGTATCCGCACCGTCAGCGACAAACCGATCAAGTATGTGTTGTTGACCCATTACCACGCGGTGCGGGTGCTCGGTGCCAGCGCCTACGCGGCCGAAGGGGCGACCGAGATCATCGCCAGCCAGGGCACTTTGGCGCTGATCCAGGAGCGCGGCGCGCAGGACATGCAAAGCGAAATGGAGCGTTTTCCGCGCCTGTTTCGCAACGCCGAGTCGGTGCCGGGGCTGACCTGGCCGACCATGGTCATCGGCGGCGGTGATCCGGCCCGTGGCGAGGTGCCGGGCAAGCTGACGCTGGACCTGGGCGGCGTCAAGGTCCAGATCTGGCACCCGGGCGCGGGGCATACCCGCGGCGACACGATCGCCTGGGTCGAGGAAGAAAAAGTCCTGTTCAGCGGCGATCTGGTCGAGTACCTGGCCGGTGTCTATACCGGGGACGCTCACCTCGCCGAGTGGCCCGCCACGCTGGAGGCGCTGCGCGCCCTGAAGGCCGAGGCTATTGTTCCTGGCCGGGGCGAGGCGATGCGGGGAGCGGACAACGTGAACAAGGCGCTGGACTACACCAAGTCCTGGGTCGAAACGCTGTTTGGCTGCGGCAAGGAGGCAGCCGCCGCCAACATGGACCTCAAGGCCGCGATGGCACATACCCGCAAGAGCATGGACCCGTTGTTCGGCCAGGTCTTCATCTACGAACATTGCCTGCCGTTCGATGTGAGCCGGGCCTACGACGAGGCCAAGGGCATCACAAATCCACGCATCTGGACCGCCGAGCGCGACAAGGAGATGTGGGCCGCGCTGCAGGACTGAGAGCGTCGGCGGACCGGTGCGACAGGGGGCATGGTGCAGCAGGGGCTGCAAAGCCCCTGGTGTCAGGATGTCAGTTGCGCCACTGTCCGGACAACTGCCTCGCCATCGGCGGCAGCACCGAGACCTTCTGCACCAGTTCGCGGATCGTCTCGCAGCAGGTCTTCATGCGGATGCTGCGCAATTGCGTGCGCACGGTCGATATCTGCACCCCGTGTTTGCGCGCAATCTGCGCCGGGCGCAAGCCCTTGCAGACTTGTGCCAGCACCTGACTCTCGGCGCCGGTCAGGCCGCGCTCACGGGCGAACAAGGCCATGGTCGATTCATCGCATAACTGCTGCTTGGCAAATACCAGCAAGGCATAGGCCGGCGGTACGGCCGAGCCCAGCAGGCCATGGCCGGGTTTGTCGACGGCATTGCGCTGGCCGGTGAGCGGCAGTACCGCAACGGACGAAGACAATGTGCCTTCGCCCAGGCACAGGAAGCCGCGCAGGCCAACCCGGGCACGCTCCAGTGTGCGGCGGAAGGTCTCGTTGTCGGCCGGGCGTTGCGCCATGACCCGACCGTGCAGCAGCCGCAGGCCCGACCCTCGCCCAAGCGCACCGGAGCCGTCCGGACATTCGAGCAAGGCCGCATGGCCAAGGCCATTGGCGAACTGCACCATGGCCGACTCGCTGTCAAGCATGACCAGGCCATAGTCCATCTGGTTCAGCGCCAGGCGAAAAAGGGTCAGTTCAGACGGCTCCATCGGGTGTGCCGACGGCTGTGCTGGCGGGTGTGCTGGCGGGTGTGCTGGCGGGTGTCTCGACGGGTGCGGCGTCGGGTGCGTCGACGGGTGCGGCGCTTGCGTGTCGCGGATGTTTGACAGTGCTTGCGGATGGGTATGGGACATGGTGGACTCCTCCTGTGCTCGCACCCAGTGCACGATGGTGGCCCTGAACAGTGCGTGGATCACAGCTTAGGAAAATCTGGCCCTTGCAGGATGTGCAACTGACGGCGCACTTTTGTGACGTATGCACCACCGTGCGGTTGCAGCGCGCGTTTTCGGCGCGCGTTTGCGGCGCGCTGTTCGGGGCGCGCTGTTCGGGGCGCGCGGTTCGGGGCGCGCGGTTCGGGGCGCGCGGATTTAAGCGTGCGGATTTAAGCGCGCGGTTTGGAGCGCCCGGTTTGGAGCGCGCGCTGCGGCTACCAGCGTTGCGGCAATCGGGCCAGCAAACCAATCTGCCGGTCGGAGATGGCGATGTAGCCGCCACTGACCAGGTCCTTGAGGATGCGGCTGACCATCTCGCGGCTGCAACCGACACGACTGGCGATTTCCTGGTGGGTGATGCGTTCCATCACCCTGCACTGGCCATCGTCCTGCAGCGTGGCCAGGTCGTTGAGCAGCCGGGTGATGCGGCCGTAGACATCGGTGAAAGCCAGGTTGCGTGCGTCGCGGGTTGCCAAGCGCAGGCGCTGGATGACCCTGGACAGCAGCTCATAGCAGAACTCCGGGCGCTCGGCGATGAAATCCGACAGGGCCCGCCGGTGCACCACTGCGCAGACGGTCGGCTCGAGCGTGATCACGCTGGCTGAGCGCGGTCCGCCGTCCATCGCCATCTCGCCGAAGTAGTCGGCTATGCCGAACACGCCAAAGGTGATTTCCTTGTCGCTGGCATCGACGCAATACACCTTGACCCGACCCTGCAGCACGACAAACAGCGTGTCGCCATCATCGCCCTCCTGGATCAGGATGGTGCCCTTGCGGTAGCGTCGCACGTCGCCGCGCAGCACCAATGCACGCAGTGACTCCGGATATCGGGTCTCGGCAACAAAGGTATCGCGTTCCGTCGGCATGCTGGCGTGCTCCTTGATCGGCTGCATTTGCGCGGCCGTGTGACCGACTGTAACGAGCGCGACCCGCTCAGACACCAGCCTATCCGCCTTAAGGGGGATGCCGGTGCTCAGGGCAGGCGTGCGAGTTCGCGTGCGTCGCGCTCGTAGGCCGCCAACCGTGCCACGGCTCGCGTGCGCTGCGCTGCGCTGGTGCTGTTATGCAGCTGCGCATACACCACGCAGTTTTCCTGGATCGTGGTCTGCACGTAGGCGCGGTGGGCCGGATCGGTCGACTGCACCGTCCGGCTCAGGTAGGCGCGCAGCAGCGCTGCGGCCTCCTGGGGTGTCGACCGTGCAGCGCCATTGGCACCACTGACCGTGCGCAGCGTCTGCAACAGATCCTGCTGTCGGCGCACCCGTTCGGTGTAGCTGCGTTGGGGGTCCCAACTCGAGCGGGCCAGTCCAGCCTGCAGTACCGCGCGCTGCTGGTCGTCCAGCGTGCCGTAGAACTGCTCGGCGCGTTCTACCGACGATTTGAGCCGCCGCGCCAGTCGCTGGGCGCGGTCGCCGGAGACCCAGTCGCCGCGCCACTCCGTGTTGCCTTTGGCAAATTTACCCTCGGCATGCTTGATTTGCGCTGGCGTCAACGACACCGCCAGAGCCGCCGTGCTCGGTTCGGCCTGCAGGCTGACGGCGTTCACGCGTTCGCGGACCTGATCGAAGAATCGGCAGACGTCCTGTGCCGTGGTGTCGGCTGTAGCGTCACGCTGCATCTGCTGCAGCAGCTCGGCGATCTGGGGCATTTCGTTTGCGCGGTGCCACTCGTGCAGTTGCGCCAGGTCGTTGCGCAGTTGCAGAGACTGGGTCTCGCCGAGGTCGGCATAACCGTCGATCCACCAGTAGCCCAGCTCGGGCAGATTGTTGTAGGCCAGCTTGATCGCGCTGCACCCGGTCAGCAGCACCGCCGCGAAGACCACCAGCAGCGGGCGGATAATCGCAGGCCATAACAGCATCAGGCGACGGGAAACGGATATGGACTCAAGCGTTGGCATCGTGGATGTGGTCATCATGGCGGCGGGCAAGGGAACCCGGATGAAGAGCAGGCTGCCCAAAGTATTGCATCCATTGGCCGGTCGTGCTCTGGTGCACCATGTATTGACCACGGCAGCCGAACTGGGAGCCCGCAATGCAGTGCTGATCACCGGCCATGGCGCCGAAGCGGTGGAGGCCGCATGCAGTCCCGGCAGCGGATTCGAGGCGGAGTTGCGGCTGCAATTTGTCCGGCAGGAACCACAGCTGGGTACGGGTCATGCGGTGCAGCAGGCGGCTCCGGTACTGCCCGATGACGGCATCGTGGTGGTGCTCAGCGGCGACGTGCCCCTGACCCAGGCGCAGACCTTGCGTGACCTGATTGCGCTCGGTGGGGGCGACAAGCTGGCCTTGCTCACGCTCGAGCTGGCCAACCCCACGGGTTATGGGCGCATTGTGCGCGACGGCGGCGGCGATGCGGCCCCGGTGCGCGCCATCGTCGAGCAGAAGGACGCGAGCGCGGCGCAGTTGGCGATTCGCGAGATCTACAGCGGCATCATGGCGGTGCCGGCGCGGATGCTCAAGACCTGGCTTGCGCGGCTGGACAACAAAAACGCGCAGCAGGAGTATTACCTCACTGATATTGTCAAGTTTGCAGTGGCCGACGGTATACCGGTGCTGGCGCACCGCATCCTGGATGCGGTGCAGGTGGCCGGCGTCAACAGCCCGGTGCAACTGGCCGAACTCGAGCGTGCCTGCCAACTGCGCCACGCGACCCGGCTCATGGAGCAGGGCGTGAGGTTAGCCGACCCGGCGCGCTTTGATCTGCGCGGCAGTCTGCAATGCGACCAGGACGTGGCCATCGACGTCAACTGTGTGTTCGAGGGCGCTGTGTGGCTCGGCGACGGCGTGTGTATCGGCGCGAACTGCGTGATCGCCAACGCCCGTATCGACGCTGGTGCGGTGATTCATCCGTTCACCCACATCGATGGCGAGCAGGCCGGCGTCACCGTGGGCTCCGGCGCGCTGGTCGGCCCGTTCGCGCGGCTGCGCCCGGGCGCCCGGCTGGGCGCCGAGGTGCATATCGGCAACTTCGTCGAGGTCAAGAATTCCACG
>JBBRVD010000216.1:0-6186 GCA_038247175.1 Burkholderiales bacterium | reverse complement strand
CTGCGCGCCGGAAACGGCCGGATCGAGGGCAGCGACCTGTACGGCAACGGCCAATGGGGCGCGGATACCAATGGCACGTCGAGCATCGCCCTGGTCACGGTCACCGGCAACAAGGTGCACGACAACGCCTCGGGTGGCTTGGCATCTGGTGGCAATGCGCTGATAACGGATAACGAGGTCTATAGCCATCTGGGTTCCGGCGACAGAGGTATCCAGGTCACCGGCACTGCCGTGGCACGGGACAACTTCGTGCACCACAACTATGACGGCATCTATGCCGGGTCGGGTGGAATCGCGGACCACAACGAGGTGTATTTCAATACCCGGTACGGCGTGGATATCTGGAACGGGTCAGCCACCGCCAACCGGGTCTACAGCAATTCGATCGGCATCAACCAGCAGTATTTCTCGGTGGTCGAGAACAATGTCATTTACGTGAATACGAACGTGGGTGTGCAGATCGGCAGCCAGGCCAACACCCAGACTACCCGCAACAACACCATCTACCAACCGGTCGGCGATGCGGTACTGGTGCAAAGCGGGGCCACCAACACCCGGCTGCACAACAACATCATCCAGGTGAACGCAGGGTATGCCATCAACCTGGCCAGCGGTGCGTCGCTGGTGCAGTCCGACTACAACCTGTTCTGGACCCCCCAGGCGGGTGGCCGCGTCGGCCTGGTGGCTGGGGTGCAGCAAACCACCCTGGCCAACTGGCGGACGGCCAGCGTCAAGGATGCCAACAGCAAGTACGGCGATCCGAGGTTCCTGGACATTGACGGCGCCGACAACATCCTGGGCGAGCGCGAGCTGGTGGCCGGTAACGGTTTCGACGACAACTTCGGCCTGCGCGCAAACTCCTCGGCCATTGATGCCGGCAACATGTATTTCGCGCCATCGACCGACATCGACGGCCTGGCCCGGCGCGACGACCCGAGCACTGCCAACACCGGTGATGGCCTGCCCTTGTACGTGGCCACTGCGCAGCCTGCGGGTGTGTTCCCGATCACCGGGACCAAACTCAACTTCCGTACCGGTGACTCGGCAACCAGCTACGTATTGCCGTTTGCATTCCCGTTTTACGGCCAGAGTTACACCAGCGCCTTCATCAATACCAATGGCTTCATCCAGTTCGGCAGCAGCACCGGCGCTTACAACGGCAACAACAACAACAGCTTGCAGGGCCTGCTCAGCCATGCCCGGATTGCGCCATTGTGGGACAACCTGACCAGCTTCTCGTCCCCCGATGCAACCCGTGACCTGTACGCCGACGCGACAGTGGCCGGCCAGGTCACGATCCGCTGGGCTGCCGTGGTCGAGGGCACCAACAACCCGGTCAACTTCTCGGTCACGCTGTTCCAGGACGGCCGCTTCCGTTTCGACTACGGCCCCAGCGCCAGCGGGCTGACGCCGACGGTCGGCGTGTCAGCCGGCAATGGCCAGACCTATGTGCTGGCACCCTATGACGGACTGAGCGACCTGTCGTCGGCGGGCTCGCTGGAATGGGTCGCCACTCCGGGCCTGAACTACTACGACATCGGCGCCTACGAGTTCCTGGGCGACTCCAACGACACCACCGGGGCGCTGGTTACCGCGATCAGCCAGTTGCCGCCCGACGGCGGTACCACGGCGGGCGCCTTCAGCAGCCTGCAGATCAACTTCAGCGAGCCGCTGGACCGCATCAGCGCTCGCAGCCCGGCCAACTACGAACTGCTGTACGCCGGCGCAGACGATATGTTCGGTACCGCGGATGACAGCCGTATCGCGATCGACCCCGGTTATTCGTTCCCCGAAACCAACCTGACGCTGCAACTGACGGGTGGTGTGCTGGGTGAGGGCAACTACCGTTTGCGCCTGTCCGGTACCTTGGGTATTTTCGATACCGCCGGCAACCTGCTCGATGGGGATGGCAACGGTAGCGCCGGTGGCGACTACCTGCGCAGCTTCACGATCGACCGCAGCGGCAACCAGCCGCCCAGCGCCACCGATGCGGTGGTGAGCACCCTGGAAGCCACCAGTGTGCTGATAACACTCGGCGGCACTGATCCCAATGGCGATACGCTGAGCGTCAGCCTGGTCAGCGACCCACTGTACGGCTTGCTGAGCGATTTCGACCCGGTAGCGCACACCGTGCGTTACACGCCAACAGCCAACTTCAACGGCACCGACAGCTTCCGTTTCCGCGTCGACGACGGCAACCTGGGCACCGACGACGGCAACCTGATCATCAACGTGTTGCCGGTCAATGCGCGGCCAGCCGGGGCGGATGTGGCAGCGATCACCGACGAAGATCTGGCGGTGCAAATCCTGCTGCAAGGCTCCGACGTGGAGACCGCGCGCGGCAACCTCAGCTTTGATCCGGTTCTGCAGCCGACCCATGGCAGCCTGATCCTCGGGCCGGGTGGCTTGTGGACCTATACGCCCGATGCCGATTTCAACGGCGTCGACAGCTTTACCTATACGGTGACCGACCGTGGCGACCCCGATGGTGCCGGTGGCAATGCCCTGACCTCGCCGGCATCCATCGTGACGATCACGGTGCGCCCGATCAACGACGCTCCACGCTTTGGCAGCATCGCATCGCCGACGGTGCTCGAGGGCCAGACGCTCAGCTTCCAGGTGCCCGGCAGCGACCCGGACGGCGATGCATTGACCTACAGCCTGGTGGGGCCGGCGCTCCCCGGCGCGTCGATCGGCGCGAACACGGGGCTGCTGACCTACGTCGCTGCCGATGGCCCGCTCACGGTGCCGTTCACGGTTCGGGTCAGCGATGGCCTGCTCGGCACTGACGCCAGCTTCAATGTCGTCGTCAACAACGTGGCGCCAGCGATCACGCTGACTGGCGCATCAAGCGTGGCGGTAGGTGTCCCGTACACCATCGCGTTTTCTGCCATCGACCCGGGCCAGGACACGATCAGTGGCTGGCTGGTGCGATGGGGCGACGGCATCACCCAGAGCCTGGCGGGCAATGCGACCAGCGCCACCCGCAGCTACAGCACTGGAGGCAATTTCTCGGTCACCGTGACCGCTAGCGACGAGGATGGCAACTTCACGTCGGCGCCGCTGGCGGTACGAGCCATCGCACCGAACCGGCCGCCGGTGGTGCCGGCACAGAACGGCGCGGTCGACGAAGACCAGTCGGTGCTCCTGACACTGAGTTATGGCGACCCGGATGGCGACCCGATCACGGTGAGCTTCCCGACCGGGCCGGCGCATGGGGTGCTGAGCGATTTCAATCCGGCGACCCGGCAGGTGCGCTACACGCCAACGGCCGACTACAACGGCAGCGACAGCTTCCAGATCCGGGTCGACGACGGCCTCGGTGGCGTATCGACGGGTACGGTGGGTCTGACGGTGCGGCCGGTCAATGATGCACCGATTGCGCTGACAGGATCCTTCACCGTCACCGGTGGCAGCACGCTCACCGCACAGTTGTCCGGAACCGACCTGGAAACCTCCTCCATCGCCTTGCAGTTCGCGCAGGTCAGTGGTCCTGCCCATGGCACGCTCAGCCTGCTGTCCGATGGCAGTTTCAACTACACGCCGACAGCCCGCTATGTCGGCCCGGATACGTTCAGCTTCCAGGTCACCGACAACGGCGACCCGGCAGGCAGCGGAAGTGGCGCCGGTGCGCCGCGCAACTCTGCACCGCAGATAGTGTCGATCGACGTACTGCAGTTCAACCGTGCGCCGGTGGCGGCGGCCGACAGCTACTCGGTGCATGCGGGTCAGACATTGCAGATCGCCGCGCCGGGCCTGCTGGAAAATGACAGCGATGCCGACGGCGATGCACTGCACGTCACATCGATCGATGTCACGGGTCTGCAAGGCACGATCGCGGTGTTCGATGACGGGCGCTTCAACTTCACCAGTACGGCCGGTTTCATCGGACTGACCAGCTTCCAGTACAACCTCGGCGATGGTTTCGGTGGTGTCAGCCAGGGCATGGTGACTATCGACGTCGGCAACCAGGCACCGGTGCTCGATGCGATCGCGGGCAGCAGCTTGCTTGCGGGCGGCGTTCTGTCGCTGACCCTGGCGGCCCGGGACCCGGACCTGGTCGACAGCCTGTCCTTCAGTTTGCTGGATGGCCCCGCGGGAGCCCTGCTGGACAGCAGCAGCGGCGTGCTGACCTGGACTGCGCCCTACCTGAATGCGCAGGCGGTGACCACGTTCACCGTGGGCGTCAGCGACGGCCTGGGTGGCGCGGACCAGCAGAGTTTCGACGTCAGCGTCGATCCGGACCTGCTGCGGGTCAGCGGCGTCACCTGGACCAGCACCGGCTATCAGCTGCGGTTCAATCGGGCGTTCGATGTCTCCACATTGAATCTTTTCGATGGCCAAGGCGCCAACCGGGGCGCAGCCGACATGGTCTTGCTCGATGCAGGCAGCAAGCCGGTGGCAGGCAGCATCGTTGTCGATGCGGACGCAATGGGTCTGAGCTTCGTCAAGACCGGCGCGCCGACCGGCAACGGACTGCTGTCCGCGGGTGCCCATACCCTGATGCTGGACAGCCGGCTCGACGGCTTCGTCGATACCCATGGTCGCCTGCTGGACGGCGAGAGCAACGGTGTGGCCGGTGGCGGCTTCAGCGCCAGCCTGAACCAGTCCGGGGCTGCAAGCGCCTTTGTCAGCATCGGCGAGTTCACCCGCGGTGCGGGGCAGAACGTCAACCTGCCGGCCAGCGGCGCCGGAATACCGGTGCGCATCGGCAATGCCGCCGGTGCCAGCAGCGTCAGCTTCTCGCTGCACTACGACGCTGGCTTGCTCGACATCACCGGGGCGCTGAGCAATCTTCCCGCAGTGACCGTCACGACCGATCTGTCGGTAGCCGGTCGGATCAGCATCACTGTGACCGGCATCACCGGATTGACGGGTGCAACGACCGAACTGGTTCACCTGACGGCAAGCGTGCCGGCCAGTGCGTTGGCGCGGTATGGCCAGAGCCATGTGCTGGACCTGCGCGATGTGACGATCAACGGCGGGGCCGCGCCGGTGCGCGATGACGACGGTCTGCATGTGGCGGCCTACCTGGCCGATGCCACGGGCGATGGCAGCTACACAGCCGCCGATTCACAAGCCGTACTGGATGCGATCAGTCGCAGGTACACCGGTTTCGGTGCCTATCCATTGGCCGACCCGGTGGTGGTGGCCGGGGCCTTTGGCAACGGCCGACTCAGCGTGTTCGACGTGCGGCTGATTGGCTACATGGTCTACGGCTCGGCGCAGCCGTACATTCCGGCATTGCCGGTGTTGCCGGCGTTTGGCGCTGGTGAAGACGCAGCCGGTGGTCCATTGCAGGCCCGGTTGGCAGAACCTGCGCAACTGGCGGCAATGCCCGCCCCCGAGACTCCCGCGCCAGCACCTGCCATGGTGGCGCAGGCGGCAGTTGCAGCGCCAGAACCCAAAGTGACTGCGGCCGTAGTCGTCAGTGTGATGTCGCCAACCGCGTCGGAGCCATCGTCACCCGCGTTGGTCATCCGCCCGCTGTTGGTTCCGGTCGAGGCGAACGCCGAACAGCCGGAGTCTGCCGAGGTGGCACCGGTCGCCGCACCATCGTTGGCAGCAGCGTCCGACGTGGCTGTTGCGCTGCCGGACCTGACCCTGCCGAAGAGCAGCCTGGACCTGGCGCAATACCAGCCCGAAGTCGATTTCGTCGTCGCCACGGTGCGCCTCTCCAAGCCGGTTGGTTACCAGCCGCCGCCTGGCTCCGATCCGTTCACGTCGATGGCCGATCCGGTCGCTACTTCCGCGCAGCAAGACGTACTCGAGCGCAGCAATGGTCGCGCCTTGGGCGGCGCAGAGCTGCTGCGGGTGCGATTCGACCGCCGTGCGCGCCTGGTTGACGTCGAGGCCGGGGAAACCCGGCAGCAAGCCTGGTTGCAGAACTGGGTCGGCGGGCGGGATGCTCACGTGGTGCGCAAGAGTGCGGACTGGCGCGTCGTGTTGCCGCGTTCGTGAACATGTTCCGGGTATGTCAGTATTTTTGACAGGATGCGCGCTGCCATCGGGTGAAGCCCGCGCCAACAGGCGATAGTCCAGTGATGGCCTGAAATTTGCATGTGATGGCGGATGTGTAGGCCGATGCGCCATCGCACGGCTTTTCGGATTTTTTATTTGGGAGATTGACGATGATGAAGGCGAAGAACAACTGCTGGAGCCTGGGTACTGCGTTGTCGTTGGCTG